>JAFKKM010000081.1 GCA_017305555.1 Hyphomicrobiales bacterium | reverse complement strand
CAGGCGCAGGAATCCGGCGAGGCAGACGAGATCGATGTTGTGCCTGGCGAGTTCGTCCTGCATCGCGCGCTCGAAAGCCTCGCGATCTTTCCCGAACGGCTTGCTCTCTATAGTCACAGTCTCGATACCGGCAGCGTGTGCGGTCTCAAGTCCGCCCGCGCCCGCGATGTTCGACATCACCAGCACGATTTCGGCGGGAAAGTTCGGAGCCTTGGCCGCCTGGATCAGGGCCGCCATGTTGGAGCCCCGGCCGGAAATCAGAATGGCGACGCGGCGCTTGGTCATGGTGCGAGATCGAGATGGCCGTCATAGACGACGCGTTCGTCATCATTGAGGTCGATCACTTCACCGAGTTGCACCGCGGTTTCGCCGTTGGCGCGGAAACAATCCATGACCGCCGCGGCCGTGTCGCGGCCTACGATCGCGATCATGCCGATGCCGCAATTGAAGGTTCGCAACAGTTCCAGTTCGGCGATGCCGCCTTGTTGCGCCAGCCATTTGAACACCGGCAGCACCGGCAATTGCGTCAGATCGATCCGCACCCCGAGCGACTTCGGCAGCACGCGCGGAATGTTCTCGGTGAAACCGCCGCCGGTGATGTGGGCCAGGCCCTTGATGACGCCGGCGTAGCGGATCGAGCACAGGCACGATTTGACGTAACGCCGGGTCGGCGTCAGCAACGCGCCACCGAGCGTCATCACCGGCGCGAATGGAGCAGGGGCCTCGAAGCCGAGCCCGGACGTGTCGACGATCTTGCGTACCAGCGAAAACCCGTTGGAATGGACGCCGGACGAGGCAAGCCCGATCACGACGTCACCCGCCGCGATGTCACGGCCCGGCAACAACGTGCCGCGCTCGACCGCACCGACTGCGAAGCCGGCGAGATCGTAATCGCCATCCTTGTAGAGGCCCGGCATCTCGGCTGTTTCGCCGCCAATCAGTGCACAGCCGGACTCACGGCAGCCCTCGGCGATACCGGCGACGATCGCGGCGGTTGCTTCAGGATCGAGCTTGCCGCAGGCAAAGTAGTCGAGGAAGAACAGTGGCTCGGCGCCTTGCACCACCAGATCGTTGACCGACATCGCCACGAGGTCGATGCCGATGCCGTTGTGGATGCCGGTCTCGATGGCGATCTTCACCTTGGTTCCGACGCCGTCAGTCGCCGCCACCAGAACCGGGTCCTTGAAACCTGCCGCCTTGAGGTCGAACAGGCCGCCGAAGCCGCCGATCTCGGCATCGGCGCCGGCGCGGGCGGTGGCGCGTACCATCGGCTTGATGAGGTCGACCAGCCGGTTGCCGGCATCGATATCGACGCCCGCGTCGGCATAAGTCAGTCCGTTCTTGCGCTCGGTCATGGTTTGGTCGGTCCTGGCCGGTTCTTGTGGTGTGGCGATACGGCGCGGCGGGGAAAACGTGGATTTCAAGGGTGGTTACGTCGAATTCCCTCAGTGTGCAATGGTTCGGCAAGCTACGGCCGCCTATACTGTGCATAGACCCCGCCGGTTGTGGCCATGGCGGCCCCAACTCCTTGTGGAGACAGGCGAAAGCCCGGAACGCCCCGTGAGCATCCCGAACGTCATTACGCTCATCCGTATTATTCTGGTTCCGGTGATCGTCTGGGCCATCGCCTCGGGACAAATGAAGATCGCATTCGGGATCTTCGTGATTGCCGGCGTCAGCGACGCCGTGGATGGCTTTCTGGCCAAGCGCTTCAATATGGCGAGCGAATTGGGGGCGCTGCTCGACCCATTGGCGGACAAGGCGTTGCTGGTTTCGATCTATGTCGCGCTGGGTATCTGGGGCGCGTTTCCACGCTGGATCGTGATCCTGGTGGTGTCGAGGGATATCATGATCGTCGGCGCCGTCATCATTTCCTGGCTGTTCGGCAAGCCGATACCGATGAAGCCGCTGATGGTCTCCAAGTTGAATACGGCGGCGCAGGTCGCCTTGGCGGCCTTGGTTCTGGCGGCATTGGGATTCAACTTCAGCGCAACGCCCTACGAGATGATCCTGATGGCCGGGGTGACGATCCTGACGTTATTGTCGGTCGCGTTCTATTTGGTGGAATGGGTCCGCCATATGAGCACGATCGAACTCAGCCGCTAACGGAGTTGTGTGCCGGCGCTGCCGGAACGGAGTCAATGCGTGTCAGTGAGTGCCCCACCTCGTCAGCTTGCGTTTGCCCTGCCACATGCAGAGAGCTTCTCGCGCGACGATTTCCTTGATGGTCCGTGCAATGCCACCGGACTGGCGCTGATCGAGCGTTGGCCGGACTGGCCAAGCCGGATCATGATGCTGGTCGGGGCGGAGGGCTCCGGAAAAAGTCATCTGGCGGCGATCTGGGCCAAGGACGCTGGGGCTCGGGTGACCGCGGCGCACACATTGACAGCGGCGGCGGTGCCCGCCGAACTCGCGACCGGCGCGTTGGTGGTCGAGGATGTCGATCCGGCGACCATGGACGAGCGCGCCCTGTTTCATTTGCTCAATCTCGCCCGCGAACATGAGGCATTCGTTCTGATGACCGCGCGGCAGCCGCCCTCAACCTTCGAGATCGGCTTGCGCGACCTGCGGTCCCGGCTTCGCGCCTTACCGGTGGTCACACTCGCCCAACCCGACGACGGCCTGTTTCGCGCCGTGATCGTCAAGCTCGGCGCCGACCGGCAAATGCAACTCGACGAGCCAGTGGTGAGTTATTTGGCCAGCCGGATTGAGCGATCCTTCGTGGCGGCGCGGGAAGCGGTGGCGCGGCTGGACGCGGAAGCCCTACGGCTCGGCCGGCCAATCACCCGCGCGCTGGCGGCGGACGTGTTGCGGCAGGGGGCAGCGTCATCCGACGAACGGTAGGTTTTCTGCTGGCGTGGGACGAGATGTCCTGCCGCACGATGGCGCACCGGCCCGCTGATGACTTGATCCGTGCCGATGCATGTCATTGAATTGTCATGTCGATAGAACATGGTCGGCGCGGTTGTCACTGTTCCGGTTTATTTGGATTTTCGTCGATGGATGCTGTTCAAACGACTGCAATTGAGGACGAAAAGGCTGTTTCCGAAGCAGCACCGTCGATCGCGTCCAGCCCCGAGCGCTATATCAACCGGGAACTGTCCTGGCTGCATTTCAATCGCCGGGTTCTCGAGGAGGCCGTCAATGCCGGCCATCCGGTGCTTGAGCGCGTCCGCTTCCTGTCGATTTCCGCAAATAACCTTGACGAATTCTTTATGGTCCGCGTTGCCGGTATCAAGGCGCAGGTCCGCGAAGGTATTCTCGAGCGCAGCCCCGATGGTCTGTCGCCGGCCGAACAACTCGTCGTCATCAACGAAACGGTGTCGCGGCTCGCTATCGATCAGCAGGCGATCTGGCGCGACCTGCGCGGCAATCTCGCCGAGGTCGGCATCGTGCTGGTGGATGGCAAAGACGTGACCAAGGCGGAGCGTGCCTGGGTCGAGGATCACTTCCTGCACAACATCTTTCCGTTGCTGACGCCGCTGGCGATCGATCCGGCGCATCCGTTCCCGTTCATTCCGAGTTTGGGATTCACCGTCGCGCTGCATCTGGTGCGCGTCTCGGACGGCAAGCCGATGGACGCGCTGATCCGTATGCCGAGCAAGATCGATCGCTTCATCCGGATGCCGCAAAACGGCAAGGACACATCGGTTCGGTTGATGACGCTGGAGCAGGCCACCAGTCTTTTCATCGGTCGTCTCTTCCCGGGCTATCTCGTCAAGGGGCAGGGTGCGTTTCGCGTGATCCGCGATAGCGAACTGGAAATCGAGGAAGAAGCCGAAGACCTGGTGCGGCTGTTTGAGACGGCGTTGAAGCGCCGTCGTCGTGGTTCTGTGATCCGGCTCGAAATCGAAGCGACCATGCCGGAGGATTTGCGCGCCTTCGTGCAGCGTGCGTTAGCCACCAGCGACGACGAGGTGCTGTTGGTCGACGGCGTGCTAGCGATGAACGAACTGTCGCAACTGACGCGGCTCGATCGTCCCGATCTCGAATTCGTGCCTTACGTGCCGCGCCATCCCGAGCGCGTGCGTGATCATGGCGGCGATATCTTCGCGGCGATCCGGCAGAAGGACCTGATCGTCCATCACCCATATGAGTCGTTCGACGTCGTCGTGCAATTCCTGCAACAGGCGGCACGCGACCCCGACGTGGTCGCAATCAAGCAGACGTTGTATCGCACCTCGCGCGATTCCCCGATCGTGCGCACGCTGGTGGAAGCGGCGGAGGCCGGCAAATCGGTGACGGCGCTGGTCGAATTGAAAGCACGGTTCGACGAGGAAGCGAACATCCGCTGGGCGCGCGACCTTGAACGCGCCGGCGTGCAGGTGGTCTATGGATTCCTCGAACTGAAGACCCACGCCAAATTGTCGCTGGTGGTGCGTCGCGAAGCCGGCAGCCTCACCACTTACGTTCATACCGGAACCGGCAACTATCATCCGGTCACCGCGCGCATCTACACCGACCTGTCGTACTTCACCTCGGATCCGATCATCGGTCGCGACGCGGCCCGCGTGTTCAACTACATCACCGGCTATGCCGAGCCGAGCGACATCGAGAAGATGGCGGTATCGCCGCTGACGCTGCGCAAGCGCATCCTCGATCATATCCAGGGCGAGATTGCGTTCGTGCGACAGGGCAAGCCCGCCGCGATCTGGATGAAGATGAATGCGCTGGTCGATCCCGAGATCATCGACGCACTCTACGCGGCGTCGCAGGCCGGCGTGTCGATTGAACTTGTGGTGCGCGGCATCTGCTGCCTGCGCCCCGGCGTTCCTGGCTTATCCGACAACATCCGTGTCAAATCGGTGATCGGACGCTTTCTGGAACACGGCCGAATCTATTGCTTCGGCATGGGTTACGCGATGCCGGGACCGAAAGCGGCTGTGTATATCTCGTCCGCCGACATGATGCCGCGCAATCTCGACCGGCGGGTCGAGGTGCTGTGCCCGCTGCAAAATCCGACGGTGCATCAGCAGGTTCTCGAGCAGATCATGGTCGCGAATTTGAAAGACACCGAACAGAGCTGGCAGTTATTGCCGGATGGATCGTCAACGCGTATGAAGGCGGCGAAGGGCGAGGAGCCTTTCAACCTGCATAACTACTTCATGACCAATCCGAGTCTGTCCGGCCGTGGAAAGTCACTCAAGGAATCGTCGCCGCGTCGTCTTACGCGCAAATCGGAACGGCAGTCGTCCTCGTCATAGAGGAACTGTCGGGTGACAGCGCGCCCTCGCAAGCGCGCATCCAGCGTGGCGGTGATCGACATCGGTTCGAACTCCGTGCGTCTCGTCGTTTATGAATCGCTGGCGCGCAGCCTGGTTTCCATTTTCAACGAAAAAGCGCTGTGCGGTCTTGGCCGCGAAGTACAGACCACGGGCCTGCTCGCGGCGGATGCCGTCGCCAAGGCGCTGACATCGTTGCGACGCTTTCGGGCGCTGTGCAGGGTGATGAAGGTCGGCAAGGTCTACGCCGTTGCCACCGCGGCGTGTCGCGATGCGACCAACGGACCTGAGTTCATTGCACGCGCCGAGAAGATTTGCGGTGTGCCGATCACGATCCTGCCCGGCAAGCGCGAGGCGCAACTGTCGGCGCTCGGTGTCGTGTCCGGCGTCTACAAGCCGAACGGCATCGTCGGCGATCTCGGCGGCGGGTCGCTCGAAGTCATCGACGTGCGCGGCAATCGTCTCAGCAGCGGCGTGACGTTGCCGCTCGGCAGCCTCGCATTGCAGGACGCTTCGCAAAAATCGTTAAAGCGCGCGCAGCGTATCGTGCGCAACGAATTGGCGCGCGCGCCACAGCTTGTGGCAGGCAAGGGCCGCACGTTCTACGCGGTCGGCGGCACCTGGCGCGCGCTGGCGCGCATTCACATCATTCAAAGCGGATATCCGCTGAAGGTGATGCACGGCTATTCGATACCGGCCACGGAAGCGCTGGCGTTCGTGCGGCGATTGCGCCGTCTCGTCGCGAGCAACGCGCTCGCCGATATCGAAGCGGTCGCCGATGCGCGACAACCGCTGTTGGCTTATGCGGCGCTGGTGCTCGAACATATCATTCGGATCGCGAAGCCTGACGCCATCGTGTTCTCGACCTACGGCGTGCGCGAAGGCCTGTTGTACGAGATGCTTCCGGAGCCGGAGCGCGCCAAGGACGGTCTCGCGAGCGCCGCGCAGACATTGAATGTCTTGTTGTCGCGCTCGGCGCGGCACGCCGAAGAACTGATCGCGTGGACCGATCGCTTCGTCAGGATCGCGAAGCTGCCGGAGACGCCCGACGAACGCCGCTTGCGTCACATCGCATGTTTGTTGTCTGATATCGGTTGGCGCGTACATCCCGACTATCGCGGCGAGCAGACGCTCAATCTCGTCTGTCATGGTAACTTCGGTCAGATTACGCATGAAGGGCGGGCGTTCGTCGCGCTCTCGGTGTTTTATCGTTATGCCGGATTGCGCGAGGAGAATGAATCGCCGCCGGCGGTGCGCACGTTGGTGTCGCCGGCGATGCTCGAGCGCGCGCGCGTGTTGGGCGCGGCGTTCCGTGTCGCACATTTGATTTCGGCGGCGCGGCCCGGTGTATTGCCGGCAACGCACTTCCGCAGCAAGGGCCGCAAGCTGTCGCTGATCTTCGAGCACCGCATGGTCGATCTGGTGGCGGACCGCGCCGGCAGTCGCTTCAAGCAACTCGCCAAGCTGGTCGGACGCTCGGGATCGATCGTGCGAAAGTAGCTGGCCGCTCTGGCTGAGCGTTCAGTCACCGATGGTTGAACGGCCGGAGGCAACAATGCCGCCGCGCGCGCGTTATCGGGACATTCAATCTTCTGCAAACAAGTGCAGCGTTATCTAACGCGGCATCAATTTTGGCGACTGATCGGGGCGCAGCCGCATTCGGAGCGAACCGTGACCATCTTGCCTGCCGATCAATCAGAAATATCATCCGATCACAAACAGACGCGAAGGGATTTTCTCTACGTGTTAACTGGGTGCGTCGGCCTCGTCGGAGCCGCGGCGGCAGTCGTGCCTTTGCTTTCTCAAATGGAGCCCGATCAGGCCACTCTGGCTGCTGGCGGTCCTGTTGATCTCGACCTCAGCAAGGTACAGCCGGGGCAGCAGGTCGTTGTTCGCTGGCGCGGGCGACCGGTTTTCGTGATCAATCGTACGCCGAGCGCGCTAAAGACTTTGCAGGACGAAAAGCTGCTGTCGCGACTCGCCGATGCAGGTTCGGAGCAACTCCAGCAAGCCGATTATGCCAAGAATTGGCATCGGTCGATCAAACCCGAGTACGGCGTGTATGTTGGCATATGCACTCACCTCGGGTGTATTCCGATGTACTATCCGGACCCGAGCGCATCGGTACCGACGTCGGATTGGCTCGGCGGTTACTTCTGTCCGTGCCATGGTTCGAAATATGATTTGGCTGCCCGCGTTTTTCGCGGAGTGCCGGCACCCTACAATTTGCCAGTGCCGCCGTATCATTTCCCGAGTGATGGCGTGGTGCGGATCGGGACCAATCCGCCGGATTCGAATTTTGATTTCTCCAGCATCAACCAGCTTTAGGCACCGGTTGAAGGCTCCCGGGAATCTTGCGGCGATAGCGTGGCCGTTTCACGACCTGATTGAGGCGGTTCGACTAGCCGATTTCAATCGCGGTCGACCCGGACCACGCGACCCTTTTCCATCGCCAGGGCCAGCCGGCCATGCTTGAGGGCCAACGCGGCGTCGCCGAACAGTTCGCGTCGCCATCCCTTGAGTGCGCCGACGTCGGCGTCGTCACTGGTGGCGATCTGTTCGAGGTCGTCGACGGTGGCGATCACCTTGCTGGCGACGGCGTAGCGTTCCGAGGTCATCCGCAGCAGCACCTTGAGCAGTTCGACGGTGGCGGAGCCGTTGCCGTTATGGCGCGGCTTGTCGAGCTTGGGCAGTTCGCGCAGGTCGCGGGCAAGACCGCGCTGTACCGCCTCGAGGATGTCGGCGCCCCATTTCGAGCGCTCAAAACCTTTCGGCAGCGAGCGCAGGCCGGCCAGCCGCTCGATGGAGGTGGGCGCGTGGGTGGCGATGTCGCCGATGGCGTCGTCCTTGAGCACGCGGGAGCGCGGCACGTTGCGGGTCTGCGCCTCGCGCTCGCGCCAGGCCGCGACCTCCATCAGGATGGCGAGTTCCTTCGGCTTGCGCACGCGGGTCTTCAGCCGCTCCCAGGCGCGGGCCGGGTCGGCGTCGTAGGTTTTGGGCGAGGTGAGGATTTCCATCTCCTCGCTGACCCAGTCGCTGCGACCGCGCTTCTTCAGGTCGGCGTCGAGCGCCACGAAGACATCGCGCAGGTGGGTGACGTCACCTTCGGCGTAATGGATCTGCGCCTCGGAAAGCGGACGCGACGACCAGTCGGTGAAACGGTGCGTCTTGTCGGGGCGGTGGCCGGTAATCCGCTCCACCAGTTGGTCGTAGGCGATGCTGTCGCCGTAGCCCAGCACCATGGCAGCGACCTGGGTGTCGAACACCGGGGCGGGGACGATGCCGGCGAGGTGCCAGATGATCTCGATGTCCTGCCGGGCGGCGTGGAAGACCTTCAGCACTTTTTCGTTGGCCATCAGGGCGAAGAAGGGGGCGAGGTCGAGGCCCTCGGCCAGCGCGTCGATGACGGCGGATTCCTCCACGCTCGCGATCTGGAGCACACAGAGCTGCGGAAAATAGGTGGTTTCCCGCAAGAATTCGGTATCGACGGTGACGAAGGGGTGGCGGGCGAGGCGGTCGCAAACGGCCGCGAGGTCGGCGGTTGTCGTAATCAGGTCCATCGACGCTGCATATCGCGTCTTTTCGCCGTTGTCGCCCCGATTTCGACGCCGGACAGGGTTGTTCCCGACCTGTTCGGCGGGACCGATGGGGCCGCCAACCCCAAGCGCCGTCGATTCCGAAAACCAACGCCCCCGTTCGTTCCGGCACGATCATGAATAATTCACTGGCGCGCCGGGGATTATAGGCGCAGATTCTCGTCCATCACCGCCCGGCTCTAGGTATCTATCGGTGATGAGAACGCCAATTGCGCTCCCGCCTTTCTCCAAGAGAAAGGAGCGCGCCATGTTCAAGCGGCGACGTTTCAAACAACAGATTTCCCTGCAAGACCGTCTCAATGCGTGGGCCGGCCGGCTTCGCGCGCAGGCGGATCGACTTAAGCCGGGCCCGCAGAAAGAATTGCTCCTGCAAAAGGCCGGTCAGGCCGAAACAGCCATGCGCCTTGATGCCTGGATCAATTCGTCGGAGCTGAAGCCGCCAAAGTAAGCCATTTCGGTGCGTGGTCTGACGTCGCCATGGGTGTCCGACCGGGCCTGCCTCGGTCGGAAGCGGCTTTGCGCGCGGTTGCCGGGCGGGGGCGGCTCGGGTAAACCGTGGCCTCCTGCGCCGGGAGGCATAAGCCTCGCGATTCCGCATCCTCTGACGTATTTTGGGACTTCCATGCACCGTTATCGCTCCCACACCTGCGGCGCGTTGCGCGACGCCAATATCGACCAGACCGTCCGGCTGTCTGGCTGGTGTCACCGCATCCGCGACCATGGTGGCCTGCTGTTCATCGACCTGCGCGACCATTACGGCCTGACCCAGTGCGTCGCCGATCCGGATTCGCCGGCGTTCAAGGACGCCGAGCGGCTGCGCGCGGAGTGGGTGGTGCGGATCGATGGGAGGGTGCGCCGTCGCCCCGAGGGCACCGACAACGCCGACCTGCCGACCGGCGCGGTGGAAGTGTTCATCAACGAGATCGAGGTGCTGGGCGAAGCCGGCGAACTGCCGTTGCCGGTGTTCGGCGATCAGGAATATCCCGAGGATACCCGGCTCAAGTATCGCTTCCTCGATCTGCGCCGCGAGAAGCTGCATCAGAACATCATGACCCGCGGCGCCATCGTCGATGCGATGCGCCGGCGCATGAAGGATCAGGGCTTCTTCGAATTCCAGACCCCGATCCTGACCGCATCGTCGCCGGAAGGCGCGCGCGACTTCCTGGTGCCGTCGCGCATCCATCCCGGCAAGTTCTACGCGTTGCCGCAGGCGCCGCAGCAGTACAAGCAACTGCTGATGATGTCGGGCTTCGACCGCTATTTCCAGATCGCGCCGTGTTTCCGCGACGAGGACCCGCGCGCCGACCGTCTGCCGGGCGAGTTCTATCAGCTCGACGTCGAGATGAGCTTCATCACGCAGGAAGACGTGTTCGCGGCGATGGAGCCGGTGATCACCGGCGTGTTCGAGGATTTCGCCAAGGGCAAGAAGGTGACGCAGACGTGGCCGCGCATTCCGTTCGCGGACGCCATCCGCAAGTATGGCACCGACAAGCCGGACCTGCGCAATCCGCTGGAGATGCAGGACGTCTCCGAGCACTTCCGCGGCTCCGGCTTCAAGGTGTTCGCGCGGATGCTGGAAGACACCAAGAACCAGGTCTGGGCGATCCCCGGTCCCGGCGGCGGCTCGCGCGCATTCTGCGACCGCATGAACTCGTGGGCGCAAGGCGAAGGCCAGCCCGGCCTCGGCTACATCATGTGGCGCGAGGGCGAAGGTGACCAAAAGATTTCGGGCGCGGGTCCGCTCGCCAACAATATCGGCGCGGAGCGCACCGAAGCCATTCGTGCGCAACTCGGCCTCAAGGCCGGCGATGCCGCGTTCTTCGTCGCCGGCGACCCGGCAAAGTTCTGGAAATTCGCAGGACTCGCGCGTACGCGCGTCGGCGAGGAGTTGAACCTGATCGACAAGGATCAGTATGCGCTGGCGTGGATCGTTGACTTCCCGATGTACGAATACAACGAGGAAGACAAGAAGGTCGACTTCTCGCACAACCCGTTCTCGATGCCGCAGGGCGGCCTCGAGGCGCTGAACACGCAGGACCCGCTGACCATCAAGGCGTTCCAGTACGACATCGCCTGCAACGGTTACGAGATCGCATCGGGCGGCATCCGCAATCACAAGCCGGAAGCGATGGTGAAGGCGTTCGAGATCGCGGGCTACGGCGAGGAAACTGTGATCGAGCGTTTCGGCGGGATGTACCGCGCGTTCCAGTACGGCGCGCCGCCGCATGGCGGCATGGCGGCCGGCGTCGACCGCATCGTGATGCTGTTATGCGGCACGACCAATCTGCGCGAGATTTCGCTGTTCCCGATGAACCAGCGAGCGGAAGACCTGCTGATGGGTGCGCCGTCCGACGTCACGCCGAAGCAGCTTCGCGAATTGCATATCCGGCTCAATCTGCCGGAGAAGTGAGGGCTTATTTGTGAGGGCGTTCGTCATCCCGATTTCCTGACCGGAGATTGTTCGGGCAAGCTTGCAACACGAAGATCGTCGTCCCCGCGAAGGCGGGGACGACGCCGGGGATGGTTGAGACGGACGTATAAGCGGAGGCAAGGGCAAGGTGACGAAAGCTAGTGACGATCTGAAATCTGCGGCCCTTGCATTCCATCAACTGCCGCGGCCGGGAAAACTGGAAATCCAGGCGACCAAGCCGCTTGCCAACCAGCGCGATCTCGCGCTGGCCTATAGCCCCGGCGTCGCCGCGGCGTGCGAGGCCATCGCCGCCGATCCGCTGGAAGCTGCCAATCTCACCGTCCGCGCCAACCTCGTTGCCGTCGTTTCGAACGGCACCGCGGTGCTCGGCCTCGGTAACATCGGCCCGCTGGCATCGAAGCCGGTGATGGAAGGCAAGGCGGTGCTGTTCAAGAAGTTCGCCGGCATCGATGTGTTCGATATCGAGATCGCCGCCAACACCATCGAGCGCGTGGTGGAAACGGTGGCGGCGCTGGAGCCGACCTTCGGCGGCATCAACCTCGAAGACATCAGCGGGCCGGATTGCTTCGAGATCGAGGCGCAGCTCAAGGCGCGCATGAAGATCCCGGTATTCCACGACGACCAGCACGGCACCGCCATCATCGTCGCCGCCGCTGTTACCAACGCGCTGCTGCTCAACGGCAAGAAACTTTCGGACTGCAAGATCGTCGGCACCGGCGCGGGCGCGGCCGCGATCGCTTGTCTGAATTTGCTGGTGTCGCTCGGCGCGCAGCGCAAGAACATCTGGATCTGCGATCTCGACGGCCTCGTCTATGACGGCCGTAACGAACACATGGACCGCTGGAAAGCGGTCTATGCGCAGAAGACCGACAAGCGCGTGCTCGATGACGTCATCGACGGCGCCGACATTTTCCTCGGCGTGTCCGGCCCCAACGTGCTGAAGCCCGAGATGGTCAAGCGCATGGCCGACAAGCCGCTGGTGCTGGCGCTCGCCAATCCGACGCCGGAGATCATGCCGGACGAAGCGCGCAAGGCGCGTCCCGACGCGATGATCTGCACCGGCCGTTCGGACTTCCCCAATCAGGTGAACAACGTTCTTTGCTTCCCCTTCATCTTCCGTGGCGCGCTTGATGTCGGCGCCACCGCGATCAATGAGGAGATGAAGCGCGCTGCGGTTGACGCCATCGCGCAACTGGCGCGCGAGGCGCCGTCGGATGCGGCCGTGCCGGGCGGGGATGGCGGCGAGGTGCATGGCTTCGGTCCGGGCTCGCTGATCCCGTCGCCGTTCGATCCGCGCCTGATCCTGCGCATCGCGCCGGCCGTCGCCAAGGCGGCGATGGACTCCGGCGTCGCGACGCGGCCGATCGTCGACTTCGAACAGTATCGCGAGCGGCTCGAACGCTTCACCTTCCGCTCCGGCCTGATCATGAAGCCGGTGTTCAGCAAGGCGCGCACGCAGCCGGTGCGCGTGATCTATGCCGAGGGCGAGGATCAGCGCGTGCTGCGTGCGACGCAAGCTGTGCTGGAAGAAAAGCTGGCGCGGCCGATCCTGGTCGGGCGTCCGTCCGTTGTGAACGCGCGCATCGAGCGGCTCGGTCTGGTGATCCGGCCGGGGCATGATTTCGATCTGGTCAATCCGGAAGACGATCCGCGCTATCGCTCCTACGTGCAGAGCTATATCGATGCCGCCGGACGCCACGGCGTGACGCCGGACGCGGCGCGCACCATGGTGCGCACCAACGCCACGGTGATCGCCGCACTGGCCGTGGTGCGCGGCGAGGCGGATGCGATGCTGTGCGGCGTCGAGGGCCGCTTCATGAGTCACCTGCGCCATGTGCGCGAGATTATCGGCGCGCGCCCCGGCGTCACCGACTTCGCGGCGCTGTCGTTGATGATCACGTCGAAGGGTTCGTTCTTCCTCGCCGATACGCAGGTGCGGCCCAATCCGACCGCCGAGGAACTGGCGGAGATCGCAGCGTCCGCGGCGGCGCATGTGCAGCGCTTCGGCATCAAGCCGAAGATCGCCTTCGTGTCGCATTCGGATTTCGGCAGCTACGACACCGAGGCCGCGCGCAAGATGCGCCGCGCCACCGCGCTGTTGAAGGAGCGTCACCCCGAGATCGAAGCCGACGGCGAGATGCAGGGCGGCACCGCGCTGTCGCAGATCAAGCGCGACTACGTGCTGCCGCAGTCGCGGCTGGAAGGCGTCGCCAATGTGCTGGTGATGCCCAACCTCGATTCCGCGCACGTCGCCTATCAGATGGTCAAGGAACTGGCGGACGGCCTGCCGGTCGGCCCGATCCTGATCGGCCCAGCCCGCCCGGCGCATATCCTGACGCCTTCGGTGACAGCGCGCGGCATCCTCAACATGACGGCGGTTGCGGCGGTCGAAGCGCAGGACCGGGCAGGACGGCAGCAACCGACGTTGTTCGGGTGAGATCGCACAGGCGCTGGCATCGTCCTGAGGGGGCGGCGTGGGATGTAATGCGCACGGTCAAACAATCTCGGCGTCGCCCCTGCGAAGGCAGGGGCCGATAACCCCTGGCGGTCGTTATTGAGCCGAAACGCTGCGGCGTATGGGTCCCTGCCTTCGCAGGGACGACGTTATTCGTGGGACGTTCGCGACTTGGAACTATTCGCGTTCGGTTGAGGCCCACCCCCTCATCCAAAGGGATAGGAAAAACCGAAATCGCAGCCCATACTCGGTTCGCCGGTGCGCAGGGCATCGGTGGTGCTCGTGAGGCGACGATGCCAGCTTTCATCTCCGTCGGCCGATTTCTGTTCGCGATCCTGTTCATCGTTTCCGGTGCACTGCATTTGCTCGATCTCGCCGGCACGACCGAGGTCATCACTGCGAAGGTGATGATGCCGGCGGCGGTCACCGACTATGTCACGCAGCTCGAGGACATGACGGGAATGCCGATGGCGAAAATGCTGGCCATCGCCGTGGGCGCGCTGGAACTGGTCGGCGGGCTGGCAATCGCCTTCAATCTCGGCGCCCGCGTGTTCGCGGTGCTGCTGGCGCTGTTCGTGATCGCGGCGACGTTCTACTTCCACGACTTCTGGAATCAAGCGTGGCCGGACGCCAAGGGCAATATGATCCAGGCGCTGAAAAACCTCTCGCTGATCGGCGGACTGTTGATCATCGCCGGCATCGGCGGCAGGTCACGTGACGTGCCGGCTTATGCCGAACCGGCGTCGAATAATTATTAGGGCGAGCCGCTCATTGTCCCGTCATTGCGAGCGAAGCGAAGCAATCCAGTTCTTGCTTCGTGGCTTTCTGGATTGCTTCGCTTCGCTCGCAATGACGACCCACGCTGATAATGACGATCTCACCGCCGCCATGCCGTGACGCTGACGTCGTTCGCGGCGTCGAGAACGCGGGTCTCGGCGGCGTGAAGCCCGTGCGCGGCGAGGATCGCTTGCGGCGTGCGTGCTGGCACGCCGGGCAGGCCCGGTTCGCCGCCGGGAATGCGGACGCGCGGCGCGAACGACAACCAGAACGTATCGAAGCGGTCGAGGAACAGGCCGAACACGGTCGGCCCACCGATGATCGCGGCAACGCCGCTCGTGACGCCGGCACGTTCGCACGCCGCGTCGAACGATGCGCCCGCCGGATTCCACAACGTCGCTTTCGGATTGGACGGATCGGGCGCCAGCGCCTTGACGCTGCGCGTCAGCACGATGCGCGTGCGCTTCGGCGAATTCGGCTGCTCCTCGCCGGAATTGCGGCCGTGGACGACGAGGCTCGCGTTGTCCAGCGCCTCGTTGAAGAATTGCTGATCGCCGTCGAACTTCAGTTCGGGCGGCATCACATGATCGGCATCGGCGAGCATTCCGTTGGCGGACAGGATGACATAGCCTTCGATACGCAACAACGGCGTCACAGTGCCGGTACCTCCTTCAAGTTGACGTGCGCTATTCCGTCACCGTCTTGACGACGCTGGAAATCGGCCGGGTGCTGACGGTGGGCAGCTTGACGCTCTTGAGCAGTTCCTCGTCGTACTGCGGCAGCGTCTCCACCGGCGCCTTGGCGCGCATCTTCACCACCTTGTAGCCGCCGGCCTTCAGTCTGCGCAACAGTTCCGGCAAGGCTTCAGCGGTGTGCTTCTGGAAGTCGTGCATCAGGATGATGCCCTTGCCGAGCTTGTCCAGCTTCTTCATCACCGTGTCGATGACCTGCTGGGCGTTGCGCGACTTGAAGTCGAAGGAGTCGATGTCGCAGGAGAACATCGCGATGTTGCGGGTGCCGAGATAGGTCACCATCGCCGGCGGATGCTGAAGTGCGGGGAAGCGGAAGAACGGCGCGGGTGCGCTGCCCAGCGCCCATTTCACTGCGCTGAAACCTTTCTCGATCTCGTCCTTCGCCGCCTGCTCGGTCATCTTCTTGCCGTTGAGGTTGGCGTGCGACCAGGTGTGCGCGCCGATGGTGTGGCCGGCGGCTGCGACCTGCTTGAGGATTTCCGGATGGTAGGTGGCGTGCTTGCCGATCGCGAAAAAGATTCCGGTGGTGCACTGGTCGGCAAGTGCCTTCAGCACCGCGGGCGTGGTGTGCGGCCACGGGCCGTCGTCGAAGGTCAGCACCACTTCCTTGTCACGCAGGAAGTCGAGTTGCTTGAAATGCTCGAAGCCGAAGCCCGGTCCGCCGGTCGTATCGATCTCGACAATGCGGCTGATGCCGAGTGCGTCCGGATTGGCGCAGGCGGCTTTTGCGGCTGGTGCGGGCGCAGGTGTGGTTGGCGCGGGAGCGGCCGCCGGCGTCGCGGCGGGTTTCGCGGCCGCGGCCTGCGACCAGGCGGCGCTGGTTGCACCGAGCGAGAGAGCGCCTGCAACGATGAAGGCTGCCGCGATGCGCATGGGACCCCTCCGATTGGCTGGCTGCGCGCCGAAACCGACGCGCAAGCCTTGCAAGTGGGGCTGATTCGCGAGAGCGCGGCAATGGCGGTTTTGCCGCGCTACACCGACTTTAGGGTCTGATCCAACTGCGTTGAATCTGACCCACCGTCTACTTTCTGTTTGAGCATGATCTTTTCCGAAAACCGGTTCCCACTTTTCGGGATCATGCTTTAGCGCAGCGGCACGATGAAGTCGGTGCCCTGGCCGGTTTCGCTGCGATCGAGTGCCTGATCCGAGACGATGATCGAACTGCCGGTCGAGAGCGCTTCGGCAACCCGCGTCATGGTCTCGGCGGGAATGGTCAGGCGATCCAGCGCCTCGGTGGCGCTGTCGGCGGTCGGCTTCGGTTCGGTGTCGATGGCGCCGATGTCGTGCCGCCGCTTGGCGGCACGGCGGCTCACGGCTTTCGCGCGCGCTTCGACCGGCATCGACATTGCCGACCAGCGGAATGTCACAGCAGTCTTGTCGCCATCCTCCGGCGCGGTCACGGCCTGCGCGGTGAAGACGTGGGTGCCGAGCGGGCGCTCGCTTGGTGCGATGGTGATCGGCGCATCGAACAGCGGTTCGAAGTTCTGGCGCACGTAGAGCTTGCCGTCCTTGCCGCTGATGAACACCGCGATCGGGCCGGTGC
This sequence comes from Hyphomicrobiales bacterium, assembly GCA_017305555.1. Classification (GTDB taxonomy): domain Bacteria; phylum Pseudomonadota; class Alphaproteobacteria; order Rhizobiales; family Xanthobacteraceae; genus 62-47. The sequence goes on along the minus strand of JAFKKM010000081.1, from coordinate 6,169 downwards.
GCTTCGGTGCAGGCGGCGTCGGGACTGCTGCGGGAGCGGCATCGCTGCCCGGCGCGGACGTCGTGCCGTCGGTGAGCGTTGAGGGTGTAGCCGTTTGCGTCAGCGTGGCGCTGGCGTCAGCCACCTTGGTCGGCTTGTCGGCGGCGAGGCCGGTTGTGGTCGGCTCGGCGATCGCGCCGATGTGTGGCGTCAGCGACGGCCGCAGGTCCTTCAGATCGATGGTGATGGCTGTCGTGGTGTCGTCGGTGCTTTTCGCGGAATCGATTGTCGCGTTGATAAGCGCCGCCGGCGTGGCAGGCTTGGCGTCGGCCGAAGGCACCGAGTCGTCAGCCGGAGGCAGGGCTTGCGGCGCGGGCTTCTGCGTGACGAGTAGCGGGTGCGAGAACGCGACCGGGGCGACCTCGCCGGAGGTGACCACGACACGCGCGCCCATCCGGGTCCAATTCCAGATCTGGGTCGCGAAATGGTTCGGCATCCGGATGCAGCCGTGCGACGCCGGATAACCCGGCAGTGCGCCGGCGTGCATCGCGATGCCGGACCAGGTCAGCCGCTGCATGTATGGCATCGGTGCGCCGCTGTAGATGTTGGAGCGGTGCCATTTGTTCTTCTGGATCACGCTGAAGATGCCGAGCGGCGTCGCGTGCCCGGCCATTCCGGTCGACACCGGCGCTTCGGCGAACAGGCCGTTGGCGTCATAAACTTTCAGTGATTGATTCCTGATCGAGACCGCGACGATCAGTGGGCGTTGCGGCTTGCGCGCCGGTGCAACGGTTTCCTTCACTTTGGCGCGAGGCGCCTTGTGGCGGCGGTGAATCACCGGCCGCGGTGGCGGCGCGGGTTCATAAAAGACGTCGTCCGACCAGAAATCCTGCGGCAGCGCCATTGCGGGGGCAATGCCGCCGATGACGATCGCGGAGGTCAGGAGGGCCGTGGCCCACGGACGGGACGAGGGCAGGGAGGAACGGACGCAAGCAGCCGAATCGTCGGCCCGCGCGCCGGCAGGAACCTGTTTGATACGCAACGCAACACTTCCTTACTTTTCAGTTTTCGATCGTTAGTGCGCCAATGAAGCAAGGAGTTCATGCAACGCGCCCGCCAATCTCCAACCAAGCTGAAAATATCTGGCAAATCCCCTCATTTTGCCTTAACGGCTTGCGCCCCTACCGCTGGACGGGGGGTGACCCTATATGGCCGGGGTTATGCGAACGGAGACGTTAATGGCATTGGGTAAACGGCAGCGCGGGGATATGCGCCCGAAATTAATCGGGCTTGCCGTCGTGGTGTTCGCGCTGTTGACAGCTTGGTCGGCGTTCGCGGCCGATGAACCGGATTTGATCTTCCGCCGCTCCACCGTGTTCAAGTGGATGAGCCCCAACGACAAGCTCGCGACCTACGGCATCGACGATCCCGAGATCGAGGGCGTCGCCTGCCATTTCACCGTGCCAGAGAAGGGCGGCTTCAAGGGCTGGCTCGGGCTCGCCGAACAGGTCTCGGATATATCGCTGTCGTGTCGGCAGATCGCGCCGATCCGTTTCAAGGCGAAAGCCAAGTTGGAGCAGGGCGAGGATATGTTCAGCCAGCGCCGCTCGCTGTTCTTCAAGAAGATGCAGATCGTGCGCGGCTGCGACGCCAAGCGCAACACGCTGGTCTACATGGTCTACTCCGACAAGCTGATCGACGGTTCGCCGAAGAATTCCACCTCGTCGGTGCCGATCATGCCGTGGGGTGCAGCGGACACCGCCGTGCAGAAGTGCGGTGATTTCTTCAAGTAGCGCCTGGTGTCGAAGCTGACACGCGTTCTGCCGTTGACGTGACGTGGAGCCGTGAAGCGAAAACGCCTAACCCGATGGATTATGTGACGGACCGCAACCAGGCCGAAAAGGCTTCGATGCTGGGCTGCTCGTGATGATGCGGGGCGTGAACGACGTAAAAGCCGTAACCCGGAAGCGACAGATCGTGAGCTTTGACCAGAGCGCCGCTCTTGAGTTCGCGACCGACGACAACGTCGCTGAAGATCGCGATGCCTTCACCCGCTGCCACGGCATCGATCGCGTGCAGTTCTTCCCTGAAACTCAAATCCCACGCCTTGTTGGTCTCGGGAATGTTGGGATCGATGGATCGCGCGGTCGCAAGCCAGCGCGACCAGGTCGGCGCGTCGCGATCACGATTCATCCAATCGAAGTGGATCAACGGGTAGTGTAACAGATCGGCCGCGCGCTCGATCCGTCGTCCTCCCGTGGCTAACAATTCGGGACTGCACACCGGAAAGAACGTATCGCGGAAAATCTCCTTGCCGCTGAGATCGAGCGGCATACGCCGCGCGTAGCGAATGGCGACATCGGCTTCTCCGGCGCGCAGATCCAGCACCGCATCCGTGCCGATGATCTCCAACGGGATCTTCGGATAGGCCTCGCGCCACTTCGGCAATCTCGGCACCAGCCAGCGGCTGGCAAAGGCGTTAGGACTTGTCACGCGTAAGCGCTTGTGACTGACCCGTGGGGATGCAGTGGCAACCGCGCTGGCGAACAGATCGAAGCCGCTTCGGAGCGCCGGAAACAGCCGCTCGCCGGCACTTGTCAGTTCAAGGGGGCGCGGGCGACGGCGAAACAACGGCTGGCCGCAGATGTCCTCGAGAATTCGAATTTGATGACTGATCGCGGTCGGCGTCACACCGAGTTCGTCGGCGGCATTGCGGAAGCTCATGTGCCTTGCGGCAGCCTCGAAGGCGCGAAGGGACCCCAATGGCGGAAGCTTTCGCATCGGGCAATCGTAGATGAGTTCAGCTCATCTGGCGACTGAGAAATTCGATTTTGCCAGCAATCGGGGCCCATGAGACGCTTCCTGTCGTCAGAGCCGCGTCGCAGCGGCAAATCGGGAGGCCGCCATGAATATGACCAGCCTTACTGAGCGACACGACAATGAAGGGACCCTGCCAGCGTCCGATACCGCCGCCCTGAGACAGGCGGTGAGGGGCGAGGTGGTTATCCCCGGCGATGTGGCCTACGACCAGGCAAGGAAAGTCTGGAACGGCATGGTCGACCGGCGCCCGGCCGGCATTGTCTATTGCGCAGGCTCCGACGATGTCGTCGCGGCAGTCAATTTTGCGCGGTCGCGATCCCTGCTGGTGGCCGTGCGCTCCGGCGGTCATAACATCGGCGGCGCTTCGGTGTGCGATGGTGGGCTTGTTATCGATCTCTCGCGCATGAAGCAGATCGAGGTCGATCCGATCAATCGGACGGCGCGGGCACAGGCGGGTCTCAATCTCGGCGAGTTCGATACTGCAACCCAGGCGCACGGCCTTGCAACGACGATGGGCGTCAACGCCGACACCGGCATCGCCGGGCTGACGCTCGGCGGCGGCTTCGGCAAGCTCGGCCGCAAACACGGGCTATCCTGCGACAACCTCATCTCGGTCGAGATCGTCATGGCGGATGGTCGGTTGTTGCGGGCGAGCGCTGCTGAACATCCGGATCTGTTCTGGGCCATCCGTGGCGGTGGCGGCAACTTCGGAATCGTTACGACCTTCGAGTACCGGCTGTTTCCGGTCGGTCCGATGTTGTTGGCCGGCTCGGTCGTGCATCCGTATGATCGCGCGCGGGATGCCATGCGCTTCTACCATGCGTTCGCTCAGGCTGCTCCCGACGAATTGAGCCTGGATGCGGCGCTAGTGACCATGCCGACGGGTGAACGCGTCCTCGGCATTTCGGCCTGCTATATCGGCCCGATCGACGAAGGCGAGCGCGTCGTCAAATCGCTGCGCGCGCATGGCGCTCCGCTACAGGATGACATCGCGCCGCGTGCCTACGTCGACATCCAGTCCGCCGGCGATCCGCTTTTCCCGCGCGGCCGCCGTTACTACTGGAAGGCGCAATTCCTGCGCGAACTGTCCGACGCGGCGATCAATACGCTGCTGGCGTCGTACGCAACCGCGCCGGCGGAATCGCTGCTTGTACTGCAACAGGTCGGCGGTGCGATCGCGCGTGTTCCGGCCAATGCTACGCCTTACGTCAACCGTGACGCGGCATACGATTGCTTCCCGATCTCGATCTGGGACGATCCGGCGGAGGACGCAGCGCACATTCGCTGGGCGCGCGGGTTGTGGGACGCGATGCGGCCCTTCTCGACCGGCGGCGTTTACGCCAATAATCTCGGTGACGAAGGGATGGAACGCATCGAGGCGGCCTACGGCGAGAACTACGCGCGGCTGCTCGCGCTCAAGACCAAATACGATCCGACCAATTTCTTCCGACTGAACCAGAACATCAAACCGGCAGAAGCGGTGCGGCAATCGGCCTGAGGAAAATTGCCTTCATATCTGCCCGTGAGGCGTGGAAAATCGAGATTTGTTTCGTCGCACGGGATGCGATGAAACAAATCCCTCGAACCACGACACCGTTTTCTGCGACCCATGCAAAACGTCCGAAACGCCGGGCGCTTATTGATCGCCGCAACGAGCAGCGAACAAGGCTGCCGGCGTCGAACGCACGGGAGCCTCAGATGCGCACGTTCAGCTTCCTATTCGCCTTCGCGGTGTTTCTGGTTGGACCTTGCATGGCAGGGTCGTCGGCCGAACACGCGGCACACAACATCGGCACCTTCAGCTACAACGGCACCCCGGTCGCGGGTCCCGCGTCCGCGCTGGTGATGGCGGCGCGGTGAGTGAGATCAGCGCCGCGCGCCCTGGCGCGAGACGCATGTGATGCGGCGGACCACGCCGGCGCTCGAGAGTTGTGCGCCGGTCACTTCCTTGATCTGTCCGGTCGGGCAGGTGCCGTCATCGACAAGGATGCGCTGGCCGAGCCGCAGATCGACGATGTCCCGTTCGCTCGAAACCTGTTCGGCGTAGACGCGCGTGGCGCTCCCCAGCAGCGTCAAACCGCAGGCGAGGCCGAACCCCATGCCGATCATCGTCAATTTCAGCTTGCGCATCCGAGCCATCACTTGTTCTGAATTTTCAGGCCGTCCTTGCCGATATTGATCTGGACGCCATCGGGCTGCTTGCTGTCCTGATACTGCTTGTAGCCGAGCACGGCGACGACCGCGATGAGCAGGCCGATGATGAACATCAGCACGTTGCGGTTGATGGACATCTTCCCTCCGTGTTGAACCGTCGAGCGGACCCGAATCGATTGGCCCTTATGCGATTCTGATAGGCCCGATATCCCGCGACAACCCCCACCGGAATATGGTTTGATGGAACCATGAAGCGGATGAGCCATTCCGCAAAGGCCAGCCAACAGGGGGAACCATGAGCGCCAACGACAACAAGAAACGTATCCTCGACGCCGTCGATGCCGGTTTCGACGCTCAACTGGAAACCACTAAACAACTCGTCGCCATTCCCAGCACGCGCGGTGCCGAAGGGCCGTGTCAGGACCTGATCGGCGATCTGTTGCGTGCACGCGGCTATGAGGTCGATGACTGGCATATCAATCTCGACGATCTGAAGGATCTGCGCGGCTACGGCCCCATCGAGCATGATTTTTCCCGCGCGCGCACGGTGGTCGGCACCTATCGGCCGGCGCGCGAAGCGGGCAAATCGCTGATCATCCAGGGCCACTGCGACGTGGTGCCGGCGGGACCGCTCGATATGTGGGAGACGCCGCCGTACCAGCCGACCATCAAGGACGGCAGGATGTATGGCCGCGGCGCCTGCGATATGAAATCCGGCACCATCGCCGCGCTTTATGCGCTCGATGCCATCAAGGCGGCGGGCCTGAAGCCGACCGCGCGGATTCACTTCCAGTCGGTGATCGAGGAGGAGAGCACCGGGGTCGGTGCGCTCTCGACCATCCAGCGCGGCTATCGTGCCGACGCCTGTTTCATTCCGGAGCCGACCGACGGCGAGATGATCCGCTCGCAGGTCGGCGTGATCTGGTTCCGCATCCGCGTCCGCGGCTTCCCGGTGCATGTGTTCGAGGCGGGGGCGGGCTCCAACGCGATCATGGCCGCCTATCATCTCATCCACGCGATGGAGAAGCTCGAGATCGAGTGGAACAAGCGCGCGGTCAACGACAAGCATTTCAAGGACGTCAATCACCCGATCAATTTCAATCCGGGCATCATCAAGGGCGGCGACTGGGCGTCCAGCGTGCCGGCGTGGTGCGATGTCGATTGCCGGATCGCGGTGTTGCCTGGCTGGTCGATCGCCGAATGCCAGAAGGAAATC
>JAFKKM010000080.1 GCA_017305555.1 Hyphomicrobiales bacterium | reverse complement strand
GGCGGCGCGGATGGCGGCCGACGCCGCCTGAGCGCTCTCGACTTTCAACGAAGGTGCAATGGCCGGATAACCTCCGGCCATTGACGTTTCCAGCCCCAAGGGTCCAGTGATGGAGGCAACTCCTTCCGTCACATTGTCCAGTTGATCCATGCGCACCGATCTTTTCGATTTTGAACTGCCGCCTGAAAGTATTGCGCTGCGACCGGCGCACCCGCGCGATGCCGCGCGCCTTCTCGTGGTGCAGCCCGGCGCGCCTTTGCAGGATCGCCACGTATCCGATCTGGCGCAGGTCTTGCGGCCCGGCGATCAGCTTGTCGTCAACGACACGAAGGTCATTCCGGCGCAACTGGCAGGCCGCCGCATCGGCCGAGATGCCGAGCCGCGCATCGAGGCGACGCTGATCAAGCGCCTCGACGGCTCGCGTTGGCAGGCGCTGGTGAAGCCCGCGAAGAAGTTGATCGAGGGCGACGCCATCCGCTTCGGCAACGAGGGCAGGGTGTGCTTGCTCGGCCATCTCGACGCACAGGTGGAAGCCAAGGGTGACAACGGCGAGGTGACGCTGACGTTCTCGTTTCATGGTCCGACGCTGGATCAGGCCATCGCCGATGTCGGCGCGCCGCCGCTGCCGCCTTACATCGCTTCACGCCGGACGCCGGACGAACAGGACAGTAGCGACTATCAGACGATGTTCGCGGTGCATGAAGGCGCGGTAGCGGCGCCGACCGCCGGGCTGCACTTCACGCCGACGCTGGAGGCCGCGCTGCAAGCCCGGGGCGTTGCGATTCATCGTCTGACCTTGCATGTCGGCGCTGGAACGTTTCTACCGGTGAAGGCCGACGACACCGCCGAGCACAAAATGCATCCCGAATGGGGGACCATTTCGGAAGAAACAGCGGCAGCACTGAATGCCGCGCGCGCGACTGGCGGACGCATCGTCGCGGTCGGCACCACCTCGCTGCGTCTGCTCGAAAGCGCGACTGATGCGGACGGCACCATCAAACCGTTTTCCGGCGACACCGATATCTTCATCACGCCGGGTTATCGCTTCCGTGCCGTGGATGTGCTGATGACGAATTTCCATCTGCCGCGCTCGACGCTGTTCATGCTGGTGTCGGCTTTCAGCGGCCTCGATACGATGAAGCAGGCCTACGCGCACGCCATCGCCGGCGGCTATCGCTTCTATTCCTACGGCGACGCCAGCCTGCTGTTTCCGGATTCCGCGCGCCGATGACGCTCCCCAATCATTTCGAATTGCTCGGCCAGAGCGGCGATGCGCGTGTCGGCCGGTTGACGACGCCGCATGGCGTGGTGCGCACGCCCGCCTTCATGCCGGTCGGCACCGCCGGCGCAATGAAGGGTATTCACTGGCGCGAGATCCGCGACAGCGGTGCCGATATTGTGCTCGGCAACACCTATCACCTGATGCTGCGGCCCGGCGCCGAACGCATCGCGACGCTTGGCGGTTTGCAGGTATTCACCGGCTGGAAAGGCCCGATGCTGACCGACTCCGGCGGTTTCCAGGTGATGTCGCTGGCGCAATTGCGCAAGGTGACCGAACACGCCGTCACTTTCCGCTCTCATATTGACGGCGCCAGCGTCGAGCTGTCGCCGGAACGTGCCATCGACGTGCAGCGGCTGCTTGGGTCGGACATCGCCATGCAACTCGACGAGTGCGTGCGCCTGCCCGCGGAGCGAGCGGATATCGAGCGCGCGATGCAACTGTCGCTGCGCTGGGCCGAGCGCTGCAAGCGCGCGTTTGAGAGCGCGCCGCAAGGCCACATGCTGTTCGGTATCGTGCAGGGCGGCGACGTGCCGGCGTTGCGGCACGCCAGCGCGCGCGGTCTCGTCGATCTCGGTTTTCACGGTTTTGCCATCGGCGGTCTCGCGGTCGGCGAACCGCAAGAGGTCATGCTGCGGATGATCGAGGAGACGGCGCCGCATCTGCCGCAGGATCGGCCGCGTTATCTCATGGGCGTCGGTACACCGGACGATCTCCTGCACGCAATCGCGCGCGGCATCGACATGTTCGATTGTGTGCTGCCGACGCGCAATGGCCGTCATGGACTGGCATTCACGCGGCGCGGGCCGGTCAATCTGCGCAACGCGCGCCACGCCGACGATCCACGTCCGCTCGATGAGGAAAGCGCATGGCCCTCCACCAGCCGCTATTCGCGGGCCTATCTGCATCATCTGATCAAGTCCGGCGAGGCGCTCGGCGCGATGCTGCTGTCCGAAATCAATATCGCTTATTATCAGGGCCTGATGCAGGGCGCGCGCGAAGCGATTGCGCGGGGCGCGTTTGCCGACTTCAGTACAGAGGTGCGTGAGGCGTGGCAACGCGGCGATCTGGCGCCGCGATAAGCGGCGCATCTACGACGACCGATCCTGTCAATTGCAGACGATGGCCTTGAACGAATGCTCGGTTACGAAGCCGTAGCCGCAGGTATCGCACGTCCACAGGTAGCTGACGACATTGTCCGACAGGAAGGCCGAGGCTTCCGCGGCAATCATCGAGTCGGCGCAAACCGGGCAGGTCGGCAATTCACGCTCGCGCGGCGCGGCATGGACCGGGGTGGTCGACAGGGATTCCGCAATGGCTGGCATCGTGATCTCCTCTGTTGCTGATTAGCGCCGTCAGGATACACCGCGATGTTTGACGATGTCGCAACGCAAATGCGTTGGTTTTACGATTTCTAATGCGGCCCTGCCGTGATGCAGCGAATGTGATCGTCCGTGATTGCGGCTTGCGCGAACCTCGTTGCGTCACGTATCTGAGCAAGAGGTAATCCGACTCGCCACAACGATGATGGACTCGAAAATGTCACAACCCCCGCGACGGCCTCGCACCTTGAACGATGCCCGCACCGAGGCAGAAGCCGCGTTCAAGAAGGCGACCGCCAAGGTCGCCGCCCCGCTGCCTCAACAGGCCGTGATTCCGGGCGTGAAGGAGCAGGTCACCTTGCGGATCGATCAGGACGTGCTGGAATATTTTCGCGAAGACGGCCCCGGCTGGCAGGACCGCATCAACGCCGCACTGCGCAAGGTCGCCGGTAAGTAATCCGCGTCACGCCGTCGCGCGCCGCTCCGCGGGGCTGCGCAAGTTGAGCACGTTGCCGCCAAGGATCATGGCCGCGCCGAGCACCGTCAGCAGATCCATCCGTTCGGCATAGATCAGCCAGCCGGCCAGCGCGGTGAGCGGGACGCGAAGGAAATCCATCGGCACCACGATGGTCGCGTCGGCATACAACATCGCACGCGCCATGCAGTAGTGGGAAAACGTTCCGCAGAACGCCACGACAAGAAGCCAGCCCCACGCGGTCGCACTCGGCCAGGTCCAGACGACGATGGCGGGAACGAAGCCGGCGATCGATTGCACCACCGTCATCCAGAAAATGATCTGTAGCGTGGTGTCGGTGCGGGTGAGCGATTTCACCATGGCGATCGAGACGCCGAACGCGACCGCGGCGATGAGCGCGATGAGTTGCCCGACATTGACCGCGCTGAGTCCCGGTCGGACGATGACAATGACGCCGATCAATCCGAGGACGACGGCGAGGATTTTCCCGCCATTCATCCGCTCGCCGAGGAAGGCCGTGGCCAGGATCGCGGTCCAGATCGGCGTGGTGAATTCGATGGCGACGACTTCACCAAGCGGGATCAAGGTCAGGGCAAGAAACCAGCCGAGCTGCGCCCCGTAATGCACGAGGTTGCGCGCGACGTGCTGGAGCGGACGCCGGGTGCGCAGGCCTGCCGGCCCACCCGCACGATAAACCAGCGGCAGCAACAGCATGAAGCCGATGGCCGAACGGAATTCCATCACCTGGAAGACGTTCAACTCGCGCAGCGCCTCGCGACCGGCGACGGCAATCACCAGCAATTGCAGAAGCCAGCCGGCCATCCACATCGCAGCTTTCGGTGTCGAGGGGACATTGGCACAACTGTCGGCGGAGGCGAGATGGTGGCGAAGGCGATCATCTATCACGCGTTTGCCGCCGATGTCCGCATTCAATCACGCATCGCGGGATGCGTTCTTAGGCGACGTGGACATCGGTTCGCGTAAGGAAAGCGCGTGAAAACAAAAAGCTAGAGCGTGATTGTTTGGGTCTGAATCGATTTTGGATTCCCAAATCGGATTGGTTCTGATTCAAGGTGCTGGCTGGGGTGGAGGCCGGCATCCGATGGGGCGAGCCTATTCTCTTGATTTGCGCGAACGTGTCGTTGCCGCTGTGGCGGCTGGGGAAAGCTGTCGATCGGTGGCAACCACCTTCAAGATCAGTGTTGCCAGCGTGGTGAAGTGGTCACAGCGGTTTCGCGAGACCGGAAGCGCGGCGGCGCGACAGATGGGCGGCAATCGCCCCTACGTGCTGTCTTCCGAGCGCGACTGGTTGCTCAAGCGGCTTTCCGAACAACCGGATGTGACGTTGCGCGCACTGCTTGCGGAGCTGGCGGAGCGCGGAATCACGGTCAGTTATTACGCGGTGTGGCACTTCTTCGAGCACGAAGGCATCAGCTTCAAAAAAAAGCCTGCACGCCAGCGAGCAGGATCGTCCCGACGTCGCGCGGCGGCGGGCGCAATGGCAAAAGTATCAAGGACGGCTTGATCCTTCCCGACTGGTCTTCATCGACGAGACCTGGGCCAAGACCAACATGACGCGGACCCATGGCCGCGCACGCCGCGGCGAGCGACTGGTCGCCAAGGTTCCCCATGGCCGCTGGCGGACACTGACCTTCCTGGCTGCGCTACGCCATGACCGTATCGACGCTCCCTGCGTGATCGATGGTCCGATCAACGGCGTGAGCTTTCTGGCTTACGTTGAGCAGGTGCTGGCTCCGACCCTCAAGCCTGGAGACATCGTCATCATCGACAATCTTGGCAGCCATAAAGGCAAAGCCGTGCGCCGTGCCATTCGCTCGGTGGGCGCCAAACTGTTCTTCCTGCCGCCCGACAGTCCCGACCTCAATCCGATCGAGCAGGTCTTCGCCAAGCTCAAGACCCTGCTCCGAAAGGCGGCCGAGCGAACCGTCGAAGCCACATGGAGGCGCATCGGCGCCTTGTTGCACCGCTTCACACCGCAGGAATGCGCCAACTACATTGCCAATGCCGGATACGCTTCAACATGAAACAATCACGCTCTAGAGCCCTGTTCCGACTTTATCGGAACAGGGCTCTAGGTATGTGTTGCAGGTGTTCGATGTTGGTTTGCTGAAACGTGCCGCGCTCAGGAGCGCGAGAGCGAGATCGATGCGCTCTTGAACGCACCTTCCGAGCGGATGGTCACACGCTGCTTGTTGCCGGTGGTGACCATCGACAGGTCGGCCGTGAAGGAGGGGGCGCTGACGACAACGTCGAAATGACCACCGTGAGCCTTGCCTTGGAGGCTGCCGCCGACATTTCGGCTGGATTCGCCCCAGGTGCCGGAAAGCACGCCGCCCTTGGCGATCACGTTGCTCTTGAGATCGAACTTGTAGCTGTCGCTGGCGCAGGTCAGTGTCTGGTTGAGGCCGGTGCCGTCGCCGCTGACGGCATAGGTGGCGCGGCAGCGGATGCGCTCGCTTTGTCCATTGTCGAGTGAGACGGTGCCATTGCCGGACCAGACGCCGGCCATACCGGAAAATGCTCCGGCGGACTGTGCCGCCGCGACAGATCCGAGGTTGAGTAACGCCGTGCCCGCGACAAGCAGTCCCAAAGCCAGACTTCGACGTTCCACCCCGGTTTTCATTTTATCATTCCTGCTTTTGTTATTGACGTGAAGCTTGCCAGTTGCCGCTGCACGGGATGCCGCCGGAGGCGCCATTCCACTTGCCGGAGCCTGCGTTGCCGCTGAGCTGGCCGTTGGCATAGGCGCCCTGGAATGACACCTTGACCAGTCCCGCAGGACCGACGCGGCCCGAAATATCGGCGCCCGGTGCGCTGATCTTACCGTCGGTGACGATCAGCGGATACTGCGCCGTCGGTTCGCAATTGCCGGACTTGGTGACGATGGTGACGCTCCATTGCCCGTCGTAAGGTGTCTGGGCCTGAACCGAGGTTGCGGCAATGACGGCCGCGCTGGCGACGGTCGCGAAACAGGCGCAAGCGAATAGGCGGCGAAAACGCATGAATCAAATTCCCCGATGGTGTGATGGGCGGGCTTATTCCGGAGCAATGTGTCCAAAATTTGCTGCAACGCCGCATCGGGTCTTCTAGCCATCCGATTATAAACAATCGGTAAGCATAAAGGTTCCCGCCGTGAAACAGTCGGATTTAAATCCTTGAACGGCATTCGTGGATTTGGTGAGCGCGGAGGGACTCGAACCCTCGACCCCATGATTAAAAGTCACGTGCTCTACCGACTGAGCTACGCGCTCACGCGTGGGCTGTGTAGGGGAATGGACCCGCGCGGGTCAATAGCTGACCGGTGATTGCGACGACTTCGTTGGAAAACCGAATTTCGACGCAACAGCCTGATCTTGGCCGACAATCCTTACCCATGACATCAGCCCCTTCGCATGGAAGCACGCCGGCGAAGGCTGCTAATGCAGCGTTGAAGTGTCGGACGGCACCTGCTGCGGGGGACCGATGATCGGCATCGGCGCGGGCCGCAAGCCGATCAGTTCCGCGGAGCGGGTCCAAGTGTAACGCCAGAAGGCGAACGAATTGATCCGCGAGAGTTCGAGTGTCGCCAGCGCCACTGCTGATAGGAACGGCAGGCTCTGCAATACGAGCACGCCGGCGAAGATGTAGATCTCGGTGATCTGCCGGAAGCTGTTGGAGACCACCAGCACCACGGCGCCGATTAGCAGCAGCGCGCCGATCACCGCTTCCCAGAACGCCTGGAATTCGATCGACATTCGCGACAGTCCGCCCTTCGAGGTGCGAGCGAAGGGCAGGTGTTCAGTGATCAGGCCGTTCGCAACGGCACGTGACACCGTCCATTGCACCGACATGGCGGCGATCATAGCGCCCAGCATCTGGCCGCGCTTGAGCGTGACGCGCAGTTTGTAGAGTGACAGGAAGTGCGCCATCGAGACGACGAAGGCGGCGATAATCGGCAGTGTCAGGATTTTGTCCGGAATCGCGATGTCGGCAAAGGCGACGATCGGCACCCACACCAGATTGAGCAGAGCAACCAGCACGCCGAGGCTTTCGGCGCCTAGCCAGTTCAGCCAGCCGAGTGCGAACTCGCGCTTCTGGTCTGGGCTCAGCCGGCTCGCGCCGGGTAGGAAACGCCGCCAGTGCTTCTTGACGATCTGGAAGCCGCCATAGGCCCAGCGATGGCGCTGCTTCTTGAACGCTTCGTAGGTGTCGGGCAGCAGGCCGTGGCCGTAGCGCTTTCGCGTGTAGTGCGTCAGCCAACCCTGTTCGATGATGGCAAGGCCGAGATCCGTATCCTCGCAGATGGTGTCGCCGGCCCAGCCGCCGGCCTTGTCCATTGCCTCGCGGCGGATGAGGCACATGGTGCCGTGGACGATGATGGAATTGGTTTCGTTGCGCTGGACCATGCCGATGTCGAAGAAGCCGGCATATTCGCCGTTCATGGCGTAATGCATCAGCGACAGGTCTTCGTCGCGGTGATCCTGCGGCGCCTGCACCAGGCCGACGCGCGGGTCGTCGAAGGCCGGGACGAGGTCCTTCAGCCAGTCGGGCTGGACCACATAGTCGGCGTCGATGATGCCGATGATCTCGGCGTCCGCGGCGGTGCGGTCCATGGCGATGCGCAAGGCGCCGGCCTTGAAGCCCTTCACCTTCTCGGCATTGATGAACTTGAAGCGTTCGCCGAGCATCCGGCAGTGATCCTGGATCGGTTGCCAGAACGCCGGATCGGGCGTGTTGTTGATGATCACCACGCATTCGAAGTTCGGATAGTCGAGCCGCGCCACCGCATCGAGCGTTTGCTTCAGCATCTCCGGCGGTTCGAAATAGGCCGGGACGTGGATCGACACCATCGGGTGCTTGCGGTCGGGAGCGGAAGCGGCGGCGGCCGTCTTCTCCGGCGACAGCAGTCGGGCCGGGCGGTGGCCGAACGCGATGGTCGCAATCTCCTCGATGCGGGCCATCGCGATCAGGATCAGCGGTACCAGCAGGATCAGGCCCAACGTCATGGCGAAGGCCGAACCCCAGACGAAATAGTGGCCGTTCCAATAGGCGAACACGGTGGCGACCCACGCTCCGACGCCATTAGCCGCGACCGATAGCATTCCGGCTTGCAACACCGTCGGCCTGTAGAGCCGGAAGATCGGCAGCGACAGTAACACGCCTATTAACAGTGCAATGCCGGCCTGTTTCCAATAGGCCTGATCGACGACCGGTCCGGTCCAGTTGAACTTGGGTTCGCGGCTGGCGTTCAGGACGCCCCAATAAGGACCGACGCCGCCTTCGAAATATTTCCACGGCTGATCGATAGCTTCGACGATGTTGTATTCCATGCCGATCGACTCGGCGCGGGTGACGAAATTGCGCAGCACCACCGCCTGCTCGAACGGTCCGGGGACGGCGTTCTTCAGATTATAGCCCGCCGACGGCCAGCCGAATTCGGCGATGACAATGCGCTTGCCGGGGAACGCTTCGCGGAGCTTCTGATAGATGATCAGCGCCTGGTCGACCGCCTGTCCGGCGGAGAAGCCTTCCCAGTACGGCAGGATGTGTGCGGCGATGAAGTCGACGGACGATGCAAGTTCCGGATGCTCGAGCCAGATATTCCAGATTTCGCCAGTCGTTACAGGAACATTGACCTGGCTCTTGACGCGTTGGATGAGTTTGATGAGGTCGTCGACTTTCTGGTCGGCACGATAGATGGTTTCGTTGCCGACGACGATGCCGTTGACGTTGCTGTTGTGCTTGGCGAGTTCGACGGCGGCCTGAAGCTCGCGCTCGTTGCGGTCGACGTGCTTGTCGATCCAGGCACCGACCGTCACCTTGATGCCGACTTCATTGGCGATCGGCGGCACCAGTTCAACGCCGCCCGTCGACGAATACAGACGAACGGCGCGTGTCAGCGGCGCCAGCACTTTCATGTCGGCGCGGATCTTCGCGGCGGTCGGGATGTTGTCGACGTCCGGATGCCCGGAGCCGTCGAACGGCGCATAGGACACGCTCGGCAGGATGCCGGTGAAATCGGGAGCTGGCAGTTTCTCCCGCAACACGCCCCAGATGGCGGCATGAGCGGCGGTGACAAACAGCAGAACGGCGACGACAGCGCGCATCGCGA
The DNA here is from genome assembly GCA_017305555.1 of Hyphomicrobiales bacterium. GTDB lineage: Bacteria > Pseudomonadota > Alphaproteobacteria > Rhizobiales > Xanthobacteraceae > 62-47. Next base: position 14,152 of record JAFKKM010000080.1, on the reverse strand, counting down.
CTAAACCATTTCGGGGCGGCGTGACAGGTGAGCGGACCGTTCCCCTCGATCCGTCAGAAGCCGCGGCAGGGCGAGCATATCAATGCCACGGCAATTATCCACTCGTATGACGCGGTGGCGTTTTTCGGGCGACAGTGGGAGCAAACCGCAAGCCGTCCGGTTCGTTCCAGCGCATCGCGTCGATTATTTGGCCGGCGCGGGGGCTGGCGTTGCAGCCGGTGCTGCGGCTGGAGCCGAGGCCGCCGGTGTGTTTGCGGCAGGCGCATTGGGTTGCGCGCCTGCGTTCGCGGTTTGCGGCTGGGCGTTCGGATTAATCCAGCAAGCATGAACCCGGCTGTTCAGGCTGTCGGGTACCTTCGGATCGATGGCGCCGAAGCGGACCAGACAGCGGAACGTCGCCTGGACATGGCCGCCCGGACAACCGAAACGATCGTAGAGGTCGAGATGGCGGAAGGCAGTATCGAGATCGTCGCGCCACATCAGCACCACGACGCGCCGCCCCAGCCAGACGCATTCGGGATTGCCGGCCGGGCCGTTGATGGCTTTCGAAGCTTCGGCGAATTCGTCGGCCTTGCGCTGACTGTCCTTGGCAGCGGCTTCCGCCGCAGTCGCCGGATTGGTGTTGGACTGCGCGGGTTTCGGCGTTTGGTCCTGAGCGCGGAGATCGCCGCTCTGGGCGATGGCGCCGCCGACGCCAAGCATCAGTGCCAGTCCCGGCACGGCCAATGTCCGCATCAACGCAGTTCGCAGTTCAACTCGTATCTGACGCATGCCGTCCCCGGTTTGATACCTGATGCCCGCCCGTGGCAAAATCACTGCTCAGATGCCGCGCAAATGGGTCCCCAATGCGGCGAAGCGCAGTTCCGGATTCCATGAAACACAAAATGCTTTTTGTCTAGTAAAGGCGGTAATCATTGACCGGGCCGGAACGACGGTCGAGAAGAAGTATGGGATTGCGGCGGTGCGGCACTTGGCAGAGCGCCGGTGATTGGCTAATCGACGATTCCGGCGCTTTCCGCTGGCGGTTCAATTCCGTGAGAACCTGAGCTGCTCTTCGATTCGGATATTTTCCTCGGCGGGCAATCTCTACCCGGCAGGACGTCTTCCAGGAGGATCGGGCCAATTTCGTTGCGAACGCCGCTAGCACTGTTGTTCCTGTCGTTGTGTGCGATCGCCGCCGTCTGGTGGTGGTTGGCCATGCCGATCACGCTGGCGCGCGCGCCGATCGATCCGGCGGCGAAACTGGAATGCGTCTCCTATGCGCCGTTCCGTGGCGACCAGAGCCCGCTGGTGAAGGGGACGATGATCCCGCCTGAGCAGATCGCCCAGGACTTCGCGCAACTCGCCAAGATATCGAAGTGTGTCCGTACTTATTCGGTCCAGAATGGCCTCGACAAGGCGCCCGAACTGGCGCGCAAGGCTGGGCTCAAGCTGATCCTCGGCATCTGGCTGGGAAGCAATCGCGTCGATAACGTCGTCGAGATCGCAACCGCCGTGCAACTTGCCAAGGATTATGCCGACGTCATTAGCGCGGTCGTGGTCGGCAACGAGGTGCTGTTGCGCGGCGAGATGACGGCCGCCGATCTTGCGGCGAATATCCGTTCGGTCAAGGCGCAGGTGAAGGTCCCGGTGACCTATGCCGACGTTTGGGAATACTGGCTGCGCAACCGTGACATCTACGACGCGGTCGATTTCGTCACCATTCATATCCTGCCTTATTGGGAAGATCTCCCGATTCCGGCGCGCTATGCCGCTACCCATGTCGACTCGATCCGCAAGCGCGTGGCGGTGGCGTTTCCGGGCAAGGAAATCCTGATCGGCGAGACCGGCTGGCCGAGCGCAGGGCGGATGCGGGAAGGGGCCTTGCCTTCGCGTGCCAATCAGGCGCGCGTCGTGTCCGAAATCCTCACTTTGGCGAAGCAGGAGAATTTTCGCGTCAACTTGATCGAAGCCTATGACCAGCCGTGGAAACGTCAGCTCGAAGGTACGGTCGGCGGGTATTGGGGATTGATCGACGCCAAGGCGCGTGCGGAAAAATATCCGGCGGGCGTACCCATCAACAACTTCCCGATGTGGAAACAGGAGATGGCCGCCGGGATGGTGCTTTGCGTCCTGATCTTCGTGGTAGCGATGTGGACCGCGCGCCGGCGTCCGTGGGCGCCGCGTTTCGGGACATGGCTGGGCGTCGCCGGGTCCGCGACAGCGGCCGGAGCCTTATTGGGCGTCGCGGTCGAGAAGATGCTCACCGAAAGCCTCGGCATCGGTGGTTGGACGCAATGGGGCCTCCTGCTCGCGGCCGGAATCGTCGCGCCGCTACTGGCCGCCAGCGTACAAATGTCGGGCCGATCGTTGCCGACGTTTCTCGAGATATTGGGGCCGCGTCCGGGGCGCACGACCTCGCGGCGGATGCTGTTGTTGGGCTTGACGCTTGGCGTCACGACGGTGATCGCGGTCGAGACGGCGCTCGGGCTTGTTTTCGATCCGCGCTACAAGGACTTCCCTTTCGCCGCGCTGACGATGGCGGTGGTCCCCTTCTGGATGCTGATGGTGTTCAACCGTCCGCGCTCCGGGGGGCGGCCGATGGCCGAAGCCGTGTTCGGCGGACTGCTGGTGATCGCTTCCGCCTATATCGCCTTCAACGAAGGTATCGCCAACTGGCAGGCGCTGTGGACCTGCCTTGTCTACGTGATGCTAGGGATCACACTGTGGCGGGCGCGGGCCGCGCAAAACCCAGGATAAGCAGCCCGATCGCGATTCCCGAAAGCGCGACGTTGTAGAGCACGATGCCGGCGCCGGCGGCAACCAATCCGACCGTGAGCAGTACGATCGAGGGCCGCATGACGTGCAGCACGGCGACGATCACCGCCACGATTCCGAACACTGAGTTGCGGAACAGATAAGTCGCGACCGACCTCGCCTTGCAGAGATAACTTTGCAGTCCTGCGTCGCAGGCGAGCGTCACGGTCGATAGCTCGATGGCGAGATAGCGCACATAAAGCGCGTAGCCGACGGTGACGAAGCCGACGACCATCAGCCATTGAACCTGGTACGGCGTCAGCCGGAACGGATCTCTTTTCATGGCGCGAATATGGTTCGGATCGCGTGGGGGGGCAAGCCGGAGCGCACCATCGCCGCGTTCGGCCTGTGCATGACGTAAGTACGCCGGCCCTGGACGGCAACGTGAGGCGCCCCACGAAGCTATCGCTGCGGTGGTGGCGGCGGAGCGGGCGAGGGTCGGGGAGGCTGGACGGTCGCCGGCTTTTCGTGCGTGGCATGATGCGCCTTCGACCGCCGGTGCGGCGGATGATGCGGAGTGGCCGCCGGTTCCGCATCCATCGCCAGTTGCTGCCCCTCAAACGTGGTGGTCGCGCAGCTATGGCGGCTGGCGGTGACAGCGGCGCAAACCTCGGCGGCCCGCGCCGCGTCGTCGAGAGGACCGGCGACGAGACGCAGTTCTACGCCCGCCGTTCCCCTACGCTCCTTCAGCCCGATCACCGGCCGCAAATCTGCGAGGATCGACGGGTGGGCGGCGGTCACGCGCCGCCACAACGCACGAAGGCCGTCGATAGAACGGGCTGTACCCAGATCGACGCCGAACCGTGTCCGCGGCACCGCAACTTCGACCGCGGGAGCCGGTTCAGCGCGGATCGATGCCGTGACATCGGGGGCGGGGCTGGCCGTTTCGGATTTTGCTTCAGGTGGTTTGGAGCGATCGGCCGAAGACGAAGCATCCGATGCCTCTGTCGTCCGCTGCACCTGTGTTGTCTCGACAGCTTGAGCCATAGGGGTAGCCGTTGCGGCTGCTGGTGGTTCGTTTCCCCCGGATTGCGGTGGCGGGACTGGCTGTGGCTGAGCGGTGGCTCCGATCCCGGACAATGGCGTCGTCGTCTTGGGAGCGGCGGTTTTCAGGTCCGGAACCGCAAGCGGCGGAATAGACGCGGCGAGGGGGGAAAAGGCAGCATTCTGGCGTGCGATGGAGCCTGTGACCGATTCGAGCCCCTGCTCGAGCGCGGTTGCCCGGGCATAGAGGCGATCGCGATCGCTGTTGAGTGTATCGATCGCCGCGGAAAGCCGCCTGATGTCGTTGCGGCTTTCTCGCGCGATGGTTTTAATCTGCTCGGATTGTCGCGTCAGATCGGCGGCGGCGACGCGATCCTGCCGCTTGTGCACGTAGGCTTGATTGGCGAGCACGGCGATGGTGACGGCGCCGACCGCCCCCACTCCCCAGGATGCCAGCCGCCACGGCGTTCGCCGATCGTAAGTATCCTCATCGGCGATGAGGCCGACCTGCACGCCCTCGAGGTCATGAGCGACCACGTCGTCAGCCAGTTTTTTGCCGCGTTTTGCCATCAGATCCTGTCGGCCCCCCAAACGCCGGCGAATCATGCCGTCAACAGTATCAAAAATACCCCCGGTCCTCATCGGCCAAGGGATTGAAGCGGACGGGCCAAGGGATCGAACCGGCGTTGCGGGTTTGATCTTTGGCGAAAAGCGCTTATTGACGGGCGATATTTTTGAGACCGCATAGGAATTCATATGACGGGCAGAACCACCCTCACCATCGTCCTCGCGGCCGGCGAAGGCACCCGGATGCGCTCATCGATGCCGAAGGTGCTGCACCCGGTGGCCGGTCAATCGCTGCTGGCGCATGTGTTGGGCGCGGCTCCCAAGGGAGACGGCACCGCGATCGCGGTGGTGGTCGGGCCGGATCATCAGGCGGTTGCCGACGAGGCGCTGCGCGTCCGCCCGGAGACCCGCATCTATGTCCAGGCCGAACGGCTCGGCACCGCCCATGCCGTGATGGCGGCACGCGAAACAGTCGCGCAGGGCTATGACGATCTGCTGATCGCATTCGGCGATACGCCGCTGATTTCGGCGGCGACGTTCCAGCGGTTGCGCGCGCCGCTGGCGGCGGGCGCCGGCCTGGCAGTGCTGGGATTCCATGCCGCTGATCCGACGGGCTACGGTCGGCTGGTCGTGGAGGGTGGACAGCTTGTGGCGATCCGCGAGCAGGCCGATGCCAGCGCGCAGGAAAAGGCGATCACGCTGTGCAATGCGGGCGTGATGGCGTTCGACGGACGCATTGCGCTTCAGGTGCTGGAGCAGATCGGCAACGCCAACAGCAAGGGCGAATATTATCTGACAGATGCGGTCGCGATCGTTCGTGGGTTTGGCCGCGACGTCGTGGTGATCGAAACCGGCGAAGACGAAGTGCGTGGTATCAACACCAAAGCGCAACTGGCGCAGGCCGAGCAGGTGATGCAGGCGCGTTTACGTCAGGCGGCGCTCGATGCCGGCGTCACCATGATCGCGCCGGAAACGGTTTTCCTCTCGGCTGACACGACGTTCGGCAAGGACGTCATGGTCGAGCCAAACGTTGTGTTCGGATTGGGTGTCAGCGTCGGCGACGGTGCGGTGATTCATGCCTTCTCCCACATCGAGAAGTCGGCGGTCGGCGCGAGGGCTTTGGTCGGTCCCTTCGCCCGGTTGCGGCCCGGAACGTCGCTGGGTGACGGCGCGAAGATCGGCAACTTCGTCGAGACTAAGGCCGCGATCATCGAGGCCGGCGCCAAGGTCAATCATCTGACCTACATTGGCGATGCGCACATCGGTGCCAACGCGAACATCGGCGCAGGCACCATCACCTGCAATTACGATGGCTTCAACAAGTACAAGACAATCATCGGTAAGGGTGCATTCGTCGGATCGAACTCGTCGCTGGTCGCGCCGGTTCGGATCGGGGATGGATCCTATATCGGTTCCGGCTCGGTGATCACGAAGGACGTGGCCGACAACGCGTTGGCCGTCGGGCGCGGCCAGCAGACGACGCGCGAAAACTGGGCCACTCGTTTCCGTGATGCGAAGGCTGCCGCCAAAGCCGAGCGGAAATGAGTTTCCAGCGTGTTAAGGGATTCGCTTAACTCTGTGGCAATTCGCAATAATTCTTGAGTACCGGACTGCTAGGTTTTCTCGTTAAGAGACCCCGTGCCGATTCCGGTGCGGATTGAACCAAAGAGATAAATTTAAATGTGCGGCATCGTTGGGATTTTGGGGCGCGGTCCGGTTGCCGATCAATTGGTCGATTCACTCAAGCGGCTGGAATATCGCGGTTATGACTCCGCCGGCGTCGCGACGCTGGAAGGCGGTCGGCTCGACCGGCGGCGTGCCGAAGGCAAGCTGAAGAATCTCGAAGCCCGCTTGAAGTCCACGCCGCTGCAGGGCCACCTCGGTATCGGGCATACGCGTTGGGCGACCCACGGCAAGCCGACCGAGAACAACGCGCATCCGCACACCGCGCGCCGTGTCGCTGTGGTGCATAACGGCATCATCGAGAATTTCCGTGAACTGCGCCAGCATCTCGAAAAGAGCGGCGCGGTGTTCAGCAGCGACACGGACACCGAAGTCGTCGCGCATCTGGTCGACGGATATCTGAGCAAGGGACTGTCACCGGCAGAGGCCGTGAAGACGACGCTTCCGCAATTGCGCGGCGCTTTCGCGCTGGCCTTCATCTTCGACGGCAACGACAACCTTTTGATCGGCGCCCGCAAGGGGTCGCCGCTGGCGGTCGGTTACGGCGACGGCGAAATGTATCTCGGCTCCGATGCCATCGCCTTGGCGCCGCTGACCGACACCATCAGCTATCTCGAGGATGGCGATTGGGTGGTGCTGGATCGATCCGGCTGCGAAATCCATGACGAGAGCGGCGCCGTTGTGAAGCGCGACGTAATCAAGTCCGGTGCGTCGTCGTTCCTCGTCGACAAGGCCAACTATCGCCACTTCATGGCGAAGGAAATTCACGAGCAGCCGGAAGTCGTCAGCCATACGCTGGCACGCATGGTCGATATGGCGAATGAACGCGTTGCGCTGCCGGTCGCGTTGCCATTCGATTTTCGCGACGTCCAGCGGGTGGTGATCACTGCTTGCGGCACGGCAAGCTATGCCGGCTTCGTGGCCCGCTACTGGTTTGAGCAGTTTGCGCGCCTGCCCGTCGAACTCGATGTCGCATCCGAATTTCGTTATCGCGAAGCGCCGCTACGAAAGGGCGATCTCGCGATCTTCATCTCGCAGTCGGGCGAGACCGCCGACACTCTCGCAGCCTTGCGCTACGCAAAGGCGCAAGGTGCACACACGCTCTCGGTCGTGAACGTGATCACCTCGACCATCGCGCGCGAAAGCGAGGTGATGCTTCAAACGCTCGCGGGGCCCGAGATCGGCGTGGCGTCCACCAAGGCCTTTACATGCCAGTTGATGGTGCTGGCCGCGCTGGCGATTGCCGCCGGCAGCGCGCGTGGAGAACTCTCCGTCGAGGACGAAGTCAAACTGGTGCGCGGTCTTGTCGAGGTACCGCGCCTGATGGCGGCTGCCTTGGCTGGCGAGCCGCAGATCGAGCGGCTGGCACGCGACATCGCGAAATCGCGCGACGTGCTGTATCTCGGTCGCGGCACCAGCTATCCGCTGGCGCTGGAAGGCGCGCTCAAGCTGAAGGAAATCTCATACATCCACGCCGAAGGCTATGCCGCGGGCGAGCTTAAGCATGGCCCGATCGCGCTGATTGACGAGAACATGCCGGTGGTGGTGATCGCGCCGTTCGATCGCGTCTTCGAAAAGACGGTGTCGAACATGCAGGAGGTGGCCGCACGCGGCGGCCGGATCATCCTGATGACGGACGCCAAGGGCGCGGCGGAAGCCACCGTCGATTCCCTCGTCACCATCACCATGCCGGATATGGCGGCGAGTTTTACGCCGCTCGTCTATGCCGTGCCGGTACAGTTGCTGGCCTATCACACCGCCGTGGTCATGGGCACCGACGTCGACCAGCCGAGAAATCTGGCCAAATCGGTCACCGTCGAGTAGACGAAACGCGAACCTAGGCCATTTCGCCTGCGCGGAATGGTTCCATCGCAACGTTACGCAGGTCTGCTACAGTGTCGGCATATAATTTGCTGGGCATTGACGCCGCTTGCTGATTGACTCGGGATAGATGACGAAACGACCTGTATCGACGCCGATGCCGTCCAGCGCCCCGGTTCCGCCACCGGAAGCGCCGCGCGGCTTCATGGCGCGCATCCGTAACTACTTCCTGACCGGCCTGATCGTCGCAGGTCCGGTCGCGATTACGCTGTATCTGACCTGGTGGTTCGTCACCTGGGTCGATGGGCTGGTGCGGCCGTTCGTGCCGATGGACTATCGGCCGGAGACCTATCTGCCGTTCGGCATCCCGGGGTCGGGACTGGTGGTGGCGTTTGTCGCCCTCACGCTGCTCGGGTTCCTCACGGCGAACCTGATCGGACGCAAGCTGGTCGGTCTTGGCGAAAGCCTGCTCGGGCGGATGCCGGTGGTGCGCGCAATCTATCGCGGCCTGAAGCAGGTGTTCGAGACGCTGTTCTCCGGCAACGGTTCCAGCTTCCGCAAGGTCGGTATGGTGGAGTTTCCATCCCCCGGCATGTGGTCGATCGTGCTGATCTCGCAATCGCCGAGCACCGAGGTGGCGGAAAAGCTGCCGGGCACTGAGGAGCATATCTCAGTGTTCCTGCCATGTGCGCCGAACCCCACGACGGGTTTCTTTTTCTACGTGCCGCGCAGCAAGGTGATCGAGATTGACATGAGCGCAGAAGATGCCGCGACGCTCATCATGTCCGCCGGCGTGGTGCAGCCGGGCAGCGATCCTCAGCGCAAGATCGCGGCGCCCACTGAAGCCGCCAACGCCGCGCGCGTCGCCAACGAACCCACATTCAAGGCTGCGCCCGCGAAAGCCGATTGATCAGCCTGCGCCGATCAACGGGACCGCCTCGTCACGCTCGTAGAGATAGAGCAGGCAGCGCAGCGCCTCGCCGGAAGCACCTGCGAGCTTTGGATTATTCTGCATGATCTTTAGGGCTTCGTCGCGTGCCTGTGCGATCAGTTGCGCGTGGACCTCGGGGCGGGCGATGCGATAGCCGGGCAGGCCGCTCTGCCGCGTTCCCAGCACTTCGCCTTCGCCGCGCAGCCGCAGGTCTTCCTCGGCGATGCGGAAGCCATCGGTGGTCTCGCGGATCACGCGTAGTCGCGCCGCCGACATTTCGCCGAGCGGTTCGCGATAGAGCAGCAGGCAGGTGGATGCTTCCGATCCGCGCCCGATCCGTCCGCGCAACTGGTGCAGTTGCGCCAGCCCGAAGCGCTCCGCGTTCTCGATGACCATGATAGTGGCGGCCGGCACGTCGACGCCGACCTCGACCACGGTGGTCGCGACCAGCACACGGATTTCGGCGGCGGCGAATTGGGTCATCACCCGGTCTTTCTCGGTGCCTTTCATTTGGCCATGGACGAGGCCGACTTGATCGCCGAACCGCTTTTGCAGGTTCTCGAACCGCGTGGTGGCATCGGTGAGATTCTCGACGGCCTCGGATTCCTCGACGAGGGGACAAATCCAGTAGACCAACTTGCCGGCCTTCACTGCGCGGCCGACGGCATCCACGACTTCGTTCAGACGATGGCTCGGCACCGCGCGGGTGTCGATCGGCTGCCGTCCCGCCGGTTTTTCGCGCAGTTCGGAAATGTCCATGTCGCCGAAATAAGTCAGCACCAGCGTACGCGGGATCGGCGTTGCGCTCAGCACCAACACATCGACCGCGTCGCCTTTTGAAGTGAGCGCGAGACGTTCGCGCACGCCGAAACGGTGTTGCTCGTCGACGATGGCGAGCGCCAGCGATTTGTAGGTCACGTCGTCCTGGATCAAGGCGTGGGTGCCGACCAGCAGGTCGAGTTCGCCCGCTGCTAGTTGTGCAAGGATATCGCGGCGTTCCTTGCCTTTCTCGCGGCCGGTGAGGATGGCGACGCGCAGGCCGGCGCGTGCGGCGAGCGGCGCGATCGTCTTGATATGTTGCCGCGCGAGGATTTCGGTCGGCGCCATCAGCGCGGCCTGCTTGCCGGCTTCGGCGACGGCGGCGGCGGCGAGCAGCGCCACCACGGTTTTGCCGGAGCCGACGTCGCCTTGCAGCAGCCGCAGCATTCGCACCGGCTGTTGCAGGTCGTGCGCGATGGCCGCCGCCGCATCGCGCTGCGACGACGTCAGCGCATAGGGCAGGGCATCGATCACCTTGTTGCGCAGGTGGCCGTCGCCGGCATGACGTGCGCCTGCGGGCCGGCGCAACTGCGCGCGCACCAGCGCCAGCGCCAGTTGTCCCGCGAGCAGCTCGTCGAAGGCCAGCCGCGACCAGAACGGGCGATCCGGTAGAATATCCGTCAGTTCGACAGGTACATGGACACGCTGCAACGCTTCAGCCAGCGGCGGAAAATTGCAGCGGCGCAGCACTTCAGGGCTGATCCATTCCGGCAGCGTCGGAAGCCTCTCGATCGCCAGCGCCATCGCGCGCCGCAGCGACCCCAGCGCCAATCCCTCGGTGAGCGGATAGACCGGCTCGATGCCGGAAAGTTTCGCCAGACCTTCCTCATCGACGACGCGGTCAGGGTGGACCATCTGCAAGGTGCCGTCGAACATCTGCACCGTGCCGGAGACGTAACGCTTCTCGCCGACCGGCAGCAGCTTCTCGATGTAATCGCGCTTGCCGCGGAAATAGGTCAGCAGCACGTCGCCGGTGTCGTCGCTGGCATAAACCAGATGCGGCGTGCGCGAGCGGCCAGGCGGAGAGGGACGATGCCGGTCGATGGTGACTTCCAGCGTCGCCACGGTCCCCGGCACGGCATCGCGGATTTTCGGCCGCGCCCGGCGGTCGATGACATTGCTCGGCAGATGCAGCAGCAGGTCGACCAGCCGCGGCGTCTCGCTGCGGCCGAGCAGGTAGCGCAGCAGCTTGTCCTGCCGCGGGCCGACGCCGGACAGGCTGGTGACAGGCGTAAATAGCGGGTTGAGAATCTCGGGACGCGGCATCGGTGAATTCTAGGACCTTTTGTGCCGTCATGCCCGGCTTTATGGCGAGCATCCACGTCTTGTCGTGCGACATCAAGGACCAGATAGCCGGGACATAGGCGTTCCCGAGGCTGCCGTTTTTCAAACGATTATGGTTGGCCATGACGCGCGGGTATGACAGCGGCGACGAGGAAGGTACTGACATCGCCGGCGGCGAGGACTATACCATCCACGCCCGGCACGTCCGGGCTTTTGCCGTTACGCAAGGTTGACGCATGACTGGGACGACACGTTCGAGCCACGGGCTCGATAACCGCCGCAAGCGGTTGCTTTATCGCTGCTGGCATCGCGGCACGCGTGAAATGGACCTCATTCTCGGTCGGTTCGCCGATGCGCATATCGCGCAACTCTCCGACAATGATCTCGCGGAACTCGAACGGGTGATCGAAGCCCACGATCCTGATCTCTATCCGGCGTTCGCCGGTGACATTCCGCCATCGCCGGAATTCGCCGGCGCGATGTTTGAGCGCATCAAGGCGTTTCGCGTCTCGGACCCCAATCTATGAAGAACGCACTTCGTTCACCCGCCGAATTGCTGGTCTCGGGCCGCGCACTAACGCTGGCCAATGTGGCCGATGGTGCCGAAGGGCTGATCGTCTCGGATCTGGCTCGCGCGGTCGCCGCACGGCCGAAGCCGCCGGCGGTGAGCCTTGCCGTGATCTGCCGCGACGGGCCGCGCATGTCGCAACTGGCGCGGGCGCTGGAGTTCTTCGCGCCCGATATCGACGTGATGCAATTTCCGGCATGGGATTGCCAGCCCTACGACCGCGTGTCGCCGCATAACGGTATCGTGGCGCAGCGTGTAACAACACTGGCGCGGCTGTCGCGATTGGCCGGCAGCGAGAAGCCGCTGATCGTACTCACCACGGTGAACGCCGTCGTGCAACGGGTGCCGGCGCGCGAACAGATCGCGGCGCAGGCCTTGTCGGTGGCGCCGGGTAATGTGGTGCCGATGGACTCCATCGTCGCGTGGCTGGAGCACAACGGCTACAATCGCTCCTCGACCGTGCGCGAATCCGGCGAATACGCCGTGCGCGGCGGCATTCTCGATCTTTATCCGGCAGGGCTCGATCAGCCGGTGCGTTTCGATTTCTTCGGCGATGCACTGGAATCGATCCGCTCCTTCGATGCCGAAACCCAGCGCACGCTGTTGACTATGCGTGGCCTCGATCTGGTGCCGGTGTCCGAATTTCAGCTGGTGACGGAAACCATCAAGCGTTTCCGCATGGGTTACGTCGCGCAGTTCGGTGCGCCGCGCCGTGACGATCTGCTTTACGAAGCGGTGAGCGAAGGCCGTCGTCATCCCGGTATGGAGCATTGGCTGCCGCTGTTCCAGGAGCGGATGGATACGCTGTTCGATTATCTCGGCGGCGCGCCGGTTGCGATCGAGCCGCAGGGCGAGGATGCCGCGCGCGAACGTTTCGCGCAGATTGCCGATTACTACGAAGCGCGGCGCGAGGCGCTGGAGCACGATAGTGGCGGTGCGATCTATCAACCGCTGCCGCCGGATCGGCTCTATCTCACCGAGAACGAATGGCAGGCGCGACTTGAGGCAGCGGCGCTGGCCCGGCTGACGCCGTTCGCCGTGCCCGAAGGCGCGAGCGACGCCATCGATGCCGGTGCGAGGCAGGGGCGCAACTTCGCGCCGGAACGCTCCGACAGTTCCGTGAACGTGTTCGCCAGCGTCGTGGCGCATGTGCAGGCGTTGCAGGCGGTGCGCAAGAAGGTCGTGGTCGCGCTGTGGAGCGAGGGCTCGCGCGAGCGCATGGCCAATATGCTCAAGGACCACAAGCTTCTCAACCTCACCAGCGTCAACGCCTGGCGTACGGTGCAGGCGACGCCACGCAACGAGACCATGCTGGCGGTGGTCGGCATGGAATCCGGTTTCGAGACCGATGCCGTCGCCGTCATCACCGAGCAGGATATCCTCGGCGACCGTCTGGTGCGGCCGCGCAAGGCCAGCCGCAAGCTCGACAATTTCATTTCCGAGGTCACCAGCCTGTCGACCGGCGACATCGTGGTGCACGTCGAGCATGGCATCGGCCGCTTCATCGGCTTGCAGACGCTCGACGTCGCCGGCGCGCCGCACGATTGCGTCGAGCTTCGCTACGCCAATGAGACAAAACTGTTCCTGCCGGTCGAGAATATCGATCTGTTGTCGCGCTACGGCTCCGATCAAACCAATGTCGAACTCGACAAGCTCGGCGGCAGCGGCTGGCAGGCGCGCAAGGCGAAACTGAAAAACCGTATCCGCGAAATTGCCGGCGAACTGATCAAGATCGCAGCAGAGCGGCATCTGCACGAGGCGCCCAAGCTTTCAGTAGAAGCGGGCCTCTACGATGAATTCTGCGCGCGTTTCCCTTATGAGGAAACCGAGGATCAGCTTACCGCCATCAACGCCGCCCTACACGATCTCGAAAGCGGCAAGCCGATGGATCGGCTGGTCTGCGGCGATGTCGGCTTCGGCAAAACCGAGGTGGCGTTGCGCGCGACGTTTGCGGTGGCGATGCAAGGCAAGCAGGTGGCGGTGGTGGTGCCGACTACGCTGCTTGCACGTCAGCACGCGAAGAATTTCGCTGAACGGTTTCGCGGCTTTCCGGTGAACGTCGCGCAAGCATCGCGGTTGGTATCGTCGAAGGAATTGAGCCAGACCAAAAAGGGTATCACCGACGGTTCGGTCGATATCGTCGTCGGCACCCACGCGCTGCTCGGAAAGGCGATCAAGTTCAAGGACCTCGGTCTGTTGGTGGTGGACGAAGAGCAGCATTTCGGCGTGTCGCACAAGGAGCGGCTGAAACAGCTCCGCGCCGAAATCCACGTGCTGACGCTCAGTGCGACGCCGATCCCGCGCACCCTGCAACTGGCGCTGACGGGCGTGCGCGACCTTTCGATCATTGCGTCGCCCCCGGTGGATCGCCTCGCGGTGCGCACCTTCGTCGCGCCGCACGATCCGCTGATGATCCGCGAGGCGCTGCTGCGCGAGCGTTATCGCGGTGGGCAAGCCTTCTATGTCTGCCCGCGTATCGACGATCTCGCCGAGGTGAAGGATTTCCTCGACAAGCATGTGCCGGAGATGAAGGTCGCGGTGGCGCACGGCCAGATGCCGCCGGCCACCATCGAAGACATCATGGCGGCGTTTTACGACGGCAAGTACGACATCCTGCTGTCGACGACGATCGTGGAATCCGGCCTCGATATTCCGACCGCCAACACGTTGATCGTCCATCGCGCCGACATGTTCGGCCT
>JAFKKM010000079.1 GCA_017305555.1 Hyphomicrobiales bacterium | reverse complement strand
GTACGCCGTCTGCGACGTCGTCTCGAAGACCGAGATCGCCGGTCCCCAATGGTTGCCTTCCGGCCGGCCGCTCGGATAGTTGTGCAGCGACGTGAAGCCAGCAAAATTCTTCGACGAGATCACGGCCTTGCGGGCGATGTATTGGAAATTGCCGGGAAACTGCGCCCAGAACGCGGGCTCACAATTCAGGTCTTCTCGGGTCCAGATCACCGAACGATCGGTCAACGCCGCGCCGACCGCCGTGACAGCCGCCCCCACCTCGGGCAGATCGCGACCGAGGCACATCACCGTCATGTGGTGCTCGCCATAGATCGCCTCGGAGGCGAGTAGCTCATCACGTGCGTCGTCAAGATGTTCCGCGATGATCGATCCAGCCTCGTCGGACATGTCGACCTGGCGCGACACGCGGTCGATCTGCTTGGCCGCCTCGGGCCGATCGACGATGGCAAAGGTCTGCGTTGCAATGAACTCGTGCGGCACACGCAAGAGATTGTCGAACGAGCCCGGCCCGGTCTGCGCCGGGTATTCGCGGATCGACACCATGGCGCCGAAGCGCGTATCCTCGGGACCCGCGCCGCGGATCTCGATGGCGTTGCGACCGAAGAAGATCCGCTTCATCGAGAGCGCATCGGCGATGTTCATGCGTGGCAGATGCATCGGTCGGGGGAGGCCGCCATTGATGAGCTGCACCAGGAATTCCAGCGGCTCGGAGAACCACACCCCCTCCCGGCGCACCACCCCCAGCTGGCGGGCGCCGTATCCGGCAAGATTCTCGCGGACCGCCGTCGCGGCGTCGCGAAGCTCAGTCAGGGCGGTTTGCGCGGCGACGGACTCGCCGGCCTCGTCCTTGCGGCCGAGCAGCTTGGTCAGCATGACGTCGAAGGTGCCAGCCTGTCCCTGCAGGGCGCGGCGCACGAGGGTCAAATAGATGTCGTTGACGAACATGCGGCGCTGCGACAGCGCCGCGTCGTAACGCTCATCGAGTTCGCGACAGAGGGGATTGTCGAAGGTCGAGTCGATGCGAGGCTGCACCTCCCGCCGGACGATATGCGCGGCGAGCGCGAACCGGGAGTTGGCCAGTGTACGCACGACGTCATTGCGGCCCAGTAACCGCGCATTGACCTCGCTCATGTCGGAGGTCTCAAAGGAATAGCCGTCGAGTTTGAGGATGGTGAGGACCAGTCCGTCGCGGGTCTTAATGATGTGGTCATCGACATGCCGCGTATAGGGCACGTGCGACGCCACGGGCCGCTCGCGGCGCGACACGCCGCCAAAGGTCAGTTCATCGAGCAGAGCACGCGCGACCATGCCGGATCCTCACGCAGAGTAGCTGTCGGCGGCCCAGAAGGCGCGCGAGCGGGGCGGACATTTGGTGGATTTGACGAACAGGATTTCGAAAATGCGGTCGTCGCGCAGCGTCATGACGAAGCCAAACAAGTGCAGCGGGATCGCCACCAACAGCAGGAATAGATTGTGCGAGATCAAAAAGCACACGCTCGAAACCACGCCGTTGAACATGAAGTACATGTACGGCACGCCCATCAGCGTCGGGGCGCGCGTCAACGCCTTGACGAGGGGCGCGATCAGCGGGTCCTCGAGCTCGTTCTCTGTCATTGCCCGACCGCCGATTGGAAGAACTGGACGATCTGCGCAGAGCCGAACACCAGCACGATCCCGAAAATGACGCTGCCGGCGATGCCCCAAGTCAGCCGACCGGACCAGGCGAAGAAGCCGCAAGCGATGACGGCAAGCGTGGCAAGCGCGGTCGCGATCGGCCCGGTCAGCGCCGACACCAGTTGGGTCAACGTCGACTGCACCGGTTGCAGCGTTCCACCGCTCGACTGCGCCACGGCGTCGGCGATGCTCATCACCAAGAGCGTTCCAGCAAGGGGCCAGCGCGACATCGATCTCCTCATCCGATCCTCCGTTTCAGTCGACATGCATGACGAATCCATCGTTCCAGTGCGCTTCTGGCGTCGTCTTAGTCGGCGAAGCCGCGGCGCCGCTTGGCATTCCCGGCTCAATCAGTTCCCGCCGCCCGACTGCAGTCCGCCGACTAGGACGGCTCGCGCTCCCCGGGCTCGGCCAGAGGTAGAAGTCGTTGATGACCTGCGCCACGAAGCGCACTGTTTCGGGGAAGGGAGGGACGCCGCGGTTCTCTTCCACCGCGCCCTCGCCGGCGTTGTAGGCGGCGAGGATGAAGAACGGATTCCGATATTTCTCATGCAGGGCGCGGAGAAAGCGAACGCCGCCTCGGACATTGTCGGCGGGGTCGCAGAGGTTCACCTTGAAGCGTTGCGCCGTCTCCGGCTTCAACTGCATCAGGCCGAACGCGCCCTTGTCTGAAAGCGCGATCGAATTGAAGCGACTTTCGTTCTTGGCGACCGCCTGGACGAAGTCGGGATAAAAATTCTCCTCTGTGGCGATGCGCACGACGAGGGCGCGCGCATCGTCCGGCGCTATCGCCTTGACGCCCGCGCAGGGCGCGAGGGCCGCAAAGGTACTGCCGATGCGTTCGATCGAAGCGGAGGGCGTCTCAACGGGGAGCACCCTGCCCGAGGCATCGACGGCAGCGAGGCGGGCTGGCTTCCCGGCGTCCTGCGCATATACGCCGCCGAGAGCCGCCAGGACGCTGAACCCGATCGCCGTGATGCGAATCGACATGCCACCCCGCCTCCATTTTCCAATAGACAATATATTGAATGTTGATATCTTGGCAACAGGATAAGCCATGCGTCCCCTGCTCTCACTCCCGGAGGATGGATGAAGCGCGGTGCAGCCCTGTTGGTGGTCGTCGGCCTTTCGTGTGCGCCTGGCGCCGAGCGCGCGCACGCGCAAGATGCATCGTTTGGGTGCAAGGTGTTGCTGTGCGCGGCCGCGACGGCGCCGGGCTGGTCGGGCATCCCCTATTGCGTGCCGGTCATGCAAACCCTGTTCCGCCAGTTGGCGAAGGGCGGCGGTTGGCCGTCCTGTCCCGAGGGCAACGCCAGTGGTCCAGGCTATGAGCCTTACCAGGCGTGTCCGGCTGGATTGAGCCCGGTGCAGTCAGGGTCCGACGGCGGAGTCGGCCTGTCCGCAGCGCCCAATGGGAATCTCTGTGCCGATCTCTCGAAGCCGCAACAGGTCTGCTCCGGCGGCGATGGCGGATGCTCCACGACCTATCCAACGACGGCGCGCGATCCGCGCAGCGATCCTTATTACGTCGACATCAGCACGGCGAACGGCACTCAACGCTTCTACTTCTCTTTGCAGGGCTATTGAGATGAGGCGAGCCCACGTCATTGCCGGGATCGTCGTACCGTTGCTCACGCTCAGCGCGGCATTCGCGGAAGCGCCGGCCTCCCGCTGGTTTCCGGTGCCGGCGAATGCGCTCTATCTCACCGGCGACAGTTGGTCTGATACCGGCGTCACCTATCGCCTTTATGGCGTGCAGTCCTGCCTTCGCGGCACGAGCTTCACCAACGCCCATGGTCTCGAACGCGATTGCGGCGAGGCCTCGCTTGCGATGCTGGTGGCGTTGACGCGGGATTTACGGCCTCAATGCTATGACGCCGCCGAGCAGCCCGAGACCAAGACCGTCTTCGTCTTCTGCGTCGCGACCCGCGTGGCCGGCGCGGGCGCCGGATCGCGGATCGATCTCGGCACGGCCTTGATCGCGACCGGATTCGCTTTCGCCGCCTTGAAGCCGGACGGTCAGCCCGTCCACGCCCCGTACTTCGTCGCGCAGCTTGTTGCGCAGCGCGCCAAGGCGGGCTTGTGGGCGTTTCCTGACCTGCCCGACCCGAACGCGATCATCCTGCGCGCGCTTCACGAACAGGCGCGCCCGTCTACGCCGCCGCATCCACCAACTCCCGCAGAATCCAGCCAGCAATGAAGGAGATAAGCCTTGAGAACCACAAACCTGTTCATCCTGCGTGGCCGGGTCGGCCAGGCGCCGAAAGCTTTCAACAAGGCGGCCAAGATCAATGTCGCGACCGATCGTGCCTGGACCGACGGCAAGGGCGAGCGGCGAGAGGAAACGGACTGGGTGACGGTCACGATCCTCAATGAAAAGGCCGCCGAATGGGCGATCGCGAACATCGCCAAAGGCGACGCGGTCTACGCCGAATGCCGGATTGCGGACGGTTCCTATAAGAAGGATGGCGAAACCGTCTACACGACAGACATCATCGCCAACGTCTTCCACAAGCTCGATCTCGGATCGCGCGACGATGCAGCCGCGTAAGCTCGTCCTTGGGATGGTGTCGGGCTTTGCGGTCTTCAATAGCCAGGCGGGGATGGCGCAGACGCCTGCCGCTTCGCCTGGCGTCTATTCACCCAAGGCCGCCGTCCAGTCGCCGCCGTTGCGCGTCGAGGTGATCGACGGTACGCGCTTTCGCGATATTGAAACGCACGAAGCCTACCGGCTCTACGGAATCGACACCTGCGCGCCCGAGCAATCCGCGCGCCGCGGCCGGCAGGCCTGGCCCTGCGGCACGATGGCAACGGCGTGGCTGGTGACCGCGACACTGAACACGTGGCTGGCCTGCGCCACGCTGCGCGATGAGGCCAGCGAACACCTGGTGCGCTGCGCCTCCGCCGGTCATCCCGACATTGCCGCCGACATGGTCCGTGAAGGGGTGGCGGTGACGGTCCCGGCCACGCAAGACGACCCCGTGATTCGCAGCTATGCGCTGGCCGAGCAGGACGCGCGCAAAGCGTACCGTGGCTTGTGGTCGAGCACGTTCCAGATGCCCTGGGACTGGCGCGCCAGCCGTGACGTCACGCGGCAACCGATCGCGCGCGGCGAGGCAACGCCATGATCCGGCGACACACTTATCTGGTGACACCATTGTTGATCGCGCTGGCCGGTTGCGCCTCGCCGGCTGCGCCCGTTGTCGACAATAGCCCGCCGATACCGGAGCCGCTTTACAGCCCCGAGCAGGTCAAGCCGGGTCGACTGGAATATGCCCCCGACCGTTCAACCTTCGCGCCGGTTCTGACGGAACGATTTCCGTATCCGACGCAGCCCGAGGCAAACGCGGCCTATCGTCGTCTGCTCGCGACAGCGCCGGCGGATCGCACCTACCCCGCCTCGATTTGGCTGTTCGGCTGCAAGCCGGGCGCGCTCGACGAACAAACCGCGCGCGTGACGCGCTATCGCGGTCCCGTCGTCCATTGTGCGACAGATTTTCTGGATGGCTCGGGCCGGCGATCACGGCGCGAGACGGCGAACTTCTATTATTACGGTGCGGTGTGGAACATGCAGCCAGTTTCTCCGCCGCGCGCCAACGTTGCGTGGCGCAATCGCGAGCGGTCGCCCAAGGACTTCTGGTGGTGGGTCCCTGGCCGGCCGCGCTACGAATAGGAGGCGGGCGTGCGCGATGCGCTCGTGTCGACAAAGCAAAAACACTATATTAGATGTTGGCATATTTCGTGCGCACTCTGCCGCAGTCGTCGGCTGCGCTGTGCAAGCGCCTTGATCGCGGGGATCATGATGCTGGATCTTTCCACCGGCGCTCACGCGCAATCGCTAACGCCCGACCCCGGGGCTTGGCGGCCGATGTCCTACGCGAATCTTCAGAAGCCGTCACCGCAGACCGCGACCTATCTGGACATTTGGAAAGACGCCATTGACGTCAACAATCGTGCGTACAAGGCGCGTGGCGACCAGAGATTTGTCGATGGCAACGCGCCCGCCACCGAAGCGCATTTTGTGATCTGGAGCGCCACGAAATCCGTCGTACTCTCAATCCTCAACACGGTCACCGGCTGCACGCTCAAGGAACTGCGCGCGGCCGCCGGCGCGACCGTCAAACTCTGCCCGCTGCGGATCGCCATCTACGAAGGACTCCAGGTCCGGACCCTCGACGGCGGCCACGCCTGTTTTCTGGAACTCACCTCGCCCGTCGCCGGCAAAAGCGGCGAACCGCAGGCTGCGTCCTACGCGTCTTACGATGTGGCCACCAAGACCGTGAAAACCGGTCTCATCATCGATCACCAGGCCGTCGATGGCTGCTCACAAAACATTTCCCTGTATCCCCCATGAAACGCTGCCCGCCTCTCCATCACGGTGCCACGCCCGCTGACGACGCCGTCAAGGCGACCCCTGCGGGGCGCGCTGGCGCGCGGCCTGGACCGCGCTCGCGGCCGTGCCATGCTGGTCGGCAATCTCAGCATCAGGAGGCTTCGATGCGATTCAAGTTCGCCGTTCCGATCATCGCGCTGCTCGCCATTCCGGGCAGTGCTGTCGCGCAGAATCAAGCCGCCGGCGGTTGGCAGGCGATGAGCTATTATAGTTTCGAGACCCCATCGAACGACCCGTTGCAGACGCTGGTCTGGCCCGACGTCATCCGCGAGGCCAATGCCTATGTGACCACCGAGCTCAAGCGGCCCCTCGGCGGCAAAAACGCACTCGTGACCGCGCTCGCTTCGACCTATCGCGACGGCAGCCGCACCATCATTGTCAGCACGGCGCTGTCGCGCGCTTGTGATAGCGGCGCCAATGACAAAGGGGCCGAGATCGAGCCGTCGATCTGCCCTCTGCGCGTCGTCACGATCGAGAACGGCAAGGTCACGTCCATCAAGTCGGACACCGGCTGTTACACGGATCACGCCGATCCAGACCTGCCGGCGAAGAACCGCAACGACAATTCCTACACGCGCTACGACCCAGCCACCGGCACGATTAGCTTCCGTACCACGATCGGTGGTCGCGACGTGCCGAGTTGCGCACGTGTCTATTCGCTCAAATGACGTTCGAGGATCGGGAGGGACTCCATGTGTACGCGCTTTAGCGGGCCAATGCTTCTCCTGGTTCTTTGCGCGAGCATCCAGTGGCTGGGAGCCGGGCAGGCAGTTGCGGGACAGTATTGCGAACGCACCAATTACTCCGCCCAGGATATCACCAATGCCGTGAGGGACTCTCCATTGCGGGATGATCTCAAGGGAACATCCTGCTCGCTTGGCGGATTGGGACGCTTCGAGTCGGGCGGCAACAAAGGCAACTACAATGGCAGCTGCTGTACTGGCATCTTCCAGCTCAACAATGCCAACGTCCAAAAATATGCCGGCACCGATCGGGCGGGCTACGGCTGTATGTCGCTGCAGGACCAGGTCGACGCCTGGGCCAAGCTGACGAATGACGGCTACAATTCACCCGCCGTCAGACAGCTGGCCTCGATGTCGACCTTCGACGGCCAGAAGGTTGACGCCAGCTTTATTGCCGCCTGCATTCAGCTTGGCACCGGCAATTGTCAGAAGATGCTGAATTCCGGCAAATGCTCCGGCTTCGCAGATATCAACGGAACCACCATCTGCCGCATGGCGAACAATGCGCGCGCGATGGCAGATCCAAATTGCCAGGATGGCCAAGCCGTCTGCGGCCCCTCTGGCCCGGGCGACTTCCCCACTTCGACCGGCGTCGCCGCCAACCCGCCACCAGCCAGCAGCGCATCGATCGTCGTATCCCCGACCGATGTCTAGCGTCTCGACCGTTGATGATGGGGGCGCCCCGACATGGTCACGTCCTCGCCATCGCTGTTCCGAGTTGCCAGATTTTGGGCATCCCGCTAGCGGCAAGGATGCTCTCAGGATGTCTTTGCGTCTCAGTTCATTTCGCTGGGATCGCGGATGATGAAGGCCGAGAAGGCGCTCAGCTGCTCTTCGGTCGACCCGCAAAGATCGCCGCCGCGATAGTGTGCATGGACAAGCGCCCAGAAGACGACCTCATCGGAGCGGCCTGCAAACAACGCCTTCTGCAGCGTTCGTCCAATGAGTGTCACAGCACGTGCATGGTCGTATCGCGTGAGCAGTTCCTGAGCGACGATCTTTGTATCGGTGGTCCGAATCACCTGACTTTCTCCTTTCCTGTGTTGATACGCGCCGCTAAGCCGCTGTCGGTAGCGGCAGGTTCGGCAGCACAGGCTCATCACACCCGCGCGCCTGGCGGAGCGTGGCAAGCGTCTCGCGGTTGAAGGACATTCGCAGCGCGACCACTTCGTCGCGGCCGATGCGCTTGGGAAAGCCCAGAGGTCGTACGAAAAAGCGCAACTGCATGGCGATGACCATGAGACGCCAATCGATCGCGACCGTGACGGTATCGACCCGGTGTGCCATCCCCCATTCGACGACCCCTTGCGCGAGCTCGAGAAACGGCCCTTCGGGACGCGGGCGCATCTCGCGGCTGCCAGGGGCGACACAAAAGCGCGTCCATTCGAAGACACGCGGGCCGCGCGGCGGCCGGCGATGACACAGATCGGTCAAGACATCGCTGAGAAGATGCGGCCTGGTCGTCGGCAGAAGACGCTGATACCCGACGATGTCGTCGCCACGAAGGCAGATCTGGTGGATCGCATGGACATCGTCGAAGCGATCGCGCTCCAGGCCGTCCGGCTGGCGCAGTTCAGTCCAGCCCTTCTCGTCGACAAAGATGGAATGACGGAAACGGAAGACTCGATCCATCAGCGAGGCATGCCGACTGATGTCCGAGCCGGGAATGACCATGAGCATTGAAGACTCCTCGGCTTGTGGGTCAAGCCGAGTTGGTCATGAAGCGGTGCTGGGCGGTATGGTCACAAAGCACCATTGCGCGACGGCGCGCCCGCCGGTTGCACAACCTTAGAAGCCTTCCACGGTGCAGGCCCCAGTCGGTAAGTCACAGAGCCTTATCGCAGTTCACACGATGGCCAGATCCAAATCGGTGAGGATGGTCGCAAGATCGCCGCGGCAATCGACGAGCCGTGGCGTGGCGACCGGCGCCAGCTTTGGTAAAGCTCTATCGAAGACAACGACGTTCGTCTCGCCGTTGAGCCGCGAGTCATACATCAGGCCGTCAGGCTTCGTGTCATGTGCCCACAGAGCCCGCGACCAGATGCGCGCAAGATGCTGCGTGCTGGCGCGAGCGACGTCGGTCGGAATTCCCATCCGAACCAGACCATCGCCGCGCAAATCGACGACCCGCAACGCCGCCTCGACCCTAACCTCGGCGCAACTCCACGCCTCGAGCTCCGCCCATTCGATCGGGAAGGTATGGGTTCGGGCGACACCTCGGTCCCGTAGAATTACCTCGACGAAACACACCTTGATGCTGCTACCAAAATAAACGACGCCGAAACGCTCCGGGGGGACCAATGTCGTCTCGGGATCGCTGAACCGGCTCGGGCCGAAACCATAGCCAAGCGGGTCCGGGAAGCGGCTCTGGTAAAGCCGCCGCCATGCCGCGCCACGCGCGACGTCGACAAGCGACAGCGCGCGCGATGCAAACCCGGCCGGCGGTAACGGTCCTGGCGACGGCGCGGTCAGGAGAAAGCGCCTCGGCCGATGGTCTCCGCGGTCGCCATGACGTCGGCGATGCGGCCGGCGCGGAGCGCCTCAAGGCCGGTGCGACCATCAAGTTCGCCATGCTCTTCGAGCAAAAAACGGTAGATCGTCCATGGGTGATCACCCAAGACCTCAAAGAGCTGCGGCAGGCTCGGGATCAGGCCGCCGGAGTCGCTCACTTGCCACTTCGGAAAGCGGACACCGCGCTTCGGGCCTTCGAGGCCAAGCACCTCGTGGCGCCGACGCTTCTTGTGCACCGTTTCACGGGTAGCCCCGATCTCCTCGGCAAACGCATCGGCCGACAGCATGTCAGTGCCGTTCAAGATTTCAGCGACCCGCGCAGAGCCGCGCTGGCGCGCCGCCGCCAAGGCCGAATCAAGCTTATCGCCCTTCGGGGCCGAGACCTCTTCGACGGCGATTTGCGGAGCGGCAGTCCTGGGATCGACCACGACTGTCATCCGCACCGACTTGCCGGTCCGTTCCGCGCGTTTTATGGCGTTCGCAAAACCGGACAAGAGACCTCGCGCCGCCTTGCGGCTGGCGACGTCGTTTCCGATCGACCCGAGCGAGGTTACGAAGCCGAGCGTCAGCGACTCGCGCTGCGCGGCGCGTTTGCGCGCATTTCCGCGCTTTTTGTGCGTGACCGTCATGAGCCACCTCCAATGCTTCTCCCAATATGGTGGCTTTCGTCAGGTTCGTCAACTTCGTCAGGACGCGGTCTCGCGGTTCCTCCGAAGTCCCGACGGCCGTCAGCTCGCTGAGCCGCCCGGGGAACAGGATTGCCCTTCGGCCGGCAAGCCAATCCCGTGGCCGGTCGGCACGAAGCCGAGCTGGTCGCACAGTTCGCGAAAGGCCGCGCGGCAGCGCTCTTTTTCCGCCTCCGCGGCGTCGCACAAACGCTGCTGTTGCTCGTTGGGAAGTTGCTGCGACCGACAGACCGGGCACGTCGCCCGGTGAACGGTCCGCTCCCACGCCACCAGAGCGATCACATACGCCCGATGCGCGGCAATGGTTCGCGCCTCCAGTGATCCCTCTTGTGCCGCTTCAAACCCGGGCACCGTAGTCTTCCCTGATGAGATGTGTCTGCGGTACGCCCCCGCAAACGATCCCTCGCTGACTCTTGGTGATCGGGGAGTTCGAAACCGTACGAGACGGCCCTGTGGCCTTTAGTTCGGAGAACCTGTTGCATACGCCACAGGCTCCCCGACCATAAGGTCAAGGAGTGCGGCGCCGTAACAGCCGGCACCAAACCGCTCGTAGGGGTTTCGACGCCCCAGGGCAGCGCGTACTGCCCCAGGGCCTTCATAGCGCACGAACACTTATCGTTCCAGTCGTTCTGCCTATCGGCTTCACGTGTCCCAAATTCGCTCCGCGCCGGCCGCCCAAGACCGGCTTATGCTGGCGTGCGGTGCGGATCTGGTGGCGAAGTTGGGGAGCGAGAGCGTCGCCCGGAGGGGCTCGGGATGGCGGCCGTCCTGAAGGTGGCGGGGTTCGGCACCCGATCCGAACATGCGACGGTGCAGCACGGGGCCGGGTAGAAAAGCCCCCGCTTTTCGTCCATATTGGATGGTCTAGGCGTGTGCTGCGTGCGCCTCGGGTTTTACCCAACAACGGAGGCAATGGAGCCCTGTCCAGGGGAACGCGGGCGCATGTCTTCAGATAAATCTTCGTCAACTGGTCGCATCAACTCTTCACTTCGCAGGTTTCTCAACAGCGAATCGTCAAGCGGCTTGCTTCTCATGGCTGCGGCTTTGCTCGCTATTGTCACTGCAAACTCGCCTCTTGCATCGACCTATTTTACAGCTCTTCATACTTATGTCGGCCCGCTAAGCCTTCAGCATTGGGTCAATGATGCGCTGATGGCGTTTTTCTTCCTGCTGGTCGGGCTAGAGATAAAACGTGAGATACTCGACGGTCATCTCTCCAGCTGGGGACGTCGGCTTCTCCCTGGCGTGGCGGCGGCGGGCGGGATGTTGGTGCCCGCGCTCATCTACGTCACCTTCAACAGTGGGCATCCCGAGGCGTTGCGCGGCTGGGCGATCCCCTCGGCGACCGACATCGCCTTCGCGCTCGGAGTGCTCTCGCTTCTCGGACCCCGAGTGCCCGCTTCGCTGAAGGTCTTTCTCGCCGCACTGGCAATCATCGACGACCTTGGCGCGGTCATCATCATAGCGGTTTTCTACACGAGTGGCCTGTCCCTGCCTGATCTCGGAGGCGCGGCTGCGGTCGTCGCGCTGTTGATCGTGCTCAACAAGCGCAACGTAAACTCCCTGATTCCCTATTTGCTGCTTGGTATAGTGCTCTGGGTCCTGGTCCTCCGCTCTGGCATTCACGCGACGCTGGCCGGCGTGATTCTCGCTCTCACGATCCCGATTCGCCGGACGCCTGCCAAGCCCGAAGCCTCGCCTGCTGTCTCATTGCTCCACCGGCTCGAACACGCATTGAATGTGCCAGTCACGTTCCTCGTCGTGCCGATCTTCGGTTTCGCGAACGCTGGCGTCCCGTTTGCTGGCACAACTCCGGCGGCGCTCGGAGAGCCATTAACCTTGGGTATCGCGGTCGGGCTCGTGTTCGGTAAGTTGATCGGGGTGTTCGGAGCAGTCTGGCTATCGGTTCGGACGGGTCTTGCCAATCTTCCGCCCAGCGCCAGCTGGGGCCAGATGCTCGGCGTCTCTCTCCTTTGCGGGATAGGCTTCACAATGAGTCTGTTCATCGGCCTCCTGGCCTTCAGCGATCCTTTTCTCCAAGATCGAATGAAGTTTGGCATTCTCATGGGATCGGTCATCGCCGGGATCAGTGGATATGTCGTTCTGAGGCTGACCAATCGTGAAAAGCCATCATCTTTGAGGGGATGAGAGTCTGCCGTCCGGACAGAATTTCCGCCGGTGCGAACTGGTCGTCCTAGAGGCTGGACTTGTGCCATTATGTCGATTAGTCTCGACATATGGAATCCGACCAGGCCATTCTTGCCTTCACCGCGCTCGCCCAGTCGACCCGGCTCGACGTCTTTCGGCTGTTGATCGAGCATGAGCCGGAAGGGTTGCCGGCCGGCGACATCGCGCGACACATGGCCGTGCCCCACAACACCATGTCGACCCATCTTGCGGTCCTGACGCGCGCCGGACTGATCGAAGCCGAGCGGCAAAGCCGGTCGATCATCTACCGGGCAAAGCTCGATGCCGTGCGGGTGTTGGCCGGATACCTGGTCAAGGATTGCTGCGGCGGGCGGCCCGAGATCTGCGCGCCGCTGATCGCCGAGCTGACGCCCTGCTGCGCCCCCCAAACTGAAGCCGTCAAGGAGGCCGCCCATGACTGACCGCATTTACAATGTCCTCTTCCTTTGCACCGGCAATTCGGCACGCTCGATCCTCGCCGAGAGCATTCTCAACAAGGATGGCGGCGGCCGCTTCCGTGCTTTCTCCGCCGGCAGCCAACCCAAGGGGACCGTCAATCCGTTCGCGCTGAAGGTGCTGGAGAGCTTCGACTATCCGGCCGAAGGCTTTCGATCGAAGGCCTGGGATGAGTTCGCGACGGCCGATGCGCCGGTGATGGATTTCGTGTTCACCGTTTGCGACAACGCCGCCGGTGAAGCATGCCCGGTGTGGCCCGGCCAGCCGATGACGGCGCATTGGGGGATCGAAGACCCAGCCGCGGTTGAAGGCACGGACATCCGGAAGCAAGCCGCCTTTGTCGCCGCCCTCCGCTATCTCAGGAACCGGATTTCGGTCTTTACTGCGCTGCCGATCGCCAGTCTCGACCAGATCTCTCTCGGTACGAAGCTGCGTGAAATCGGCCGGTCCGAAGGGGCGACCTCACCCCGCGACAGCGCGGCATGAGGTGGATCATGGACGTCATCATCTATCACAACCCCGATTGCGGCACCTCGCGCAATACGTTTGCGCTGATCCGCAATGCTGGCGTCGAGCCTCACGTCATCGAATATTTGAAGACGCCGCCGACCCGCGTGATGCTGGTCCAGCTCATCGCGCGGATGGCGATTTCCACGCGGGGCCTCCTGCGGGAAAAGGGTACGCCCTATGCCGTACTCGGTCTTGGCGATCCAGGCCTGACTGACGATCAGCTTCTCGACGCCATGCTCGCGCATCCGATCCTCATCAATCGCCCGATCGTCGTCAGCCCCAAGGGTGTGAGACTCTGCCGGCCGTCCGAAGAGGTCCTCGATCTGCTGCCGCGGCAATTGGGTGAGTTCATCAAGGAAGACGGTGAGCGGGTGATCGATGAGCACGGTCGCCGCGTCGCGACGGCTTGAGGAAGAACGATGTCCACATTTGAACGCTATCTCACCCTCTGGGTCGCTTTGTGCATTGTCGCCGGCGTCGCGCTCGGCCACGTCATGCCCGGCGCGTTTCAGGTGATCGGGGCTGCTGAGATCGCCAAGGTCAATCTGCCGGTCGCGGTGCTGATCTGGCTGATGGTCATCCCAATGCTGCTCAAGATCGATTTCGCCGCGCTCGGCGAAGTCGGCCGCCATTGGCGCGGGATCGGCGTCACCCTATTCATCAATTGGGCAATCAAGCCATTCTCGATGGCGCTGCTCGGCTGGCTGTTCATTGGCTACCTATTCCGACCGTACCTGCCGGCCGGCCAGATCGATAGCTACATTGCCGGACTCATCATCCTTGCCGCCGCGCCCTGTACCGCAATGGTGTTCGTCTGGTCCAACCTGACCAAGGGCGAACCGCACTTCACGCTGAGCCAGGTGGCGCTTAACGACGCGATCATGGTCGTGGCCTTTGCGCCGATTGTCGGTTTGCTGCTCGGGCTCTCCGCGATCACCGTGCCGTGGGGCACCCTCGTGCTGTCGGTGGTCCTCTATATCGTCATTCCGGTGATCATTGCGCAGCTTATCCGCCGCCAACTGCTGGCGACCGGCGGGCAAACCGCGCTCGATCGGCTGCTGGCTAGGCTCGGCCCCGTCTCCCTTGTGGCGTTGCTGGCAACGCTTGTGCTGCTGTTTGGCTTCCAGGGCGAACAGATCATCGCACAGCCGCTGGTGATCGCCCTGCTCGCCGTGCCGATCCTGATCCAGGTCTATTTCAATGCCAGCCTCGCCTACCTGCTGAACCGGCTTTCCGGCGAGCAGCACTGCGTCGCCGGCCCCTCCGCCCTGATCGGCGCCTCCAACTTCTTCGAGCTGGCGGTTGCCGCCGCCATCAGCCTGTTCGGTTTCCAGTCCGGCGCAGCCCTTGCGACCGTGGTCGGCGTGCTGATCGAAGTTCCGGTCATGCTGACCGTGGTCTGGATCGTCAATCGCTCGAAGGGTTGGTATGAGCGCGGCCAGACAGCGCCGCACGTCGCCAAAGAGGCGCGCTGATGCAGGCGCCCGATCTGTCGGACCTGCCGAACATCGATCCCGACGCGTTCGAAACTCCAGCGGCGGCCAACCTTCTCCCGCAACCACCGACGCATCCACCGCGCATCCTCCTGTTGTACGGCTCCCTGCGCGAGCGTTCTTTCAGCCGGTTCCAGGCCCAGGAGGCCGCGCGCCTGCTGGAGGCCTTCGGCGCCGAGACCCGCATCTTCAATCCCAGCGGCCTGCCGCTCCCCGATGATGCTCCCGCCGATCATCCGAAGGTCGCGGAGCTGCGCGAACTGTCGACCTGGTCGGAGGGGCAGGTTTGGTGCAGCCCGGAGCGTCATGGGGCCATGACCGGCATCATGAAGGCACAGATCGACTGGATACCCCTATCTCTCGGCGCGATGAGGCCCACTCAAGGCAAGACGCTCGCGGTCATGCAGGTAAGCGGCGGATCGCAGTCGTTCAATGCAGTCAATCAGATGCGCGTCCTCGGCCGCTGGATGCGCATGATCACGATCCCCAACCAATCCTCCGTCGCCAAAGCCTATGAGCAGTTCGACGAAGCCGGCCGGATGAAGCCGTCTGCCTATTACGACCGCGTCGTCGACGTGGTCGAGGAGTTGTTGAAGTTCATCCTGCTGACGCGTGGTCCTTCCGCCTATCTCACCAGCCGCTACAGCGAGCGCAAGGAAGTGGCCGGGAAGCTCGCCTCATTGTCCCCATCGGCGATGGGCCGGTTGGCTCAGACGTAGTCGAACAGCGCCATGAAGCCGAAGTCCATGTGCAATTGCTGGTGGCAGTGGAACAAGGTCCGGCCCGGATTGTCGGCGACGAAATCGACTTCGATTTCCTGATAGCCGCCCAGCATCACGACATCCTTCATAATGCCTGCCGTGCCTCTGCCCGCGATGCGGGTCAGCTCGAAGCTGTGCCGATGAAGATGCACAGGATGAATCGTCGCTGGCGTTGCGCATTCGCAGCCGATAGCGCCTCCCTTCGCGCAGATGAAACATCGGTTCCATCTTCTCCATCGTGAAGGCGACGTCGTTGATGGTCCACTGGTTGAAGCCGTTAAGCGCAGCGTTGTTCTTGGTGAAGGTCATGACGATCGTCTCGTCGGGCGCGGTAGTGATCGCGTCCGACTGGCCGAAATGGGTGTAATCCCAATGGAACGGGGCAGGCTTCGACCATGCAGGCTTGCCGGTTCGCCCTGCATATTCAATGACGACACCCATGCCTCGCGTGCGGTCGTCATCGGCGAGATCACCCATCACCCACACGCCTGGATGATTCATCTCGACGATGGCCGAGACCCGCTCAGCAGTGCCAAGCCACAGCACAGGAACTTGCGTCGGTGTGGGGACCGGATTGCCATCGAGGGCGACGACCTCGAAGCGATGTTCCGGAAGCGCCAAACTGCGGATCTCGGTGGCGCTGCCGTTGACGACGTGGAACAGCACCCGCTCGCCTGGTTTGACGCGGATGGGCTCGCCGTGGCCGAGCAAGCGGCCGTTGATCGAGAAGAGGCTGTAGCCGACCTCGAAGCCATGCGGCATGCCCATGGCCAAAGAGGCGCGCATCGCGGATTCGCCGGCCTCTTCGAGCGCTTTGATCCGCGCTGCCGGCGCAAGAAAATCCATGTCCATATCGCCGCCGCGACTGAGCGCCGGCTGAAATTCCTTGAGCATCAGAAACACTTCGCGGTCGTAGCGTCCAGGCTCGTGCTTCGGCTCGACATAGACCGTGCCGACCTGTCCTCCGTACTGCCCACTCGACAGATCGGCGCCGGGCGTGAGGTGTGTGTGATAGAAACGCAGCCCCGCCGGCCCCGGCGTGAAGGCGATACGGCGCATGCCGTGCGCCGGGATAAAGGGCGTTCCCTCTTCTGAGGCGCCATCGACATCGACCGGCACGGTTTGTCCATGCCAGTGCAACTGCTCGGGCGTGTCGGTGTCGTTGTGGATATCGACGATAGTCCGCTGGCCTTCCTTGAAGCGGAGCAGCGGACCAGGAAACTGGCCATTATAAGTGGTGGTGGAGATGATGCGGTCCGGCGCCAGCTCGACGAGCCCGGCGCCGATCCGGATGGTGTGATCCGCGCCCCCCTTAGACGATGATGCCGGATCGATGGAAGACTGCGCCTTTGCCGATCCCATCATGGCTCCAGAGAGGGCCGTGGCGCCAGCGAGCTTCAAAAGCGAACGACGGTCAACGGACATGGCCACTCCTTGAACTTCACAGAGCCAACCCTTATGAGTTATGAACTTCGTTATCGGATTTCGATAGAGAAATTGCAAGCAAACTGGGGCAAGGATGAGGCGCCACGACCAGCATGGAACACCGCGAGCTTCTGAGCGGGTTTGTCCGTCTCCACATTCTGCATCACGCCGCGGAGGGCGAGTTGTATGGCCAGTGGATGATCGAGGAGCTGGCCCGGCATGGCTACAAGCTAAGCCCCGGCACGCTCTATCCGTTGCTGCACGGCTTGGAGAAGAAAGGCTATCTCGTCTCGCGAGAGGAGCGCGATGGACGGACAGCGCGCAAATTCTATCGTGCCACCCCTCTCGGCATCGAGGCGCTGGCAATTGCGAGAGCCAAGGCCAGGGAACTGTTCGGCGAAATCATGCACGACCCACACGGATCCAAGAAAACCGCCTCCAGGAGAAAGTCCGGTGAATAATACAGTGTCTCACGCGCAGACTGGCGGCGGCGAAAGCAGTCGTGCGTTGGAGCCTGGCTCGACGCAAGGTTCGCCCAGCGAGGTATTCTGGGCATTTCTCAAGCTCGGCCTGACCTCTTTTGGCGGTCCGATCGCCCATCTCGGTTATTTCCGCGATGAACTGGTGGTGCGACGCAAATGGCTCGACGAGACGGCCTATGTCGATCTGGTCGCGCTCTGCCAGTTTCTACCGGGGCCGGCCTCCAGCCAGGTCGGGTTCTCGCTCGGCATTCTGCGCGGCAACGGCCTCCTCGGCGGATTAGCCGCATGGTTCGCGTTCACCATGCCCTCAGCCCTGATCCTGTTTGCCTTCGCGTTGGGCGCAGCCGCATTTACGGGACCGCTGGCCGACGGTTTCCTTCATGGCCTCAAGCTCGTCGCCGTCGCGGTCGTCGCGCAAGCCATATGGGGCATGGCGCGAGCCCTTACTCCAGATCGCGCCCGTGCCGGCATCGCGCTCGGCGCGATTGCGATCGTCGTGGTTTTCGCCGGATCATTCGGGCAGATCGCGGCGATCGCAATCGGCGCATGCTCGGGCCTTTGGCTCTGCCAGGGAGAACCCGCCCCTGTCTCCGGGCGTCTGAGCTTCCCGGTCACCCGGCGCAGCGGTGTCGTTGCCCTCGCTCTCTTCGCTGCGCTTCTCTTGATACCGCCGCTCGCCGTCCCCGCGACCGGTTCTCATGGGCTGGCGCTGTTCGACGCCTTTTATCGATCGGGCGCATTCGTCTTTGGTGGCGGCCACGTGGTGTTACCGCTTTTGCAGGCGGAGACGGTTGCGCCCGGCTGGGTGAGCAACGAGACCTTTTTGGCCGGTTATGGCCTAGCTCAGGCGGTGCCCGGACCGCTTTTTACTTTCGCTGCGTATCTCGGAGCCGTGATGGGACCAGCGCCGAATGGCTTTGCTGGTGCCTCGATTGCGCTCGTCGCACTGCTGCTGCCGGGCATGCTGCTGGTCTATGGCATGCTACCCTTTTGGGACGCGTTCCGAACGCGCCCGACGGCCCAGGCCGCCATGCGCGGCGCGAACGCGGCCGTCGTCGGCATTCTTGGTGCGGCGCTCTACAGCCCGGTCTGGACGAGCGCAGTCCTGACGCCGCGAGATTTCGCACTCGCGCTCGCAGGCTTCCTGCTACTCACGGTCTGGAAGGCGCCGCCTTGGATCGTGGTCGTATTGTTGGCCGCAGCGGGAACCGTCTTGCACCTGATCTGAAGACAATAGTCCGAACATGGTGTTCCCTGGTCGTTACGTCCCCCGTGGCCCAGTTCAGGATCCTTCCCCGATTGCTGTGGTTATGCGTAGGTCGACCCGCGCCAGAATACGCCTACGTCGGTACTACGGATCGGAACTGTCCATAATCTCCCACTGATCATAATCGGAGTTATGCCCACCTGCGCATAATCACGATTATGATCCGTGGTCCCCGGCTCATTGAGCCGGGTGACCGCTGCCGCTGGCGCCGTGCCGGTCGCAAGGGAAGCTTCGCCGCGGCCGGAGTCCGACATGTTGGACGGCTTGTCAGCGCGCCCTTGCATCCGGCACGCTTCGCGGCGGGCGGGTGGCGTGCCGTCGCGATAGGGCGAAGGGACGTCAACTGAAGAAAGGACCGGGTGGCGCAGGACGCGCGCCTGGTGACGGTCATGGAGAAAAGTGAAATCGAAGAACTACGAGCCAGGGTCGGATGCGCCGCCCTGCTCCAACAGGATGGCTGGAAGGTCGATCTGAAGGAAAGCACGCGCCGGGCGGTCAAGTACCGCCGCGACGCAAAGATCATCATCGTCATTCACAACGATCGCGGCTGGTTCGATCCCTTGTCGACCGCGAAAGGCGATGTGTTCGATCTGGCCGAGCATCTCGGGGCGCAAGGCTTCGCCCAGGCCTGCGCCCATGTCGCTTCGCTCGTCGGCTTCGTTCCGAGCCCGCTGGCGTGGCAGCGCGGGGCCCGCCCCACGACGCTGCACCCGATCGGCGATCGCTGGATACGTCGCGGCGTTCCGCGCCCGGACTCGCCGGCGTGGCGCTACCTGACGGTGGACCGCGGCATTCCCGACACGGTCGTCGCGGTGGCGGTCGACCAAGGCCTCCTCCGCGAGGGCCCGCAGGGAAGCATGTGGGCGGCGCACCGCCGTGCCGACGGGGCTTTGGTCGGCTGGGAAGAGCGCGGATCGCAATGGCGCGGCTTCGCCACCGGCGGAGCGAAAGGGCTGTTCCGCTTCGGTCCCGCGGCCGCGTCCCGGGTCTGCGTGACGGAGGCGGCGATCGACGCCATGAGCCTCGTCGCGATCCAGGTTCTGCGACCGGACACGCTGTTTGTCAGCACCGGCGGCGGCTGGTCCCCGGCGAGCGAGGCTGCGATCCGCGATCTTGCCATGCGCGCAGACAGCCGGCTTGTCGCCGCGACCGACAACAATCGGCAGGGCGATGTGTATGCCGACCGCCTGCGCGCGATCGCCGCGGAGACCGGCGCGTCCTATGCGCGGTCGCGACCGCACGCCGGCGACTGGAACGAGGACTTGAAGATCCTCGTCGGCCGATTGGCGGAGGAATCCGTAGAAGCAGCCGGATGAACCCCGCTGCCGCATGCCCGGCCGGCGCGTCAAGGGAAGCTGCGCCCGCGTGCCGCGGCCCTTGACCCGCCGGACCTTCGATGCGGCCGGCCCGAGGGTGTCTGCAACACCCGAAGGGAAGGACGACCCTCATGCCCATCTTCACGATCGAGACCACCTATCGCCTGCCGGTTTATCGCCAGCGCAGCTACGAGGCGGCGAGCCTCGCTGAGGCCTGCCGCCTCGCCATCGAGGACGACGACTGGGACAACGAGAAGCGCGATTATGAAACTGCCGGCGAAACCTATGTGACCGGCGCCTGGGAAGGCCGTGACACCGCCTATAGCGGTCCATCCGTGCCGGTGCCGTCGCACTATCGCGAAACGCTGCAGCGCAAGGCCGATCATTTCGAGGTGCTGCTCGGCCTGGTGAAGGTGCTGTGCGGCGACGACCAGGCGCTCGATCGCGCCTACTGGCGCGAACGCGCCATGCCGGCCATCGCCAAGGCCGAGGCCATCCTCGCCGGCGCGCGCGATCCCGACTGATCCGCCGGCGCATATCCTTCCAACATCCCGCCCGGCTCTGCCGGGCTTCTGCATTTTCAGGAGCCGGACATGACCA
Organism: Hyphomicrobiales bacterium; assembly: GCA_017305555.1. Classification (GTDB taxonomy): domain Bacteria; phylum Pseudomonadota; class Alphaproteobacteria; order Rhizobiales; family Xanthobacteraceae; genus 62-47. The sequence goes on along the minus strand of JAFKKM010000079.1, from coordinate 2,935 downwards.
GCTATTACGTTCCGACCGTCGTGCAGACGACGATTCCCGACGCCGACATGACGCCGCTCGAGCGGCTTGTCCTGTCCCATATCTTCAGTCCCGAACCCGACGGCGACGGGCTTTATTTCTTCGCCGAGGAAAGTCCGGCGGAGTGCCTCGAGCTCGATGTCGCGGAGCTGCGCAACGCGCATCGCGCCTCGGCCGACGTCGAGAGTGTCCTCATCGCCATCGTTGCCGATCGGCTGGCCGAGGTAGAAGCCGGCGAGACTCATGTCGAACTCGATCTGACCGTCATCTCCTGGGCGACGATCTTTCAGGACATCGTGCGCCGCTCCCCGACGCTCGATGAGATCGCCGTCTTCTCCGCCTTCACCTGCTCGCGCATGCGTTCGGACGGCTTCGGTGGCATGGCGACGCTGATCACGGCGAACGCGATTCTGTCGGGTTCGACCGATGAGATGCTCGCGGGATTCCGCGAAGCGGCAGCGGCCGCGCCCAGCGTTCACGTCCTGCTCCGCTTCGACGAAGCCGAAGTACGAACGACGGTCGGCGAGGTCATCGCCCATGACGGTGCCGCGACCGAACTCGCGTCCGATGCCGTCAGCGACGACGATATCCACGCCGCCTGCCTTGCCGTCGTGGCATCGACGGATCTCGCGGAGGAGCGCGGCTCGGCCGTGTTCAAGGCGGCGCTTGCTGCGATCGCGAATGCCGAGCGGCGCCTCGCTGAAGAGCGGGAGAGGAATGGAAGAGAGCAAAAGAATTGAAGGCGCGATGCCGCATGCCCGGCCGTCGCGTCAAGGGTGCGCTTCGCCCGCGTGCCGCGGCCCTTGACCCGCCGGACCGGAGAGGCGGCCCGCCGGAGGGGTGATGAAGGGCTGAAGTGATGAGGGATCAGGCGGATCGCTCGCGCCTCAGTTCGCCAGGCCGAAAGGAGCCGCCATGCACACCCTCCCGACAATCCGCAAGATCTTCCAGGGCGTCGCCGCGCGCCATGAGATGTATCGCATGTTCAACCGCCATCGCGGCGATCCGGCCTGGACTGCCGGCGACGCCGCGCATCTCTTCGCCGGCGAGTGGTTCGAGATCGCGGAGGCCGAGCATGACTACATGTTCGAGATCCTGCCGCCACTGTTCCTGCGCGGCGATCTATTCGCGCTGCGTGAGTTCATGACCGGCAGCGTCACCAGCATCTTCTTCGCGCTCGCTATCGACGGCAGGCGGCGCTGGTTTCACGGCTATTGCGACCTGTCGGACCGGGATTCGCCGGAGCGGATGAAGGCGGCAATCATCGAGCGCGAGTCGCGGCCGGTTCGCGGCATGACGCGCGATGAGCGGCTCGAGCACATCTGGTCGAGCACGCATGACGACTATCGCGGCTATGCCGGCGAACGCTGGCTCGCGTCCATGCGTGGCCGCCGCACCGTGCTCGTCTATGCCGGGCGGTTCGGCACCGTCCTGAAATTGCTCGACGAGCTCACCGACGCGGAGATCGCGGCCAAGCTGCCAGTCCAGCTCCGCCATTTGCCGGAGACGATCGCGGCCTAGCCCGTCCTCTCCCTCTGCGACCAGCGAACAGCCCGGCCACGCGCCGGGCTTCGCATTTCCGAACCCGGCCGTCGCGCCGGACCTCCCGTCACTCCGCAACGCCGTCCCGACCGTCGCAGCCCGCGCCGGCGGACAGCTGCGCGCGCCCAGCAGAAGGACATTTCCCAATGGCGCATGACGATCCCTTCACCCTCGATCTCTTCGGCAACACCGCCCTTTCGTCGAGTCTCGGCCTCGGCGTTACCGCCTTCGCCGCCGATCCGGGCGGCGATGACGACCATGATGACGATCCGCCGCCTTCGCCGTCGACTCCTGCCACGCCATTGGTCACATCGGCGCGGCCTGCCGGGGCAGGCTCCCGCAAGCACGGCGACAATTTCTATCTTTCCGGCGAGCGCGGCCTCGCAAAGGGCTGGAAGCAGCGGGCCCGCGACAGCATCGCGGCGGTCCGGCTCGCCGCGCGGATCGAGGCGGAGCAACGACCCGCTACGGTCGAGGAGCAGCGGCAACTGATCCGCTTCACCGGTTTCGGCGCCTCGGAGCTCGCCAACGGCGTCTTCCGCCGGCCGGGCGAAACCGAATTCGCGCAGGGCTGGGACGAAATCGGCGCCGATCTGCAGGATGCGGTCGACGACGCGGATTACGCCTCGCTCGCGCGCTGCACGCAGTATGCCCATTTCACGCCGGAGTTCGTTGTCCAGGCGATCTGGGCTGCAGTGCTGCGTCTTGGCTGGCGCGGCGGCCGCGTGCTCGAGCCCGGCGCCGGCACGGGCCTGTTTCCGGCGCTGATGCCCGACGCTCTGCGCGAGGTCTCCCACGTCACCGGCGTCGAGCTCGATCCCGTCACCGCCCGCATCGCGCGGCTGTTGCAGCCGCGGGCGCGCATCGTCGGCGGCGATTTCGCACGCACCGAGCTGCCGCCACGCTTTGACCTGGCGATCGGCAATCCGCCCTTCTCCGATCGCACCGTGCGCTCGGACCGCACGCTGCGTTCGCTCGGCCTGCGCCTCCACGACTACTTCATCGTCAAGGCGATCAAGCTGCTGAAGCCGGGGGCGCTGGCCGCCTTCGTCACCTCGCACGGCACGATGGACAAGGCGGATGGGGCGGCGCGCGAGCTGATCGGGCAGCACGCCGATCTCGTCGGCGCGATCCGTCTTCCCGAAGGCAGCTTTCGCGCCGATGCCGGCACCGATGTCGTGGTCGACATCCTGTTCTTCCGCCGGCGCAAGCACGGCGAGCCGGAAGGCGATCTGTCCTGGCTCGATCTCGAGGAGGTTCGCCCGGCGACCGAGGACGAGGGCGCCATGCGCGTCAATCGCTGGTTCGCGCAGCATCCCCGGCTTGTGCTCGGGACGCACGCGCTCACCTCCGGTCCGTTCGGCGAGACCTATAC
>JAFKKM010000078.1 GCA_017305555.1 Hyphomicrobiales bacterium | reverse complement strand
TTCCAGCGCTTCAGTGGACCAAGACGTGGATGGCCGGGACAAGCCCGGCCATGACGGAAGTAACGGTAGCCGCCGAGCAGCTACGAAACTCGAGCGCTCGTCGCGCGATTACTTCGCCGCCTCTAGCTTGTCCTGCGTCTTCGTTTCGAAATCGCTGGCGTCGTGGCGCTCGTGCAGTTGCTGTGACGGTTCGCCCGAGACGCGGTTGACGATGCGGCCGCGTTTCACTGCCGGACGCGCCGCGATCTGCGCGGTCCAGCGCTGGACGTTCTTGTAGCTCGCGGTATCGAGGAAGGTCGCGGAATCGCCGTAGATGACGCCTTTCGCCAGCCCGCCATACCACGGCCAGATCGCGATATCGGCGATCGTATAATCCTTGCCGGCGATGTATTCATGATTGGCAAGCTGGTGATCCAGCACGTCGAGCTGCCGCTTCACTTCCATCGCAAAACGATCGATGGCGTATTCGATCTTGGTCGGCGCGTAGGCATAGAAATGGCCGAAGCCGCCGCCGAGGTACGGCCCGGCGCCCATCTGCCAGAACAGCCATGACAGGCACTCGGCGCGACCGGCCGCGTCCTTCGGAACGAACGCGCCGAACTTGTCCGCGAGATAAAGCAGGATCGAGCCGGACTCGAACACGCGGATCGGCTTGTCGGGGTTGCTGCGATCCAGCAGCGCCGGAATCTTCGAGTTCGGATTGACGTCGACAAAGCCCGACGAAAACTGTTCGCCGTCGCCGATCTTGATCAGCCAGGCATCGTATTCCGCGCCCTTGTGGCCCGCCGCGAGAAGTTCCTCCAGCATGATGGTGGCTTTCTGGCCGTTCGGCGTCGCCAGTGAATAGAGCTGTAGCGGATGCTTGCCGACCGGCAGCGCCTTCTCATGCGTCGGGCCGGCGGTGGGACGATTGATCGACGCGAACTTGCCGCCGTTCTCCTTGTTCCAGGTCCAGACTTTGGGCGGCGTGTAGGGGGCGTCGGTCATGCGGGGCTCCGAAGAATGATTGTCGAATAGGTTCCCAAGAGGTGGCGAAGATCGGCCGCTTTGCAAGAGGGGCAACGCATGGGTGATGGCGATGTCGCGCAAGGCGGCGCGCAGCAGAACGGGACATTCTCGCCGCAGTTGATGGCTACCACACGATCAACGCGGCGACCAACAGCACGCACGTCGGGAGGCGCCATGACGGAGGCCGACAACTATCTGCTCGGACGCACCGAGGCCGAGGTGGCGCGCCTCACGCGCCAGATCGTCACGCTGGCGTCCGACTCCGAAACGCAACTCGACCGCATCGGAATTGAGCCCGGTGAGAACGTTGTCGATCTCGGCTGCGGGCCGGGCGGCGCGCTGCATCTTCTGGCAGAACGCGTCGGGCTGAATGGGTCGGTGCTCGGCATCGATCGTAGCGATCACTTTGTTGAGTTGGCGCGGCGTTTCGTTACGGCGCAAGGATTGCCGCAGGTCGAGGTGCGCGCGGGCGACGCCTACGCGACCGGCCTTCCGCGCGCATCGTTCGATGGCGTTCACATGCGGCTATTGCTGGTCAACGTGCCGGAGCCCGCGCGGATCGTGCGCGAGGCGGTGTCGCTGGTGCGCCCCGGCGGCTGGGTCGCGAGTTTCGAGGCGGATTATCTGCCCGACTGCTGCGATCCGCCGCTGCCGGCGTGGACGCGGTTGCTTGATGCCTATTCCGCCTATGCGCGGATGCAGGGCATCGATCTGTCAGCGGGACGTCATATGCATCGGCTATTTCGCGAGGCCGGCGTCACCAACATCGTCGTCGATGCTGTCATGCATGTGTTTTCGCCGGATCACGAACGGCGCATGGCACCGCGCAACCTGATCGCCACCGCGCGCGGCAGGCTCGTTGATGCGGGCTTGGTGACGCGCACCGATCTCGATCGCGACATCGCCGCACTGGAGGAACATCTCGCGCGCCCCGACGTGCAAGTGAACTCGAACATGTTCTTCCGGCTGACGGGGAGAGTGGCGGCGTCTTGACAATCGACCAGCGGGCAGCACCACTGCGCGGGTCGCCTCGATGGCATAGCGATGTCCAACCGGGGCGTGAGACGCGACGCGTGACACATGGATATCTCCGCGAATGAAAGCTCCGCCCCCGTCGCGCGCGGTTCGCCGATGGAGGTGCTGCGCGCCTTTCTCAAATTCGGCCTGACCAGCTTCGGCGGCCCGATCGCGCATATCGGATATTTTCGCAACGAGTTCGTGCTGCGCCGGAAATGGATCGATGAGCACGCCTACGCCGATCTCGTCGGCCTCTGCCAATTCCTGCCGGGCCCCGCCAGCAGCCAGGTCAGATTTTCGATCGGCCTGCTGCGCGCCGGATATCTCGGCGCGCTGGCGGCGTGGGTCGGGTTCACCTTGCCGTCGGCGATGGCGCTTGTGCTGTTTGCTTATGGCGCGAGCACGTTGAACGGGCCGATCGGCAACGGATTGCTGCACGGATTGAAACTCACGGCGGTCGCGATCGTGGCGCAGGCGGTGTGGGGCATGGCGCGCAACCTCTGCCCGGATCGTGAACGCGCATCGATCGCGGCGCCGGCGGCGCTGATCCTGCTGTTGAGCACATCGTCGATCGCGCAGATCGGTGCGATTGCCATCGGCGCGCTCGCCGGTCTGTGGCTGTGTCGCAGCGATGCGCCGGCGCCGTCGGGACAGGTCAAAATGCCGGTGTCGCGCACCGCGGGCCTCGTTGCTTTGAGTGGCTTCGTCGTGTTGTTGCTGGGCCTGCCGGCGTTGCGCGAACTCACCGGATCGTCGGGCGTGGCGCTGTTCGATGCGTTCTACCGATCCGGCGCGCTGGTGTTTGGCGGCGGCCACGTCGTGCTGCCGCTGTTGCGCGAAGCCTTCGTCACGCCGGGCTGGTTGAGCGACAATGCGTTTCTGGCCGGCTACGGCGCGGCGCAGGCGGTGCCGGGGCCGCTGTTCAGTTTCGCGGCCTATCTCGGCACGGTGGTCACGCCGAGCCCGCATGGCCTAGCCGGTGCGTGCCTCGGCCTCGTCGGCATTTTTCTGCCGGGAATGTTGGTGCTGCTCGGCGTGCTGCCGTTCTGGGATTCGTTTCGCACGCGGGCGAGTGCGCAGGCGATGATGCGCGGCATCAACGCCGCCGTCGTCGGACTGCTGGGCGCGGCGCTCTACGATCCGGTCTGGACCTCCACCGTGCACACCTCCGCGGATTTCGGGGTGGCGCTGGTCGGCTTCGTGCTGCTGACCGCGTGGCGGGCACCGCCGTGGATCGTCGTCGTCTTCAGCGCCGCGGCGGGAACAGCGATGGCGCTGCTGGCGATTGTTTGAATCCGACGTCGACAAAAGTGATCGCGGCAACGGGATGCGAATGTTAAACCCGGATCACGAGGTTCGGTTCATGTCGCGATTCATAAGCCTGTCGATTGTCATTGCCCTTACGCTGGCGGCCACCGCCGCGACGGCCGCGCCGCGCCACAAGAAGCACAAGCTGCGTCCGCACCACTACGGCTTTTTGCCGGGCTATCAGCAGCCGTTGAACAACGCCGCGCCGCTGTTCAAACAGGAAGCCTCGGTGCTGCGCAATGCGCGCCGCAAAAAGCGTCACTGGTACATCGGCCCGACGCCGCGCTACTACAATTTCTGGGACGGCCAATTGCGCTATCCCGGCCGCCCGGGTTTCTATCGCGGCCGCTACAACGGCGGCAGCTTCGGGCCATGCTGGACCCAGACGCCGATCGGGTCGGTGTGGACGTGCGGGTGAGGGGACGTGACGGCTTCCGCTGCGATTGAGCGGCGCTGACAGCGTCTTTTCAGGTCCGGACTCCGCGCTTCGCGATCAATCAACTCCGTGTTACGAATAACCCGCGCCTGCACGGTGCGGATGCGTTGGTTCCCATCAATGGATCGACAAAAATGACCATGATCGAGGGCATTGTCTCGGAGCAGGATGCTGAGCCGAAAGTGCCGCCGGGGGTGCTGCTGGAAGGCCCGCTGGTGGACGCCAAGGTGCGCGAAATCCGCGCCATGTTCGCAATCCTCTACGGCGGGACGGCCGCCGCGCTGATCTGGGTGGTGACGCAGAGCATCGGCTGGGTGGAGATCGCGGTCTTCGCCGGCATGTATTTCCTGACCATGTTCGGGATGGGCGCGGGAATGCATCGCCTGCTGGTGCATCGCAGTTTTCGCTGCGGCCCGGTGATGCGCGCGTTCTTCTGCATGATCGGCACGATGGCGATGCAGGGCTCGGTGCTGCGATGGGTCTCCAATCATCGCCGGCATCATCTCTACGCCGACAAGCCCGGCGACGTTCACAGCCCTCAGTATGACGGCGTCGGCAACCGCTATCTGAGCGCCATCAAGGGCATGATGCACGCGCAGGGCGGCTGGGTGTTCGATCAGGCCACGACGCAGGGCGAATACTACGCCAAGGATATTCTGGCCGATCCGATCGCGATGTTCTTCGTCCGCACGCGCTGGTTCTGGTATCTGACGTCGATCGCCTTCATTCCGGCCGCCATCGGCTACGCGGCCGGCGGCATCCACACCATGATCGGCTGCGTGCTGTTCTCCGGCCTGTTCCGCAACTACGTCACCACCACGATGACCTCGCTGGTCAACTCGGTCTGCCACAGCGAGGGCCGCTACGGCTACCGCCGCTTCGAGATCAACGACGGCACCACCAACCAGTTTCTGGTGTCGATCCTCACGCTCGGCGAAGGCCTGCACAACAACCATCACCGCTTCCCCCGCGACGCCTACATCTCGCACGCCTGGTACGAAATCGACATCACCGGCCTGATCATTCGCGGCCTCGGGAAACTCGGGCTGGTGCAGGATATTTTCGAAGGCGGAGCGCAGGCGACGCGTTCGGGGAATGCGGAGGGTGGACAGCGCTCGATGGCGGAGCAGGAAGCGGAAGGGTGAGGCAGGGTACTGCACGCATAGTTACAGCTTTCTGTGGGGCTATCGCTGCCGCTGAACAATACCGCCTTGTTACACTTTTGGGAATGGCCAGTTGCGCTATCCCGGTTGCTTCGGTCCAAAAGGATGAGGCTAAGATATCTATTTATGATCAGTGGTGGGGCGACCAAGTTGATCAGTTGGATTCATGGAAATAAATGTCGCGCGCCAATAACTGATTGACGATGAGGCTATGCCTTGAGCGTAACCGGGATCAATCAGTGGCAGTAAATCTTGCGGTATTTCTCGTGAGACTTCGGGAATTTCTGGCAAATCTATAGCCACATCAAACCCTTTCAGCAGTGATTTTAGTTTATTTCGTTGCTCCACTAATCGGCTTCGGATTTGGTCGGGTCTTGGCGGAATTGGGCGACCTAACATCGGTCCTTTGTCGCCAAACGATATCATCGCTGGAATTGAAAACTTGGATCCTGCAAATGCCATCATGCCAAGTGGCTGTATATTTGACGGACACAAAAGATCGGCGAGGGAAAACATAAACGGATATAACGCAGAAACAGCGCTATGTTTCCTTTCGTACCATTTTGAGGGTGACGCCGCCGCTAACGCACGAACTACGGTGGCATCTGTAAGATTTACGCCTAACAGGTTCTTAGCTCCCGCCACGTGAGCTGAATTACATGTTTTTTGCAAATTATAAAAAATGTAAGCCGGATATGTTGCCTTCGACCGACCGACTGCGGTCCCACACAGTGTCTCGACTTGCAGAATTTTCTTTGGACCGGAGCGGTAAAATAACTCCTTGTATCGATGCTTGCGCCAGTCAGGCCCAGTGTCGGACAATTTCTTTGCTTGCAAAAGAATTTGAAAATGCTCTCGAGTATCTCGGTTTATAAAATTCTATTCCATATCGGCACCGGTAGTAGGCTCGTCAGGAAAGTCTACGAGAATTGAACTGCCTCCGAGAGTTACTAGATTTGCCATAAGAAGATCGGTAATCGTTTCTTCGCGAAAGCGCCGCTTTAGTTTTTTGTCTCTTTGTAAAAGGTTGGCGACCGATCTTGGAAAATGTTGTGCGAATAGACAGAGCATAATTTAACTCGCAAATTTTGAACTTTAAAAAGAAGGCCGCTCATATGAGCGGCCTTCTGAATTTGTATGTATTATTGCTGGTGTGAAGCACATCAAAGTTTGTCCATCGCGATCGACGTTTATCCTTAATTCGCGCTGTTTCTCGCATCATTCGAACTCGTGGTTTGTCCTCGAAATGGAGCTAAGATTGTCCATTTATGCGGCTGACCGAATTGAATCACGCCAACCGGCATAAAAAAATGGCTCCCAGAGCGGGAGCCACAGGTTTCTAAGTGGATCGTTTCGGAGGCTACTCGAAGCCGATGGCAGCTAGTTCGGCTCGCTTGTAGAATGTTGCGTTCACGCCTTCGAATCCCGGAGCGGGTTTGATGCCGCCATCGGCAAGTCGCTTCTTGGCGACGGTCATGTGGAGACCAAGGCTGCGTGCGACATGATGCAGTGACACGAACTGCTTCTGGAAGCGCTCGATTTCCGCGAATTGGATGATTGCCATCGTGCACCGGTTGACCGGGTTAATCGTCGTGACGGTCCGGATGGCGCCGCATTTAACGAGTTGCGCCATGACCGCGACATTGGTCTTCAGGATCGTTCGGGCGACGGTGTTGGGAGGGAGGCCATCGGGTGCCTTGAGCTTGACTGCCGACCTGACCTCCTCGATGTCGACGAGGAGGCTTGCGAACCCGGTTCTGGACTCGAGTTTCCCGACATTCTGGAGCTTGCGGTCGAGGATGAGCTTGACGATTTCGGTAATCGGGCAGCAAGCGCGTCTGGCGGCGTTCGCGATATCCATCATGGGAGGTTTGGCGGCGGCGAGGGGTCTGGCGTCGCCCAGGAGCCTCGTCAGGAAGGCATTGAGTTCGGCGGCGAAGAAGACCTCGTTCATCCGGCCGATACCGACGCGATGGCGCTGGATCAGGCCGGCATCGACGAGGAGTTTAGGGATCGGCCGTCGCACATTGAGGTATCTTTCCGCCTCCTTCAGCGACACGGAGTTCCGTTCGCGCTTGAAGATGCGGTCGGCGATCTCTGCATCGAACAAGATATTGCAGTCCGGCTGGGACGGATCCGCGACCAGCCCCTCAGCAACAACGAGCTTTCGCAGGCGCTTCTGGTGCATGTCATAGGCTTGGGAGGCCGTTCGGATGGAGTGGAACCGGCGCCGCAGCACCGGCTTGCCGAAGACGTCGTCGCCGGGGCCGAGCGCGAAGTTGTCGAGGATGTTTGCAGCCATGATATCCCGGACGGGGTCAAACGCAGCTTTCGCGAGGCCTTGGGACAGCGACATGTAGATTTTTCCGTACACGGCCTGAGGTCCATCGGCGGAGGCTTTGTTTTTCGACACGTGCTCGGATTTGAGGGTGCGCATGAATTCGTGGATTCCAGGAGCCCCGTGGGCGACGATGGGAAACCCGGCGTCGCCGGCGCGATATAGGTCGTCCTCGCCGAGTGTACGGAAGTTCACCCGTTTCCCGAACGCGGCGCAGGCGCCGAAGAGTTCGGCGACATGGACGGCGGCGTAGAAGTCGAGCGTGTCGAGCCAGATGCCGGCCGGTTCGCCGTCGAGCCGGTTGAGGAGATAGGTTTCGAGCGATGACGGCGGGCGAAGGGTCGCCGCATCGCAAAGCCGGGAGATACGGGGGACGACCGGCGCGGCGTTCAGCGTCCAGTCGTGTGCATCGCGGGTGAGATCGGCTCCGGCGATTTCGACCAGGGCCATCTGGTGGTGCGGGCAGGTCCGGATCGTTTGGAGCATCCAGTTGGCGCGGCCGTGGATCGCGACCGATGGTGGCAGGTCGGAGGATGCGACATCGTCGGCGAGACAGCCGGGGCAAACGAAGACGCGGCTGCGGCGGAGGTCGGTTTTCCGCAGCCTCTGGGACTTCAGGGTGATGTCGCCGTCCTGCTTGTGCAATGAGCTGCGCATCAGGGCGTCGGCGTCGATGCGGCACATGTCGGCCAGCTTCGAGATCGCCGTTTTGCAGCCGTCTGCGAGGCGTTGCAAATTCATACCAAAATCCGCGGTGAACATTCTGACCGGCCGGCGATGGTGTGCCGCGAGGCGGGCGGCGTAGTAGGCAGCGGGTTCGTCAAACAGCAACGGAAGACGTTGGGCGAGTGAGGAGAAGACGCTCATTTGGCTTTCCTACGGCTGGCTGGTGCGGGCGGCGCGGGGATTTCCGCTTTCGGGAAAAGCGCCGCGCAATCGATCTCCTGCCACTGTTCGGCAGTGAACGGATTTCGGTCGGCGGCGAACCCGGTCTTTCTGGCGAAGACCGTTGCAAAATGTTCGCGGGTCAGTGCGGTTGCTTTCTCGTTGAGCGCATGTTCAATGGCGAGTTGCGTGACGACGATCGAATAGCCGAATGCGTTGAGCGCCGCATGTGCCAGCCGAAGATGGAAGTCCGGTCGGATTGGATCGTCGTTCAGGTCGAGTTCGAGGCCGGCGGCCTTGGCGTAGTCGCCCACCATTCGCACGACGTTGCCGAGCGTGTCCGGGGTGATCGGTCCGAACGGCAGGACGGTCAGCCGCCGCAGCAGTTGCGGATCGAAATCAAGGAACGCCTGCAGCGCATCGACGCCGGAAACGATCAAGGAGATGCGGCGTCCGTACATCGCATGCTTCAGGATGTTCGCGATTTCCTGCCGATCTTTCTCGGGGACGTACTGCACGGCATGCTGGAGTTCGTCGATGTGCAGGATGAATTTCCGTAGGTTGGCGAGCCGCTCCCAAACCATTTCCCAGAGACGGTGCGCCGGGAGGTCACGTTCGATCGGATAGCCAGAGGTACGGAGGATCAACCGCGCGAGGGTCATGGAGGTACACGGGCTGGGTGCGGAGACGCTGATCAGCGGCGACGGCGAGACGGGATCGCGGTAATCGGACAAGACGGGGTGTTTGTCGAAGTAGCGTTCGAGCGCCCTCGATTTTCCAACACCGGTCGGACCGACGATGGCAAGGCCGGATCCGCGGGCGCGATTGTCGAAGCTTGGCGGCGCGTTGAGGTCTTCGCGTTGCACGGCCGTCGCCAGGAGGGCGTCGATCGCGTCCGCGAGCACGATGTCGCGTGAGGTCTTTTTGTATTTCGCGCGCAGGCTTTCCATCAGGCCAAATTCGGTGCGTCGAGCATCCGAGAAAAGTGCATGCATGCGTGCGACCGGGTCTGCGTCGGTATTGGACATCAACTTGTCCTCCTTATCGATCGAAAGCGGCGCGGGACGGGTTAGTCTTCGAGACCGAAATCGTCTGCTTCGTTTGCGGAACCATCTTGGGGTTGGGGATGCTGGATGGGCTGGGTCGGCGTCGTCGCGCTTTTGACGGCGACACCGCCGTCGAGGATGTTCGATTTCAGCGACACGTCATCGGGATCCACGTCGTCCACGATGTCGAACCCAAGGAAGAGGTGACGTTCCTCGCGGTCGAGTTCGTCGCGGGTGAGGCGGGTGGCATCGATGCTTGTTCGGCGCATGGCGTCCTCAGCCATCGCGGAGATGGCGCGGACGGCCGCCAGCGCGATTTTCTCATGGATCTTGGCGTTCGCGGCGTATCGGCGTTTGAGATCGCGCGCGGACGTGAGCCATGTCGACAGGTCGAGCCCGCGGAACATGTCGCGGACCGAGGGGACCGTCAGCCACTGCTCGCCGATCCAGACCGAGACGTGACCGATGTCGGACGAATCGTGACGAAGGCAAACGGTCGTATCGCCGACTTTGCGCCGCCATTCCTGCAGCGCCGCAGATTGATAGTAGACGCCGCACGCGCGCAGTCCGCGCTGGTCGAGCGCGCGGTCGAGATCGGTGCCGAAGATTTCGCGGCGCTGGTGGGCGTTCGGCGGCGCATCGACGCCATAGGTGGCCGTCAACCGTTGCCACGCGGCGTAAGGCGTTTCGCCACCCAAGCCGGCGTGAGGGGTGTGGTGGTAATAGTCGACGGCCCATCGCACGAAGACTTGCGGCAGCATCCGGGTGAATACGGCAGCCCGGTCCTCCGCCTTGTATTCGCCGAGATCGGCGATGCTGGAGAAGCTACGCCCAGGAAAGTTCGGCATCAGTGTCGTGTGCATCGTGCCGAACGTGCGTTCGATGTGGCCACGCAGCCAACTCAGGCCGGCGGGGGCGTTTTCGTAGGTGGCCTTGAGCCCTGCGACGCATGCTCGGAAGCCCTCGTCGATGAATGCGCTACCGGCGTCGGGCGAAATCAGTCCGAACGTTCCGGTCATTGGCCAGTCGCTGAGGCATCCCGCTGCCTTTGCGATCGGGTTCTTGTCGGTCACGACCATGGCGAGCGTTGCGATGGCGTTGGCGGCGTCGGCGCGGGGTGAGAGGCGCATGGCGAGAATGCATCGCGTCGCGAGGTCGAGAACGACGCAGACCTTGACGCGTTCCTTCTTCATTTTGATGCGATCTGCTTCGGTGAGATGGTCGCTCAGCCCGACGTGGTCGGCGATCGTGTGAAGCTGAAGTGTCCATTCGTCGATCTGAACGTGCTGGAGCGGCCGCACGACATCGAGACCGGTACCGACCACGGCGAACTTTGCTCGCGCCTTCGCCACACCGCAGCGGCTCGCGTAGACCTCGAAGGCGTTGAGCGCCTTGATGCGATGGGAGAGGGTGCTTTTTGCCGGGCAGGTGAGAACCGGTTTGCCGGCCTGTTCTCGTTCGTCGTTGACGGTCATGAACTCCGCGCGCATTTCGTTGTAGATGTTGGCGATCGATTTGCGGCGTTCATCGCAATAGGCGAGAACGTGGCGGTTCATGATGCGCTCGGCTTCCGGGTGCATTCCGGAAAACGCGTTGCCGGACTTGCGATAGTGCTTCCGGAGCGCCAGCAGATCGAAGCAGTTGTCTTCGTAGACGCGCAACCACCGGCGGAACGTGCGCGCGGATGGCGGCCTGCGACTTTCGATCTTCTGGTCGCAGCGTCCGGCGGTCACGGGGCGTTCGGCATCGATCGCGCGCAGGGTCTCGGCGATGCATTTGTCGGTGCGCTTGACGCTCTTGTTCATACCCTCGCGCTTGAGGAACGCGTCGAGGTAATACTGGCGCCAAAGCATTTCATTGGCCTCGTCGATCGGCAGTTCGTTCAGAGACGAGACGCCGGCGAGCAGGCGGGCTCGTGCTCTTCCTTCTTCGAACCAGCCGCGATCGATCCGGATCACATTGGCGGCGAGGAGGTCATGAATTTGCTGGTGGGTGAACGTTTCGTGCAGTTCGCCCGCACCGTCGCCGACGCGTGCCATGACGAATCCCGCGTCGGATTTCGAAATGACGCGGCGCTGCACGTTGCTGCTTTCTTCGCGGATTCGATCAAGAAGGCCAATGTTGAGGCGGGACATGTGGGATCCTGGTCGCGAGGCTGCTATTGCACGGGTTGGGGATGAGTGATTTGGGGCTGAAGCTTCATCTCGGTCGGGACGGGACGTTGTTCTCGGCGACATAGACCCACCAGTCCGTCGCCGGGTCGTAATAGAGGCGCGCCCAGTCGTGGAGGATGGCTTCGACGAGATCGGCGGTCCGGCGTTCCGCGTCCACCGGATGGCTTCGGGCGAGCCCGATATAGTGGGTGCACCAATCAGAGAGCGTGTAGAGGGCGTGCGCGTATGTGATCGAGAGCGGCGCGCCGTCGGCTGTCATCGTCATGCGGATCGGCACGAGGTCGGACCGCGGATGGTGGACGACTGACACATGCATCCTGACGACATTCGAACACGGGTGGACCGGAGTGGCTGTGGGGGCGAGTGGCGGCCGGGGCGTCTGCTCGTTCCGGATCGGAGAAACCATTGTTTTTGCCTCGATCAGCGGTGACGACGGATGACGTAGGAGTCGGCGGTGATGCGTTGCCTTGTCGCGGCGGGAGCAAGCAGGCCGCTAGTGATGCAGCGGACAACGGCGCGGTATCCGGCGCCGCCGACGCCGGCTTTTTCGACCAGGTCGGAGATCTTCACGGCGCCGATCGTGTTTTCCGTAATGCTCGCGATGATGTCGTCGTGAGCAGGGATCGGAAAACGGTTGCATTCGAAGGCTTGCGTTGCGTTGAACCGGTCCGCGTAGGAAAAGTCTGCGTCGGTGACGATGTTGATGCGATCGGCGACGCCGGGGCTGAGTTGTTCCGCGATGAGGCGGACCTTTCGACGAAGGCCGGAATGCGCGAGCTTGGCCGCCGGCTTGACTGCGATCAGGATCCGGGTGCCGTCATCGAGGACGACGAGAAAATCGAAGGTGTGCCCGCGTTCGATGCCGTCGTCGTCGATGAAAGTGATCTGTTTCGGCTGGTCGACGATTTCTTTTACGCGTACCATCGTCCACAGCATGAACAACACCATGAGCTCGAGGTGGGATTCGAACACCACGACGCGATCGTTGCAGACGGCGAAACCCCGGCAAGACCCGCGTGATCGCAGCGCAGGCGTGCGGCTCGGATAACCCCGCAAGGTGGGCTTGAAATGGTTCATGTTATCTCCAACGCCTGAATGCACTTGTTGCGGAGGAGGTCGACGGGTCGAAGACGATCGTTCGCCGCTTGCGCATTGCTGCGCGGCGTGGGAGTCTTCGCTTGTCCGGTGAGGACTAGGTTGGCGTTTTTCGTCGACCTCGAAGAGACCCGCTCCCGTGAAGGGCGGGTCTCTTTTCGTTGACTAGGTCGTATCGGTCGTGGTCATGAGGTTCTCCTTCGTGTGAGTTCGGCGGTGCCGCTCGCACGCAAGCTGACTCCGGAGCCTGCAAGAGTCCTGGCGAAAAAATCCGGTTCGCGAAAATAAAGTCAGAAAAAAGAATCGGTTAGAGGCTGGACTCTTTCCGTCTCCGGAGTCCGTCGGCCGTGTTCGAGCGGTTGGTCGGCGGAATGGCGCCGACCGAACGGATGACCGCGGGCGATGGATCCCTCAGTGCTCGCCGGCGGGATCGGCGTGCTCGTGCGCGGAGCCCGCTGGCGCAAGCGGTGCGTTTTCGTCGAAGATGCGCCGCACTTCGTCACCTGAGAGCTGGCGCCGCGTGCGCAGTTGATCGGCGACCGCGAGAATTGCATCGCGGTGACGTCGTACGACGTCGTCGGTGCGGATCTGCAGATCCTGCATGTGCTTTTCCACTCTGCTGCGCAGATCGCGATCGGAGCGCACCGCCGCTAACGCGTCTTGGTGGGCAACGAGATAGGCCAGCGTCTCTCCCAGGCCGGTCGAAGCGTGCAGCGTCGCCACGAGTTGCGTGACCAGGGCAAGATCCGACTGATCATCTCCGCCAGCCCCGAGGCTGGCGTTGCCGATCAGATGCTGTTCGGCGGTGCGGCCGGCCAGCATCATGACGACGCGCCGTTCCACCGCGTCGCGCGTCAGCAGGTCGTTCGACTCCCTTCGGATCAAGGTATGGCCGGCAGCGCCGGCGCGACTTCCGACGACGCAGCGGGTGAGGACGCCGGAGGAGACGGCCAGCGACGCGACAGCGTGCGCTGCTTCGTGGATGCAGACGCGCCAGAGTGTGTCGTCCGAAAATTCCTCCATCGGCGTGATGGCCCGCAGCAGGTCGTCGCGTTCGAGCGGGCGTCCCGCGTAGCGGGCGACGCGGCGGCCGTCGCGCACCAGCATCATGATTTCGGCGCCGGTCGACCCCTCCAGCAGACCGGCGACGTCGTCGAGGTCGGCGTCGTGCAGATCGCCGTTCAGGTGGTGGCGCAGGATGTTGAGAGCCCCCGCTTTGTCGGGCCGCCTGATCTCGATGGCGCGTTCGAGCCGGCCGGGGCGCATCAGCGCGGCGTCGACGCCTTCGATATGGTTGGTGGCGGCCACCACCACGATGCCTGCGCGCTTGCCGGCGACCGCGTTGTCGAGGCTGAGCAGGAAGTCGGTGATGACGGCGGTCCACCAATCTGCACCGCGAGGGCTCATCTTTGCGCGGTTGGGAAGCGCATCGATTTCGTCGAGAAAAAGGATGCACGGTGCAAGCGCCGCAGCCTGCTCGAACATCGCCCGGGAGGCCTTGATCACGGAATCCAGGTAACCGGGAGAGCTCGCGAACAGGTCGGCCACCGAATAGGCGGCGAGCGGCACCCCGCAGGCCTGCGCCAGAATGCGTGCGAACAGCGACTTTCCGAGGCCTGGCTCGGAAAACAGCACGGCGCCGCGGTCGACGTCCTGCCAGTCGATACGTCCGGCGCGATAGTCGGCGAGGTCTCGAGCCAGCGACAGGCCCCAGGTGCGGGCATCGCCGTACTCGACGGCGTCGTCCAGGGACGGCAGACGCTCGCTGGCGTGGGACTTGCGCGTCGCGGGCGACGCCTTCCGCAAGCGCTCGAGGATTTCGGACGGCGTCGAGTTCGTCCGGAACGCGGCGACGAGGTCATGGAATTCCAGGCCGGCAGCGATTGTTTCCTCGATGCCGTCTGGAATTTGCATGCGGGTGACCATCCGCATCGCTCGGCCGATGACGGCCGCGGTTGGGGCGGCGATGCGGATGGTCAGATCGGCGGCCGAGACGAGGACCGACGGCAGCGCATCGCGGTCGACGGCGATGCCGACCACCGGCACACCTTTGGTCAGGTAGGCTGCGACGTCGTTGTTCCGCTCGGTTTTTTGCGTTGCGTTCTTGGCTGTGTCAGTGGCGACCGTTTGCCAGTGATTGCCGAACCGCGTGTCGAACGACTTCCGGACGGGCTCGATCCAACTCGAGCCGGGCACAAGGACGATCACTGCCAGCGCTTTGTCCTTGCGTTTCAGTTGCCGGCGCACGGTGCCGGTGGTCGAGCCGGCGAAGGCGGCCGCGACGATCGCGCAGCGCGCGGAGGGGCGGAATTTGTTCATTTGCTGCGTAGCCTTCGAATCTACGTGATCCATGCTGTCGGCCACCGGAGCGGGCGGCAGCGGGGCAACGGCGTCCATGACTGTAGGGGTGGGCGGACGTGGCAGCGCCGCGTGGCCGCGAGCAGCAACGCGCTTGCTCCGCTTCCTTGCCACGGCCGCGCGGTACCGCCGGAGCTTCACGACGTTTTTCTTGGTCATGAGCGGCACCTCGCGATCGTAGCAGGACTCAAGGGCTGGCTAACGAGATCAAGCTCGAGCAGATTGGAGCAGGCCAGCGCCATGACCGCGGGAGAGGGGTCCCGGTCGCTCCGGATCGACGACAGCAGCCGCGACAGGGCCATCGGTCCGTCTTCGGACAGAATGGACAAGATCCGCATCCGCATGCCGATGCCGACGGGATGATGCCGATAGCTCCAGACCAGGCGAGCATTCGCGAACCGCGGTTCCCGCTTGATGTCGTCGGCGGTCAGGGTGAGGGGAGCAAGTCCGAGCTTGTCGAGGGCCATCAGTGCGAGGCCCTCGGAATCGACGTCGCGGACCGGGCGAGCGTCGCAGACGTCGAGGTGAAAGCGACCGTCGTCGCGTATGATGACGATCGCGTTCAGCGCTACCGGTGTCGCGTCGACGGTCGTCGACGGGAGATAATCGATCGCGCGCACCTGCGGATCGAGCGATGCCTGGACCAGTGCATCGCGGACGAGCGGATGTCGCGCCGGGATCGCGGTCGACGTTTTCGCGGAAATGAAAAGATGGGGGCGGCTTTGAACCTGGGTGTGCAGCATTTGACCGTACTCGGAATCTGAACGGGACGCGGGGTGGCGACGTCGGTCTGCATCGGATGTTGGTCGTCGATGTCGGTCATGCCTGGCTCCTGTTGCTAGATTTCGATGACGAAGTGCGGATTGAAGGACGCATTCTCCCAAGGCTCGCCGATGGTCCAGGGACCGTAGCCCTTGGCGTTGCTGACGACGCGCGTGCTGCCGACCACGAAATCCTTGCTTTCGTGGGTGTGGCCGTAGATCCAAAGATCGGCGCCGGTCATGAGATCGGTGAGATCGCTGACGTAGGCGGCCGAGATGATGTCGTGCTCAAACCCCGCCTTGATCGCCTGGGGATGCGGCCCGTGGTGGCTGATCACCACCCGGCGGGCGGTTTTCGCGAGGCGCAATTCGCGTGCGATGAAGTCGCGTGATTGCATATGACGCGCGAGCGTGTCCGACGGCCGCAGCCGATGGTGGTAATTATCCTTCCGGATCTTGCGGTAGTCGTTCATCGTGTCGCCGGCGACGTCCATCGCGCGGTAGGGATTGCCGAACAGGTCGAAGTCGGTCCACAGGGTGGCTGCGATGAAGGTGACGCCGCCGATTTCGACGGCGTCATTCTGCATCACGTGGATATTCGTACCGACGGCGGCGAGGCGCGCTTTTTCGACCGTCCGGTCGATGTCGCAGCCGTAGAATTCGTGATTGCCCGGTGTATAAATGACGGGTCGGTCGGCGACGCGTTCGCGGAGCCACGTCACGCCGCGCTCCATGCGCGTGATCAGATCGCCGGCGACGATCATGACGTCGAAATCCGGACGCGCGGCGCCGGTCGGCAGATCCCAGCCGCGTGTCAGTTCGAGATGCAGATCGCTCAGAATCCACAGACGCATGATCAGTCCCCGGTATTGTCGTCGCCTTCGGCCAGCTTGTTGAGCGCCACGATCAGAGGGTCGTCGTCCGGTAGTTCTTCGATGATCAGTGCGATTTGGACGTCGCCGGATCGGCAGCGCGGGCAGGCATGAATGCCGCCGTAGGCGAACGACCCTTCTTCCGCGCACGCGCGGCAACGGAAACGGGCCATCCGACTATTCCTCGATGTCGATCGATTTCGGGTCCAGGTCGATGAAACTGTCGGTGGCGCGAACGTACCGACGGCGGGACACGACCAAGATTTTGCCGGTTTCGATCGTCCAGACGAGGCGGACGTTCTCGAACCCGGGCTGCACCGTGACTGGATCGCCTTGGGCGTGAAGGTCGCAGGCTGTCGAGAGCCAGCCGTGCTTGTCATGGAGCCGCCCTTCTTCGCCGCAGGTTTCGCAGGTGCAGGCGGCGCGCGCTTCCGCCAGCGCAACCGCTTCATCGATGGCGTCGTTGGTTGCGGCGCCGAGTTGCCAACCCTGCCAGTACAGGCGCAAGCCTCCGAATTTTTCCTTGATCTGGACGATCTTCGCGCTGCCGGGCCGCGCGGCGTCGACCGCCTTCGCGATGCGCGCGACGGCGGTCTCGACGAGTTCGCGCCAGCCGTCGCCGACCGTCGGATAGCCGGGCGTACCGGTGCGACCGCTTTCCGTGACCTTGAAGAGTCCGGGGTAGCTCGCGATCAGAGCGTCCCGCCAATCCCGCTTTTCCCGCTGTCCAGACATCCGCCACTCCACGACGCCAACATTCGACAATGCGAACAAAAACAGAACATCAAGCGCCCGTCAACATAAATATATGGATATCTTGGCCTATATACCTATTTCAAAGTGGCTTATGGATTGAAATGCATATAGAGTCAGTAGGATAGTACGACCCGGATTTTTTGCCGCAAATCCGGGGAAAGAGCTTTTGCCGCGCCCGATTGCGCTTGCTCCTGCATGGGCAGCATGTGATTTTCCCGGGTTGAACCGGGATAGATCGGAGTGGATCGAAGCTGATGGCGGAAAAGAAGCAGGCACCGAAAGGGCGAAAGCCGGTGGGTGGTGGCGAGAAGAAACGTCAGTTTCTGGCGACGATGGATGCGGATGTGATCAAGGCCGTGAAATTGGCTGCGATCGAGAACGAAATATCTGCGTCCGAAATCCTGGAGGACGCCGCCAGACAATGGCTGGATCGGCGGGCGAAGAACAAGAAGGGTTAGTCCGCAGCGATGTGGGCGACGGAAATTTAGGGGCGGCGGCGAGAAATGCTTCAGACGATAAAGGATGCATGCAAATTCGATCCGAAGGCGATCGACTACGCATTGAGCGACCAGATCGAGAATCTCGATGATCTGATCGGCCACGATACCGGGACTGCCGAGGCGTTTTTTAAGAAAACTTTCGTCACCGGCGGTATGAAGACCTTGCTTCGCCAGGCGCTTCAGCGGCTCGGCGGTAGCTCCGCCCAGGCGGTTTTCGAACTCAAGCAGGCGATGGGCGGCGGCAAGACGCACTCGATGCTGGCGCTGGGATATCTTGCTGCCAATCCGAAGCTTGCCGATCTCGTCGCCGAGGACGTGACCAAGGGCATCAAGCTGACGCCTGCGAAAGTGGTCGCGATTTCGGGACGCTCGATTTCGCGGGACAAGCATTTGTGGGGGGACATTGCCTCGCAGTTGGGCAAAGCGGATGAGTTTCTGGAGTTCTATAAGGGGGCGCCGGTTGCGCCGAACGAGAAGGATTGGATCAAGCTGATCGGCGATGCGCCGACGCTGATCCTGCTGGACGAGCTTCCGCCGTACTTCCGCAACGCGATCACCCAGAGCGTCGGTGGCGGGACTTTGGCCGATGTGACGACCTACGCCGTATCCAATCTCTTGTCGGCTGCCCTCAAACTTCCGCGCCTCTGCATCGTGATCTCCAATCTGTCGGGGGCTTACGAGGGCGCCACCAAGGAAATCACCTCGTTGGTCGCGAAGGCCACCCGCGATCTGCAGAATGAAACCGGCCGTCAGGCAAAGGTGATCACCCCGGTCGAACTCGGCTCCGATGAAATTTACAATATTCTCCGCACGCGCCTCTTGGCCACCGAGCCGGAAAAGAAGGTCGTGGACGCGGTGGCGACCGCCTTCTCCGATTCCATTTCGGATGCCGTCAAGTCGAAGACCATCGCGAAATCGGCCACCCAGATCGCCGACGAGATCTCGGCCAGTTATCCGTTTCATCCATCGTTCAAGCACATTTTGGCGCTGTTCAAGGAAAACGAGCGTTTCCGGCAGACCCGCGGCTTGATGACGATGGCGGCTTTGATGGTGAAGTCCGCCCTGGGCCGGCCGTCGAACGACGTTTACCTCGTCGGCTGCCAGCACATCGATCTGTCCCAGCCAGACGTACGTGACGTGATCACCAACGTCTACGATCTGTCCGGTGCGATTGCGCACGATATCGCCGGCACCGGCACCGAACGGGCGCACGCCCAGACCATCGACGATCAGACCGATACGGATGCCGCCAGTCAGGTGGCGCGGCTTCTGCTGCTGTCCTCGCTGTCGGAAGCGAGCGATGCGGTGAAGGGGCTGAGCAAGTCCCAGGTCGTCGAGAATCTGGTTGCGCCGTTGCGATCGCCCCTGGAATTCGACGAGGCGTTCGAGAAGCTGCGTGTCGAGTGCTGGTACCTCCATCGCAAGGAGAACGACGCCTGGTATTTCTCGAAGAACGAAAACCTGAAGAAGAAGATCGAAAAATACGCCGTCACCGCGGCTCAGCCCAAGATCGACTCCGAAATGGAGCGGCGGCTGGCGCTGGTGTTCGAGCCCAAGCGGAAGAATGCCTATTCACGCGCGTTGGCGCTGCCGAAGATCGAGGATATCGAGACGAGTGGCGATCGCCTTCTGCTGGTCCTGAGCCCGGACAAGCGCGTGCCGCCGGAAGAGGCCGAGCGTCTTTTCAACGCCATCGTGGAGAAGAACAACTTCTGCGTCGTGACCGGCGACGGCACCGACCTGGCCAAGCTGGAAGACAAGGTCCGTCGGATCTGGGCGACCGCGAAGGTGTTGCAGGAAGACGGCGGCGATCGTTCCCCGAATTTGGCGGAACTCGAGGAAGAAACTGAAAATGCCGAGTTCGAATTCAACTCGACGCTGATCAATCTTTTCAACCGCGTCTACTATCCGGCGCGCCTCCCGAAGGGTGGCACCGAGGGGCTGACCTATGCTGCCTTGAAACTGGTCGAACGCCGCAGCAAGGAAGGCGGCCCTGCGACGATCGACGGCGAAGCCGCCGTCGAGGAAGCCTTGAGCGCCACCGCGGCGTCCAAGTTGATCCTCGATCTCTCCGTAGAGCAGACCATGACCGGACTGCGCACGCGGGCGGAAGATCAACTCTGGGGCACGACGGAACGCAAGACGCGCTGGAAAGATGTCGAGGAGCGGGCAATCTGTAACGTCCGCTGGCCATGGTTGCCGCCGCGGGGACTCGACGAGATCAAGCGGGCGGCGCTGGCCAACGGGCAGTGGCGCGACAACGCCGACGGCTATATCGAGAAGGGGCCTTTCCCGGCGGCGAAGACATCCGTCAAAGTCGTGGTTCGCGGTTATGACGATAAGACCGGCACCTCGACCATCGAATTGACGCCGATCGAGGCGGGGCCGCGTGCCGAGATCCACTGGGCGACCACCCCGGACGTATCGGCGAAGTCTCCGCTCATTCCCGATTTCATCATCGAGCGCGATGAAACGGTCCTCTGGTTCCTGGCTGTTGATCCGGACGGCAAACACGAAACCGGCGAGCCGGTGAAGTGGATGAACACGCTGACGCTGACCTTCGATCCGAAGGAGGTGATGGGCAAGCGTTCGGTCGAATTGACCGTGAAGCCCCGCGGTACAATTCGCTGGAATACGGACGGCACCAATCCGCGAGAGGGCAAGCTCTACACCGGACCGATCCCCATCGAAGGCGACGGCGAGGTCAAGATCTACGCATACGCGGAGGACGCCGGCGTCGAAACGTCGAAGGTCTTCACCATCAGGCCGGTAACGGCGGGGCCGATTCCACTGGATCCAGACAGGCCGGTGATTATTCGGAAGCGGCAGAAGATCGCCTCCACCGCCGACGTATTTTTGACGCTCAAGGCGCTCAAAACAGCCCATGCGCATTTGAAAGGCAACCTGGCGGTCACCGTGGGGCAGGGCGACGTCAATGCCACCACGCGTTTCGGACCTCAGACCATGCTCGGACCGGATGCTTTGGAGGCCTTTCTCGGAGCGGGCCGCAACGCACTCGGCAGCGATACCGCGGAAACCGAAATCGGCTTCGGCGAAGTCCACTTCGAAACTGGCCGTGAGATGGAAGAGTTCGTGGCGACCGTTGGATGGGCCATCGGTCCGGATGAGGTTGAGCAACTGTGAGTGAGCGTAAGACCACAGGTTTCGGCGTGCCGAACGATATCGATCCCCATCACTTCGTGGTGGAGATTCCGGCGGCACGTGCAAATCCTGTGGTCGTCACCGAACACTTCGGGCTTGCCGGCGGTACCAACGGTCTGCCGGATGCTGTCGTCCGCTGCAAGCTACCTCAGGATCACTGGAACGCGGTCCGCAAGGAACTTGAGCGCGTTCTCAACGAGCGGCTGAAAGAGAAGAAGCTCACCACGGCTCGCTGGAAGAGCGGCAAGAACCCGGTCGAACGTCTGCTCGGCCGTGAGTTGTGCGTCCTGCTTTGGGCCGTCGAGGCGGCGCCGAAGGAGACGATCCCCAACGCCATCCGCAACTGGAGTGCGCTTAGACCTGAGGAGCGTTGGTGGCTGTTCGCCATGGCGGCCTCGGTGACCGGGACCTGCGACGACGTCGACGTCGGCTGGCGCAAGGCGATCCGCATCGCCATGACCGAGAACCCGACGGGCGAGGAGGTCGGAGCGATCAGAGCCAAGAATCCCCGCCGTCTCGAGGAGCGCCCCGCGCTCCCGCTATTCGAGCGCGCGAAGTGAAGAGTGTCGCCATGGATGCCGCCAGTCCTAAGTCTACCGTCGTGCCGTTTTCGTTGAAAGAAGCTCCCTCTTTAATTGAGCGGGTTTGGCCAGCCCAGAAGATTTCGGTCGAAGCGCAGAAGGAGCGAAAGGCTGTTAAGGGCCAGACGCTCACAGGGCTTGGATCATACTGGAAGGGACGAAAGCCTCTAATTCTCGTTCGAGCTTGTGTGCTGGGGGCGTTGTTGCCATCGACAGGGAATGACGAAAAGGATCTCGAAATCTTCGAACTGCTCTGCGGGATGGCAGACCAGCAGATCGCCGATCGCTTCAAGCTTGGGCCGACTGTCGCTGAAATTCTTGCATATGGCGATCAGAATGAGCGGGACGCTTTGCTTGATAATCTTGGTAATGGAGATTTCTCGCTCAGGAAATTGCCCAAAGATGAGCGCATCCGCTTGTTCTGCAACGTTCTAAGCCGAATGCCGTATCAAATGCGCTCCGAGAAGTTGCTGAGACCGGAGGAGGTGAACGAAGAACTTCTAACCGGTCCCTACATGAATCTCTTTAATCGACATCTCGGGACGTCGGCCGATAATATTTGGGATCTAATCGGCCAACTCGGGATCATGCGGTTCGGTACCCATCCCCGCGTCGGCGACGTCTTCTGCGGTGGTGGTTCCATCCCTTTCGAGGCGGCGCGCCTGGGTTGCGAGACCTATGCCTCAGATCTAAACCCGCTCGCGTGCATGTTGACTTGGGGTGCACTAAATGTAGTTGGGGGGACGGCCGAGCGACGTGATCAGTTAATCGAGGCAGAGCACACTCTTATCGAGGCAATTGGAAAAGACGTTGAAGCCCTCGACATCGAATATGATTCTTTGGGCAACAAGGCCAAAGCATTCCTTTATTGTTTAGAGACGAGATGCCCACAAACGGGCATGATGGTTCCGATGTCACCATCATGGGTGGTATCGCGATCGAAACGGATTATTGCCGTCCTCGCCCCGGATTCGGCAAAGAAGCGGTACGATATCGAGGTGCGCCCAGCGCTGAGTGACGAAGAATTCTTAGTTGCCTCCCGCGGCACTATCCAATCGGGAAATCTTGTCCACTGCGTTGACGGAGAAGTCTTCTCTACTCCGATTAAATCCATTCGAGGCGACCGCAAGGGGCCGAATGGAGAGACCATCACGAATATTCGCCCATGGGAGAAAAGCGACTTCGCCCCGCGACCCGACGACCTCTTCCAAGAGCGGCTCTACGCGATTCAATGGGTCGATAAAAATACCATCGAGAAAGCGCGCCCTCACGTTTTCTTTTCCGCGGTTCGGGACGAAGACGTCGCTCGTGAGCGTAAAATCGAAGAGTTCGTTAAGCAAAATCTCCACTCTTGGCAAGATAGCGGATTGATACCGGACGCCAAAATTGAAACGGGCGACAAGACAAACGAACTGATTCGTACTCGGGGATGGACGCATTGGCATCATGTATTTACTCCTCGTGATTACATTATTCTCTCCTCGCTTTTGAAGCACAATAACGAGCCGGAAATCGCCGTTATGGTGCCGTCGCTTCTTAATCATTCAAGCAAGTTGTGCAGGTGGGGAACCTCGAATGCTCCCCTTGATAAGTTTGGTCGTCAAGCCGGAGGCGCACACGATCTTCCTCAGGACGTGTTCTACAACCAAGCCTTCAATACGCTTTATAATTATTCGTCTCGGGCCTCTGATTTTTTGCTTCGAGACATCGCGGCCTCGAAACAAAGCGCCAAATTCTTTGTCCGCGGTAAGGCAACAATTACTAACGCGCCGGCCTCCAACATCCAGTGGGGAGCCGACGTATTTATTACTGATCCCCCATATGCCGACGCTGTACATTACGATGAAATTTCAGAATTTTTCATCGCTTGGCTGCGCCGTCGCCCGCCGCAACCTTGTGCAGAGTGGATTTGGGATTCTCGTCGCGGTCTCGCAATCAAAGGAGACGGGGAGGAGTTCCGACACAATATGGTCGTGGCATATCGCACGATGGCCGAGCGCATGCCGGACAATGGTCTGCAAATTGTAATGTTTACACATCAGTCTGCGTCGGTCTGGGGCGATATGACACAGATTTTTTGGGGCGCGGGTCTCCAAGTCATTGCAGCTTGGTACATCGCGACCGAGACCACCTCAGAATTAAAGAAAGGCGGCTACGTCCAAGGTACCGTTGTTCTTATTTTGCGCAAACGTTCAGAAAATGCGGTTGGATATAAGGACGAGATCGTTCAGGAGGTAAAGGCGGAAGTAGCCGATCAAATCGACACTATGGTCGGCTTCAACCAAAATTTGAACGGACAAGGTCGCATTGAGAATCTCTTCGAAGATGCTGATTTGCAAATGGCGGGTTATGCGGCAGCGCTGCGGGTTCTGACTCGTTATGAGCGTATCGACGGCATCGACATGACGAAGGAGGCCCTTCGGCCCCGGCGCGCCGGAGAAAAGAACATTGTCGGTGAGATTATCGACTTCGCTGTTCAGGTGGCGAACGAACACATGGTGCCGGTGACGTTGCCCCCAACTTCTATCCAGCGTGATGGAGACTCTGACGGTTGGTTTTGCCCATCTGGGCGGAGTGAGCGACGGGGGCTGACGCGGAGCTGGCCATTGAGCGCAGCGGCAGATCCCGTCGCGGGTTGAAGG
>JAFKKM010000077.1 GCA_017305555.1 Hyphomicrobiales bacterium | reverse complement strand
ATGCCGGCGCCGGTTGCGACGATCGAGGCAATCGTCGGCGCCGTCGTGTCGATCTGCAGCGTGCCGGCCGGATTGAAGTTGGAGGCTCCCGTCAAGTTGGCGGCGTTGCCGTTGCCATCGGTGATGGTCGCGCCGTTGAGGTTGAGCGACGAGACGATCAGATCGGCGGTGTTCTGGCCTGCCGCCACCGTGTAGCTGAAGGTGAGCGCGGTGCCGCCTGAACCGCCGGTGTAGCTCGCCGTGCCGCCGTCGTTAAGGGCAAGCGTTGGCGTGCCGCCGGTGGTGTTGACCGTCACCGCCGCACTGAGATTGACCGTCAACGTGACCACCTGCCCGGCGTCGAGATCGCCGCTGCCGTTGGTGATGCCGGCACCCGAAGTCGCAATCGAGGCAACCGTCGGCGCCGCGGCCGTTGAGTTCTGGACGGCGATCTGCGCCACCGATGTCTGCCACCAGCCGCTGGCGACATATTCGTTCGAAATCCAGAACGAGTTCGGATTGTTCGGGTCGACGGTCGCCGATGAATTGAGACCCCAGCGCTGCACGCTGGATCCATTGCCCGATTCGAAGAAACCCGTGCTCGCCTTATACAGATTGGGCGCGCTGAACGAGCCTACGGGATCACCGGCGCCTTGGATGACGTAGTAATCGGCCGGATACATGTTCGGGCCACTGGCGGTAAAATTGATGAGAACGTCGCCCGACGCATCCACCGCGATGGAAGGATTGAACGTCGCCACATTGGTGCCGATCGTGGCGCCGGTGATGTCGCCTTGTGCCACGAGGGACGGAGCATTGGGATTACCAACGCCGATCTTGAACCAATGGACCAGAGGTACGCTCGATCCGCTCGGCTTCATGACGGCAACGGCGTAGAGATAGCCGTTGGCATAGGCCATGCTGGCAATGCGATTATCAACGGCGTCGAGCAGCAAACTCGTCCCCTGCTGCTGCACGGTGTAGCTGCCGCCCTGATCGATATTTCCGAGAGCGAGGGTGCTGGTGTTGCTGAACGTATTTGTCGCCTTGTCGTACGTCTGCAAGGCAACGACGATCTGGCCCCCGCTCGAGAAATCGCTCGCGTAATAGGTCTTGCCATTGTTGCCGGAAGCAACGGCAAAAATCCCCTGGGTCGACGGCATGACTTCGCTAGCGGTCACGCTCAGCGCGCCACCGCCATACATACCACCGCCCGCGCCAGCGGTATCGCCGATGATCCAGTTTTCCGTGCCGGCGTAACCGGACACGTTGAGATTATACTGTGGTGCGGTGATGTAGACGTTCGAACCGTCGGTCGCCAATATGGGACGATCGGAGCCGGAGAGCTGACCGCCGAGTGTGACGGTCGTATTGAGCTGCGAGAAATACCAGCCATCGTTTGGATTGGCATCCTTGGAGACCGCGATATCGAGATCGGTGGCGGTCCCGCCCGGCGCCAGATACTGCATGATCACGACAAAGCGCTGATTGACACTGTCGTACGCGACGCGCTGATCATAGAGACCGCCGGTCGGCGATAACGGCGAGAAGAAGCCATAGACCGATTGCGATGTTGGCGATCCGCCGGCTAGGTTCGTCCATTCAATCCGTGATCCCTCGACCATCACGACGTAGTTCGACCCAACGGCAAGACCGTTATGCGGAGGATAGGTGCTGGTCGTCGATGGCCCGGAGAACAATGTCTGGATGGTTGAGGAATAGCTCACGTTGATGCTCCCTCTGTCCGGATCTGCACTTCGTTTGGCAGTCCTGTCGGCGCGAATGATCGGCTGGCCACGACAAAGTTCATTGAGGGCCGCAGCGTGAAGGCATGCCTTGCGACCGACCGTCGTCGCCGGCGCGACTCGCACGCATACCCGATCCGCAGCTGAACGATTTTTGTCAGCCGTCAGCAACGACGCCTGCGGGCGCCATTGCACGCCAAATGGCCGGGGATTTGAAGCACTACGATGGGGCCACCCCGCCCCCCAGAAGGGGTACCCCTTCACGGAATCGGAGCATCAGCGCGCAGCCAAGTTCGCCGTAGCCGCGTTCTGCACACGTGGCGGCTTTTTACTGGCCGTATCCTGAACCGGACTTCAGGTCCGCCGGGGAACCTTCTGCTCCTCGCTTGCGCGGGTCTCAGCGGCCACGGCGCGCTTGTAGCCGTCGCGCTGCTGCAACCGCTGCCAATAGGCAGCGACGTTCGGTCCGAAATCCTTGGAGAGGCCAAGGGTTTCCGCGAGCCGCAGCGCGTAGCCGTTGACGATGTCGGCGGCGGTGAAGCGACCAGCGCACAGCGTCTCCGCCTGCCCGGTTGCCGCCTCGACGGCGCGCAGGCGACCCAGGAACCATTTCGCATAATCCTGCGCGACCTGCGGATTACGCCGCTCCTCGGGCTCGAGTTGCGTATAGCGCAGCACCAGCGTCTGCGGAAACGTCAGCGTCGCATCGCTGAAATACATCCAGTTCAGGAATGCGCCGTAGGCTGGCTCGTCCGGCCCGACGATCAACGGCGTCGGCCCATGACGGGTGCCGAGGTAGTAGCAGATGCCGGAGGATTCCGACATTTTGGTTTCGCCATCGATCATAAACGGGATCGTGCCGAGTGGATTGATCGCGAGATATTCCTTCGCCAGCACGCGCGGCGGGAACGGCAGCATCTTGAGGTCGTAGGATAACCCCAGCTCTTCTAGCATCCACAGCGGGCGGAACGAGCGTGCCCCAAAACAGTGATACAGCGTAATCATTTTGGCTCCGTCGTCTTAGGCGTCGTCTTGGGCTTCGCGCCCGGCAGCGTGCCCATCATCTTGCACAGGATCGACAGCATCACCTCGTCGGCGCCACCGCCGATCGACGTCAAGCGGCCGTCGCGATAGGCCCGACTCACCGGCGTCTCGTTCATGAAGCCCATGCCGCCCCAATATTGCAAACACGCGTCGTTGAGCTCGCGGTTGAGCCGCCCGGCACGCAGTTTCGCCATGGTGGCGAGCTTGGTGACGTCCTCACCTGCGACCAGCGCCTCACCGGCCCGATAGATCAGCGAGCGCAGCAGTTCAACCTCCGTCTGCAGCTCAGCCAAGCGGAAATGCACCACCTGATTGTCGAGGATGCTCTGACCAAACGCCTTGCGGTTGCGCGTGTATTCGATGGTCTCGTCAATGATGTGTTCGTGCGCCTTGAGCCCGGCGGCGGCGCCCCACAGCCGCTCTTCCTGGAACTGCACCATCTGATAGGTGAAGCCCTTGCCCTCTTCACCAATGCGGTTGCGCTTCGGCACTCGCACATCCTCGAAGAAAATCTGCGCGGTGTCAGAGGAGCGCATCCCCATCTTGTCGAGCTTGCGCGCGACATTGACACCCTTGCTCTTCATCGGCACGCAGATCAGCGACTTGTTGCGATGGACCGCACCGTCGCTGGTATTGGCGAGCAGGCAAATCCAGTCGGCCTGGGTGCCGTTGGTGATCCACAGTTTGCCGCCGTTGATGACGTAATCGTCGCCATCCGAGCGCGCATGGGTTTTGATCGAGGCGACGTCCGAACCCGCGCCGGGCTCGGAGACGCCGATGCAGGCCACCATGTCGCCGGCAACCGCGGGCGCGAGGAATTCGCGACGCACGTCGTCGGAGCCGAATTTCGCCAGCGCCGGCGTCGCCATGTCAGTCTGCACGCCGATCGCCATCGGCACGCCGCCGCAGCGGACGGCGCCGAGTTCTTCCGCCATCATCAGCGCGTAGCTGTAATCGAGCCCCTGCCCGCCGAACTCCACCGGCTTGTTGAGGCCAAGAAAACCGAGATCGCCGAGCTTTTTGAACAGCTCATGCGCGGGGAAGATGCCGTCCGCCTCCCATTGATCGACATGCGGATTGATCTCATTGGCGATGAATCTTTGCAGAATGCGGCGCGGTTCGTCGTGGTCGGCGGTGAAAAGCATCCTCGGTCGTTCCTCTCGTCTTGATTACAAACCCATCTGCCGGCTGGCGAGGTCCTTCATGATCTCCTCGGTACCGCCGCCGATGGCGTTGACTTTCACCTCGCGATAGATGCGCTCGACCTTGACGCCACGCATGAAACCGGCGCCGCCGAAAATCTGCACCGCCTCTGACGCGCAGAACGCCATGGTCTGCGTCGCCTGATTCTTCAACATGCAGATTTCAGCCACCGGGCTTTCACCCTGATCGAGCCGCCATGCCAACATCTCCAGCATCGCCTGCGAAGCAGCGACACGTTGCGCCATGTCCACCAGCTTGTGGCGGATCACCTGATGCTGGGTCAGCGGCTTGCCGAAGGTGTGGCGCTGCTTCGCATATTCGGTCGCCTCATCGAGGCAGACCCGCGCCGCAGCAGTGCAACCCGCCGCCATGGTCAGGCGCTCGCTGTTGAAATTATGCATGATGATCTTGAAGCCCGCGCCCTCTTCGCCGAGCAGGTTGCCGGCGGGCACGCGACAATTGTCAAAATGCAATGTCGCAGTGTCGGAGGCCCACCAGCCCATCTTCTTCAGCGGCGCGCGCGACAGGCCTGGCGTATCACCCGGGATCACCAACATGCTGACGCCGCTCGGCCCCGGCCCGCCGGTGCGCACCGCCGTGGTGATGTAGTCCGCGCGCATCCCCGACGTGATGAAGGTCTTCTCGCCGTTGACAACATAGACATCGCCCTCGCGCCGCGCACTGGTGCGCAGGTTGGCAACGTCGGAGCCGCCGCTCGGCTCGG
Source organism: Hyphomicrobiales bacterium (assembly GCA_017305555.1). GTDB lineage: Bacteria > Pseudomonadota > Alphaproteobacteria > Rhizobiales > Xanthobacteraceae > 62-47. The sequence continues at coordinate 19,525 of JAFKKM010000077.1, read as the reverse complement.
TGATGGCGAGCGCGGAGATTTTTTCGCCGGAGAGAATTTCCGGCAGCACCTTCGCCTTGAACTCCGGCGTGCCGGCGCGCGCGATCGGCGGCGCACCGATCGAATTGCTCTTCAGGCTGGCGCTGACGCCGCCGGCGCCCGCACGCGCCAGTTCCTGCACTGAGACGATCCACATGAAATTGTCGCACGGCGTGCCGCCGTACTCCTCCGGGAAGCCGAGCCCGAGCAGGCCGATCTCCGCCGCCTTGCGATAGAGTTCGCGCGGGAAGGTCCCGGCCTCGTCCCATTCGTGGGCGTAAGGTTCGATCTCCTTCTGGACGAAGCGGCGCACGACGTCGCGAAAGGCCTCATGATCGGCGTTGTAGAACGGGCTTTTGGCCACGGCTGGCACCCTTCCTGTGATCCACGATTGTTGTGAGGCAGGATGCCGCCAAACCCGGGATGCCACTTGCGTCGAGTGGCTGTGCCGCCGACAGGCACCGCGCTTGCGCCGTTCGAGAGGTTTCAGGCCAAATCACCCGACGGTAGCGCGACACATGATTCTCGCCTAAGCTCGGCAAATCATCCGCCCCGTCATTCCGATCACCTTATTTCAACCGAGAAGCCGCACGACATGGCCCCGAGGCGACGGACGACGCAAGATTCCAGCCGCCCCCTTCCCGCGATGCCGCAAGCCAAATCGTCCGGTCGCGCAAAACCTGCGCCCTCAACGACCCGCCGGCGCCGGCTGACAACCGGCGGTGACGCGATGCCGCGCGAGGCGGCCGATGTGTCCACCGTATCGAAATCGCAGAAATCGCGTGAGGCAATCCTCGAATCCGCCGCAAAGCTGTTCCGCCGGCAGGGCTATTCTGCGACGACGCTTCGGCAGATCGCCGATCTCGCCGAAATCCAGGCCGGCAGCATCTATTATTATTTCGATTCCAAGGATGCGATCCTCGACGAAGTGCTCGACGAAGGCCTGCGCCGCGTCTTCAACGGCGTGAAACTCAGGCTCAAGCAGGCCGGCGACGCATCGCATCGCCAGAAGATCGCGCTGGCCATCGAGGCGCATCTCGTCGCGCTGCACGACGCCAGCGACTTCACCTCCGCCAATATTCGCATTTACGGCCAGTTGCCGGAGCGCCTCAAAAGCCCGCATCGCGCTATCCGCCGCGCCTATGCACGCTACTGGGATCGCTTGCTCTCGGATGCGCAGAAAGCCGGCGAAATCCGTTCCGATATCGAACTCATCCCGCTGCGGATATTCGTGCTCGGCGCGCTGAACTGGACAGTGGAGTGGTTCGACCTCAGCAAGAAAGACGCCGTGCAAAAACTGGCGCGCCGCACCGAATCGATCATTTTTGACGGTGTGAAGCGGTAGAGGCGCTCCTACTCGAAGCACCCTTATTTGTCGTCATGGCCGGGCTTGTCCCGGCCATCCACGTCTCAGGCGTTGTTGTAGAAGGAAAGACGCGGATGCCCGCGACGAGTGCGGGCATGACGAAGGTGAGCACGGTGCGTAGCCGTCAGTACGAGAAGCGAAGCAATCCTGAAAGCTACGGAGTGAGGGCTGAATTGCTTCGTCGCTTTCGCTCCTCGTAGTCACGATCCGAGGACTGCGATACTGAAACGACCTGCCCTCATCTCCCCTGCCAGTTCGGCTTGCGCTTTTCGGAAAACGCCTTCGGTCCCTCAATCGCATCCTGGCTGGCGTAGACTTCCTCGTGAAGGCGGCCGGCCTCGATCAGGCCACTCTCAAGGCCAAGGTCCATCGCCGCTAATACGCTTCCCTTGGCAGCCTTCACCGAGAGCGGTGCGCCCTCGACGATTTTGCGCGCCAGTTGCAGCGCGCGGGCGCGCACCGCGTCCGGTGTGTCCTCGAGATAATTCAGGAAGCCGTAAGCCGCGAGTTGTTCGATCGGCACGGTTTCACCGGTCAGCACCAGTTCCATCAACACCGGTTGCGGCAGCATCCACAACAGCGGCACCGCCCACGGCGAGCCGCGCCCCATCTTGACCTCGGTGATGCCGGCGCGCGTGCCGCGTAGGCCGACGCGTAGATCCGACTTGATCGCCAGCAACATGCCGCCCGCCATCAGCGAGCCGGTCATCGCCGCGATGATCGGCTTCGTGACGTTGCGCATCGCCGTCTGCATTGGGTCCCGCATTAATGTGAGGATATCAACTCCGTCGCGCGCACGAATTTCGGCAGCCTGCTTCAGATCGAGCCCGGCCGAGAACACGCCGCAATCCGCCGAGGTGAGGATGACGACGCGCACGGCCTTGTCGGCCTCGACGCGCGCCCACGCCTCCGTCAGTCCGTTCATCGCCTCGACCGACAACGCGTTCTTGCGCTCGGGACGATCGATGGTAACGGTGGCGATGCCGTCCTCGACGACATATCGGATCGGCGCATTCTCCGGCATCGGGAGCCCTTTCGTAAATTCTAACATCTGTTAGATTATCGCAAAGTCGCCTTGGCCGCGACCCTAAACTGCAACGATCAACCTCAGGACCGCCATGCAACTCACCGCCAAGATGCGTTTCGCCCCCGACCTCCTGAAAGATCAAGTCGCTCTCGTCACCGGCGGCGGTACCGGCATGGGCCGCGCCACCGCGCTGGAGATGGCGCAGTCGGGCGCCAAGGTTGTGGTGCTGGGGCGGCGGCCGGAACCGATCGAGGATTGCGCCCGAGTCATTCGCGAGGCCGGCGGCGAAGCCATCGCCATCTCCGGCGACATCCGCCAGCCCGAACAGATCGAGGCGGCGATGGCGCGCATCCGCAGCGAATTCGGCAAGCTGAACATTCTGGTCAACAACGCCGGCGGACAATTTGTCACGCCTGCGCGGGAACTCAACAACAAGGGTTTCGAAACCGTCATCCGCAACAACCTGATCGGCTCGTGGCAGATGACGAAAGCCGTCGCCGATCATTTCATGTTGGAGAGCGGCGGCTCCATCGTGTTCGTCACCGCCTGCGTGCGCGCGGGGCTCAGCGGCTTCGTCCACACCGCGGCCGCACGCGGCGGCGTGCTGGCGATGATGAAGACGCTGGCGTTCGAATGGGCCGAATTCGGCATCCGGCTCAATTGCGTCGCACCGGGCACGGTGAAGACCGAGGGCATGGGCCACTATCCCATCGCGCCCGAACAATGGCTCAAACTCAACCGCAACATCATGGGCCACATGGGCGACGTCGAGGACATCGCGGCGGCGATCATCTTTCTCGCCTCGCCGCTCGGCAAATTCGTCACCGGCGAGGAATGGTACATCGACGGCGGCGAAACGCTGCACCTTGCCCACGACGCCCGGCAGATGATCGACATGATGAAATTCGCCACGCGCGAACGCGGCGACGGCCAGCCTGGGAAGGGCTAGCTCGTCATGCGCGAACTTGATCCGCGCATCCATCTCCTTGAAAAGGATGGATTGCCGGGTCAAGCCCGGCAATGACACCACATTTTCTTCGTCAGGGGCAAAACACTATCGGTTCTTACAGCGCCTGCCCGACCCGCACGCCGTCATCGATCGCGCGCATGGCGTCGAGTTCGGCGGCCTCTTTCGCGCCGCCGATGATATGCGCTTCGATGCCACTGGCTCGCAGTTCATCGTATAGACTGCGGTTGGAATCCTGCCCGGCGCAAATCACAATGGTATCGACCGCGAGCACCTGCGGCTTGCCGTCGACGGTGATGTGCAGGCCCTCGTCGTCGATGCGATCATAGCTGACGCCCGCCAGCAGCTTGACATCGCGCTTGGCGAGGCTCGAGCGCAAAATCCAGCCAGTGGAGACGCCGAGCCCCGCGCCGGGGCGCGAGGCCTTGCGTTGCAGGATGGTGATCTCGCGCGACGCTTCGCGTGGCGCCAGCGGATCACCGGACAGGCCACCCGGTTGCGACAGGGTCGCGTCGATACTCCACTCGCGCTGGAAGTCCGCAAGATCGAGCGCACGGTGTTTCGGTGCTTCATTTGGCTCCGAATGACAGAGGTATTCGGCGACGTCGAAGCCGATACCGCCCGCGCCGATGATGGCGACGCGGCGGCCCGCCTTGCGCCTGCCACTCAGAAGATCGTGATAGACGACGACACTCGGGTGATCGATGCCGGGAATCGTCGGCACGCGCGGATGCACGCCCGAGGCGACCACCACCGCATCGAAACCCGCGTTGGCGATATCCGCTTTCGAGACAGGCGTGTTCAGCCGCAAGTTCACCTGCCCCGCCTCGATGCGGCCGCTGTAGTAGCGCAGCATCTCGTCGAACTCGACTTTACCCGGCACCGCGCGCGCAAGATTGATCTGCCCGCCGACGCGATCGGAGGCCTCGAACAGCGTCACCTTGTGGCCACGACGGCTGGCTTCCGCGGCAGCGGCAAGCCCGCCGGCGCCGGCGCCAACAACCGCCACCTTGCGTGGCTGCGCCGCAGGCCCTTCCTCGAACAACGTCTCGCGACAGGCGCGCGGATTGACCAGACAGGTCGCGCTCCGATCGGAGAAGATGAAATCGAGGCACGCCTGATTGCAGGCGATGCAGGTGTTGATGGTCTCCGGCTTTCCTTCACGCGCTTTCCTCGCGAAGAACGGATCGGCCAGCATCGGCCGCGCCATCGACACCAGATCGCTGTCGCCGGAGCCAATCACCTCCTCGGCCAGTTCCGGCGTGTTGATGCGGTTCGACGCCACTACCGGAATTTTGACCGCGCGTTTGATCCGCGCCGCGGCAAAGCGCCACGCCCCGCGCGGGATCGGATAGGCGATGGTCGGCACCCGCGCCTCGTGCCAGCCGATGCCGGTGTTGAGAATATCGGCACCCACGGCCTCGACGCGCTGCGCCAGCCGGTCGATCTCGTCGCCGGTCGCGCCACCTTCGACCAAGTCGAGCGCAGAGATGCGGTAGATGATGATGAAATTGTTTCCAGTGGCGGCGCGCACCCGCTTCACCAGTTCGACCGGCAGGCGATGGCGGTTCTCCTCCGAGCTGCCCCATTCGTCGGTTCGGTCATTGGTGCGCAGCACGGTGAATTCGTTGATCAGATAGCCTTCCGAGCCCATGATCTCGACGCCGTCGAAACCGGCCTCCTGCGCCAGCGTCGCGCAGCGGACATAGTCTGCGATCGTTTGCTCGATCTCCTCACCCGTCATCGCGCGCGGCGTAAAGCGATTGATGCGCGAGCGGATGCTGGACGGCCCGAGGCATTCCTCCTGCTTGGCGTAACGGCCGGAATGCAGGATTTGCAGGCAGATCTTGCTATCGTACTTATGGACCGCATCGGTGATCTGGCGCAGTTCCGGTACCTGCGCGCGGTCGATCAGCATCGGGCCGCCCGGCTCGATCAATCCGGCGCTGTTCGGCGCATAGCCGCCGGTGATGATCAGCCCGACCTCGCCTTTCGCGCGCTCGGCGAGAAAGGCCGCCATCTTTTCCACGCCGTTGTCTTCCATATCGAGCCGGGTGTGCATCGAGCCCATGATGATCCGGTTGCGCAGGATCGTTCCGCCGACCTTCAACGGCGCGAGAAGATGGGGATAGCGCGACAGACCCGGATCGGCTTGCATGGCGTGGCTCTCGTTGGCATTGTCAGCTTTCTAACAATTGTTAGAATGGTTCAAATAATCAAGACAATTCGTGAGGACGCCGGTGGACACCACGCTGAACGAACAGCAGGAAGCCTTCCGTGAGGCCGCACAGCGCTTCGCCGCCGAAAAGCTGGCCCCTCACTACCAGAAACGCGCCACCGAACATCGGCTCGACCGCGCAATGCTTCGCGAGATGGGGTCGCTCGGCCTGATCGGCGTTGACATTCCTGAAACCTATGGCGGCCTTGGCGAAAGCAGCGTCACCGCCGGTGTCATCATCGAACAGATCGCCTACGCCGATTTCAATACCAGCTACGTGCAACTACTTGCCTCGCTGATGGGCGGCATGGTGGCGCAGCACGCAACACCCGACGTCGCCAGGGAATGGCTGCCGAAGGTGACGCGGGGCGAAGCCATCCTTGGGCTCGGTCTCACCGAACCGCGCGGCGGATCGGACGCCGCCAATCTCATTCTGCGCGCGGAAAAATCCGGCAACGGATACCGCCTCAACGGCGAAAAGACCTCGATGAGCTGCGCCGACCAGTGCGACGCCGCCGTGATCTTCGCTCGCACCGGCAAGGTGGACGACGGCGCGCGCGGCGTCAGCGCGTTCTTCGTCGATCTCAACCAGAAAGGCATCACCCGCACCCATTTCGACGACATCGGCACCAAGCCGGTCGGGCGCGGCTCGGTGTTCTTCGACGATGTGTTTGTTCCGGCCGAATGTCTGATGGCGGAGGAGAACAAGGGGTTCTCCAAGATCATGACCGGCTTCGATTACAGCCGTGCGCTGATCGGCCTCGAATGCATCGGCCCGGCGCAGGCGTCGGTGGACGAGGCCTGGCAATACAGCCGCGAGCGCACGGCGTTCGAGCGACCAATCGCCCAGTTCCAGGGCGTCAGTTTTCCATTGGCGGAAGCCGAAACGCAACTCACCATGATGCGCCAGCTCTGCTTCCACACGCTGTCGCTACGCGATCGCCGCCTGCCGCACACCGCGGAAGCCGCGATGTGCAAATGGTACGTGCCGAAGACCACCTGCGAGATCATCCACCAGTGCCTGCTGACGCACGGGCATTACGGCTACACCACCGACCTGCCTTTCCATCAGCGCTATCTCGACGTGATGGGCTTGCAGATCGGCGACGGCACCGCGCAGATCCAGAAGCTCGTGATTGCGCGCGAGAAGGTCGGCCGGGTGGCTGTGCAGTACGCCAAGCAGGACACGGGGAAGGCTGGATAGCCCTCCACCGTTACAGTTCGTCACGGCCGGATTTATTCCGGCCATCCGCGCTTAGACGATCTACCGGCAGGAAAGACATGGATGGCCGTGCCAAGCCCGGCCATGACGGAGGAAACTCATCAATAAACAATTGCGCTCCCGATTCTGGATAGCGCTGCGGCCTATCTATCCGGCGCGAATTCGACCTGCGCGGCCTCAGTTGCCGACGCGCCCTTCTCCCACAGCTTCGGATAGGTGACGCGGAAATCCTCGAGCAAACGATCGATCGGCGGATCCACAAACCAGCCACGGTCGTTGACATATTCCATGTGTCGCCGGTTCTGCGTATCGAATTCGTGGAACAATGCGTCGCTCTTGCCGTCGAACACTAGTTCGCGCACGCCGAAACGCTGGCACAGTTCGGTGTTGAACGCCGGCGTCACCTTGAACATCTTGCCGTTCAGCCACAGCGCGACGTAGCCGTGATAGATGAACAGGTCGGTCCCCATCAGGTCGGCGAGCTTCGCCGAGTTGAGATGGTTGCGCACGTCGGCGAAACCGGGCGCGGCCGGAATGCCGGCGGCACGCAGCACCGCGGCGAGCAGAATCGCCTTGGGCACGCAGTAGTTCGAAGGACGTTCGGCCACCGTGCTGGCGCGGTAGTCATGCGGCGTGATGCCGATGTTGAACGGGTCGTACTTGATGCGATCGCGTACCGCATCGAACAGCCGGATGGCCTTCTCGGTCTGTGATGCGTTTTCGAAACCGCGCAGTGCGGAGGCGGCGAAGTTGCGCACCGGCGCGGAATCGCTGTCGACAAAGGCGGTCGGTTTCAGAAAATCGGCAGTGGAAGAAGCGGTCACTTGACCATCCTGATCGGTTCGCGAGCGATGAATCTAACAAATGTTAGAAACAAGCTGTTGTCAATCGCGGCGGCGCGGTATTGTACTCCTGCGCCTTCAATTCAAAGACCGTAGGACAGCCCATGAGCGACGCCAACCACTATGTTTGGGAACCCTCCCCCGACCTCGTCGCGCAAAGCAATCTGACGGCCTTTCTGCACGCCACCGGACATGCGAACTACGACAGCCTCGCGGCCGCCGCGGGAGCCGATCCGGCATGGCTGATGAGGGAAGTGTTCAAGTTCTGCGACGTGCGCTTCTACAAGCCTTACGACACGATGCTGGATACCTCGCGCGGCGAACCATGGGCACGTTGGTGCGCCGGCGGCACCACCAGCATCGTGCTGAACTGCATCGACAAGCATCGCGAGACGCCGGTGTGGGACCAGACCTTCATGGTGTGGGAGGGCGAGAACAAAGCGGAGCAGCGCACACTCAGCTACCGCGAACTTGACCGCGAAGTCAGCCGGCTGGCGCAAGGCCTGCGCGATCTCGGCATCACGCAGGGCGACGTCGTCGCGCTCTATATGCCGAACTTGCCGGAAACCTTCGTTGCCTTTTTCGCGGTGATGAAGCTCGGCGCGATCCTGCTACCGCTGTTTTCGGGCTTCGGCCCCGCCCCGATCATTTCCCGCCTCAACCACGGCGAAGCGAAAGCGGTCATCACCGCCAACGGCACGTGGCGGCGCGGCACGCCGGCCCCACTGAAATCCATCCTCGATACCGCGCTGGAACAGGCACCGAGCGTGCAGCATGTGATCGTCGTGGATCGCGGCGGGTTGTCGGTCGAGACTCCGATGCGCGCCGAGCGCGATCATTGGTGGCACGATGTAACGGCCGGCAAGGAGAGCTACATCGCCACCGTTGAAATGCCGGCCGATGCTCCGGCAATCCTGCTTTATACGTCCGGCACCACAGGCGAGCCGAAGGGCTGCGTCTGGACCCAGATCGGCTTCATCGGCTCGATGGTGACGCGCGACATCATTATCTGCGGCGATTTCAAGCCGACCGACCGCTTCTTCTTCATGAGCGACATGGGTTGGATGGTCGGCGCAATGACCGCCTGCATCCCGAGCTTTGCCGGGGCGAGCCTTCTGGTGGCCGAAGGCACGCCGGATTATCCGGACACCGGGCGATTCTGGCGGCTGATCCAGGATCATCGTGTCAGCTATCTCGGCGTCTCGCCTACTATCGTCCGCAGCCTGATGCGCTATGGCGAGGAAGTGGAGAACTACGATCTCTCCAGCCTGCGCATAACGACCTCCGGCGGCGAGGCATGGACCGCCGCGCCGTGGCAATGGTTCTTCGAGCATGTCTGCAAGCGGCGGCTGCCGATCATCAACATTTCCGGCGGCACCGAAGTCGGCGGCTGCATCTTCCTCGGTACGCCGAACCATCCAATGAATCCCGGCTCGTTCTCGCGGCCAGCGCTCGGCGTCGGCGCCGATATTGTCGATCTTTCCGGCAACAAGGTGCCGCCCGGCGAAGTCGGCGAACTGATCCTGCGCCACTCCTCCATCGGGTTGACGAAGAGCCTGTGGAAAGCCGACGCGCGTTACATCGACAGTTACTGGAACACGCTGCCGGGCATCTGGGTGCACGGCGATTTCGCCATGCAGGGCACTGACGGCCTTTACTACATTCTCGGCCGCTCCGACGACACTATCAAGATTTCCGGTAAGCGCACCGGACCTGCGGAGCTTGAAGGACTGCTGGTCGCCACCGGCAAGGTGGCGGAGGCCGCGGTGTTCGGTATTCCGCATCCGGTGAAAGGCTCGGCCATCGTCTGCGCCTGTGTGCTGATGCCAGGCGTTGCGGAACAAGGTATCGCCGACGAATTGTCGGGCGCGTTGGTGAAGGGCATGGGCGCGTCCTATCGCCCGGAGCGCATCGTCTTCGTCGACGACCTGCCGCGCACCCGCAACCTGAAGATCATGCGGCGCGTGCTGCGTGCGGTGTTCGAAAACAAGGATCCTGGCGACCTGTCATCGCTCGCCAATCCGGAAACGGTGGACGCGCTGCGACGGCAGTTGGCGGCGGGCTGATCGCACAACAACAAACTCAACGTCGTGATGGCCGGCTTTATCCGGCATCCACGTTCTAGTTAACCCAACGAGAAAGACGTAGATGGCCGGGACAAGCCCGGCCATAACGACATAAATGCTCTCTGAAAAATTGGAGAGCGCTCAAAATATTGAGCGTCTAACTCCCCTTAAACCGGACACTCCGGCGGGAACGACGGCTTGCGCTTTTCGAGATGAGACGCGAGGCCTTCGCGCGCTTCGTGCCCGGAGAAGCCGAGGATTTCCAGAGCCGTCGAGGTGTCGAACAGCGGCCCGTTCACGCGCAGCCAATTGTTGAGCGAATATTTGGTCCAGCGGATCGCGCTTTGCGCGCCGGTGGCGAGATCTTCCGCGGTTTCCAGCGCGATCTTCTGCAACTCGGCATCTTCAACGCAGAGCGACACCAACCCGATGCGCTCCGCTTCCTCGCCGGACAGCGGCTTGCATGTCAGGAGATAATACTTCGCCTTGGCCAGCCCGCACAGCAGCGGCCAGATGATGCAGGCAACGTCGCCCGCTGCGACGCCAAGCCGGGTGTGACCATCGACGATCTTGGCGGATTTACCGCAGATCGAGACGTCGGCGAGAATGCCGACGACGAGGCCGGCGCCGACCGCGACGCCGTTGATGGCGGAAATGATCGGCTTGTTGCAGTTGATGACGTTGTAGACGAGGTCCTTGGCTTCTTTCCAGGTGGCCATGCGGGCGACCGGATTATCGAGCAGGCTCTTGATCAGCTCGAAATCCCCGCCCGCTGAAAACGCCTTGCCCGCGCCGGTGACGATGACCGCGTTGATATCCGGATCGTCGTTGATGTCGCGCCAGATGTTGGTGATCTGGGTATGGGTCTCGGCATCGACCGAATTGTAGGTCTCCGGCCGATCGAAGGTGATCCGAAGAATCCGCTTCGAGGGATAATCCAGCTTCAGTTTGGTGTAGGCGGCATAACGGTTCGACATCAGCGTCCTCGTCGGTCGATGGCCTGTTTCGCACGCATCGCGCGGCAGGCTGGTGATGCTGGCACACGCTCTCGGAAAAGCGAACAACCAGCTATGGAAATTTTTCGAACAGATGTTAGAATTTAGGTGGGAACGCGCGGCGCCGCAAGCGCCGACTTGTCCCCAACGCCCCGCCAGCACATGATCCCCCAATACAGATAACCTGACACATCAATGGCCTTTTGGATGGTCTTGCAGGCGCGCGACAAAGCGCCTCTTATAGCGTGGCTCGGAAACGGGCAGACGGCGGAGGAACGAGAATGAAGAACGGGCAGGACAATTCACCTACGACCGTTGCCGGCACCAGTTCGACGGTCGGCAGCCTGTTCCGTGCCCGTGCCGCAATCCAACCCGCCGCACCCGCCATCGAGTTCGGCGACCGCATCGTCAGCTACGGCGAATTGAACGACCGGGTGAACCGCGCACGCGCGATGCTGGCCGCACACGGGCTTGCACGCGGCGACCGTGTCGCATTGCTGTCACGCAACCGCCCGGAATACCTCGAGATCGAGCTGGCGGCTGGGCAACTCGGCGTTATCACCGCCTGCCTCAACTGGCGGCTGTCGAAGCGCGAACTGGTCTATTGCATCGAACTGGTGTCGCCGAAGTTGCTGATCGCGGAGGCGGAACTGGCCGCGCCGCTGGACGGCGCGCTGTCAATCCGCGACCTCGTGACGCTCGGCACCGATTACGAGCGGGCGCTGCAAGCGCAAGCCGACACACCGTCGCCGATCACAGCCGAGCCTGAAGACGGCCTCGTCATTCTCTATACCAGCGGCACCACCGGCCTGCCGAAGGGCGCGGTGATCTCGCATCGCGCGATGATGGCGCGCGCGATGGTGTTTACTTCGGAACTCAACATCGCCGTCGACGAATCTTTCGTAGCGTGGGCGCCGCTGTTTCACATGGCCTCGACCGACCACGCGCTTGCGACGCTGTTGCGCGGCGGCACGGTGATCGTGGTCGACGGCTTTCAGGTTGCGCCGCTCTTGTCCGCCGCTGCGCGCTACCGCATCGGCTGGTTCGTGCTGATCCCCGGCATGGTGGAAGCACTGGCCGAAGGATTCCGCGCCAATCCCGTCACCGTGAAGGGCATCCGCACCTGTGGCGCGATGGCGGACCTGGTGCCGCCGCAGGCTATCGCCGACATCACGCAGCTATTGCAGGCGCCCTACATCAATAGCTTTGGGTCCACCGAGACAGGCCTGCCGCCCGCCAGCACCAATCTGATCGCGATCGGCGATATCCCGGCGCGGCTCTCGAAGCAGCAAAGCAGCTTCTGCGAGATCAAGCTGGTCGATCCCGACGACAACGAGGTCGCACAGGGCGAGCCCGGCGAGCTCGCGATGCGCGGCCCCACGCTGTTCTCCGGCTACTGGCAAGCGGATGAGACCAATGCGCGCGATTTCCGCGGCGGCTGGTTTCATATGGGCGACGTGTTCCGCCGCAACGCCGACGGCACGCTCGATTTCGTCGACCGCGCCAAATACATGATCAAATCCGGCGGCGAGAACGTCTATCCGGCCGAGATCGAACGCGTGCTGATGACGGATTCGCGCGTTACCGAAGCCGCCGTGGTGCGCACCAAGGACGCCAAATGGGGCGAGGTGCCGGTGGCGTTCATCGCCCGCCGCGACGACAGCCTCACCGAGGCCGAACTGACCGCGATGTGCCGTCACGATCTCGCCGGTTACAAGTGCCCGCGGCAATTTCACTTCATCGACTTCGCGGACTTCCCGCGCTCGACCAGCGGCAAGGTGCAGCGTCACGAGCTTGAGGCGCGGCTGACACAAGCGGCTTCCGCCGCAGCGACCTAGGAGATCCCATGACCAAGGCTGTGACCAACGCCGGCCACAAGAATTCGTTGCGCGGACAGGTTGCCATCATCGGCATCGGGCTGTCGCCAGTCGGCAAGGTGCCGGGCCGCAGCCCGCTGTGGCTCGCTGCCGCCGCCGCCAAGCAGGCGTTGGCCGATGCTGGCATTCAAAAGAGCGAGATCGACGGCGTACTGGCGAGCCCGGCGATGGCCGCGCAGTTTCATCGTTTCAGCGTCGCGTTCAGCGAGTATTTCGGCGTGCAGCCGACATTCTCCAACACATTGCAGGTGTCAGGCGCGACCGCCGCCACCATGTTCAACATCGCGGCCGCGGCGATCCACGGTGGCCTCGCAGAAACCGTACTCGTGGTCGGCGGCGACAGCCTGCTCTCGGGACTAACGCCGGAACTGGCGCTACGCTCACTCACCGAAAGCCGCGACCAGCAATATGAGATGCCGTTCGGCATCCCGGTCGCCAACACCTTCGCGATGACCGCGCATCGGCACATGAAGGAATTCGGCACCAGGCCGGAGCAACTGGCGCAAGTGGCGGTGACGCAGCGCCAGCACGCGGCCCGCACCCCCGGCGCCCAGCAGACCGCGCCGATCACCATCGAGGACGTACTCAACTCGAAGATGGTGACGTCGCCCTATCGCAAGCTCGACTGTTCGCTGATTTCAGACGGCGGCGCGGCGTTCGTCCTGACGTCGGCCGAACGTGCGAAAGCGCTCGGCATCGAAAAGCCGATCTACATTCTCGGCGGCGGCGAGTGCTACACCCACGAGCACATTTTCCTGATGCCCTCGCTTACCACCACCGGCGCAGTGCAATCGAGCGGCAAGGCCTACGCCATGGCGGGCTACGGCCCCAAGGATATGCACACTGCCGGCGTCTATGACTGCTTCACCGGCACGGTGATCATGATGCTGGAGGATCTCGGCTTCTGCCCCAAGGGCGAAGGCGGCCGCTTCGTCGCTGACGGCCAGATGACCTATGGCGGGCAGATTCCCTCCAACACCCATGGCGGGCTGTTGTCCTTCGCGCATTCCGGCATTCCCGGCTCGCTGTTCCACTTCCACGAAGTCGTCGCGCAACTGCGCGGCGAATGCGGGGAGCGGCAGGTCGCAGGCGCCGAGCTTGGGCTTGTTCATAGCCTCGGTGCCGGCTTCGCCACCAACGCCACCACCATTCTCGGCACGGAGAACACGCTGTGATCTCGCTCGAAGACGCCGCCCGCAAGCCGCTGCCCTCGCCCGATGCCGATACCGCCGCCCTATGGCGTGGTCTGCGAGATGGCCAGCTTTTGCTCCAGCATTGCGACGATTGCGGCAACGTGCAGTTTTATCAGCAGGGTTTTTGCCGCCATTGCAGCGGCGAAAATCTGACGCATCGCCCGGCCAGCGGGCGCGGCAAGGTGCATTCCTTCAGCGTCGTCCATCGCGCACCGGGCCCGGCCTTTAAGGGCGACGTGCCCTATGCCGTGCTGCTGGTGGAACTGGCCGAAGGCCCGCGCATGATCTCGACCTATACCGGCGGCAAGCCGGACGAGGTGACGTTCGACATGGATGTCGTGTTGCTCTGCGAGCCGGTCTCGGACGAGATCGCCCTCCCCCGTTTCAGACGGGCCTAACCCTCATCAGCCGCTAACCCTCAGCCGCTCTACGTAAATCAGCCCAAAAGCCGCTTGGGCATAAATCTAACGATTGTTAGATTTTGAACGTTTGTTAGATTGCAACGGCCGGGGCTTGTCCCTAAGCTCGCGCAGCCTTCACCGGAACCTGCCCATGGATTTCGATCTCACCACCGAACAGCAGCAAATCCTCGATTACGGCAACAGCGTCGCCAAGCAGTACGACCGCCGCTACTGGCTCGACTGCGCGGAGAAGCGCGAGTTTCCGGCCGCGCTCTATCGGAAGGTGGCGCTGGACGGCTTCGTCGGCATGATGGTGCCGGAGCAATATGGCGGCGCCGGTCAGGGCATGACCGAGATGCACCTGTTCCTCGAAGGCCTTTCCAACAACGGTATCCCGCTGCTCAATCTCGTGGTCGGCGCCACCATGAGCCTCGGCCTGATCGCGAAATACGGCACCGAGCAGCAGAAGCAACGCTTCCTGCCCGACGCCTGCGCCGGCAAGACCCGCTTCTGCTTCGCGATCACCGAGCCGGACGCCGGCACTAATTCAATGCGCATCACCACGCTGGCGAAACGCAACGGCAATCGCTTTTCGCTGAATGGCCAGAAGACCTTCATCACCGATGCCGATGGCTCCGATTACGTGCTGGTGGTGGCGCGCACCATTCCGCACACCGAAGTGAAGCGGAAGACCGACGGCTTCACGCTGTTCGTCGTCGATCTCAAGGCCAAGGGCGTCAGCAAGCAATACATTCCAGTCAGCATTCCCGCGCCGGAAACCCAGTGGCAACTGTTCTTCGACGATGTCGATCTCGGACCGGAAGATGCCATCGGCGAGATCGATCGCGGCTTCGAAATCCTGTTCAAGAGTCTCAACCCGGAACGCATCCTCGTCGGCTCGATCTGCTGCGGGCTCGGCCGCTACGCGCTCAGTCGCGCGGTGGACTATGCCAGCGGCCGCAAGGTGTTCAATAATACGCCGATCGGCGCTTACCAGGGGCTGCAACATCCCCTCGCCAGCGCCTACACCGACGTCGAGATGGCGTCGCTGATGACGCTGAAAGCAGCGTGGGTGTTCGATCAGGGCCGCGAGGCCGGCGAATTCTCCAACATGGCGAAGCTCGCCGCCGCAGACGCCGGCACCAAGGCCGTGGACACCGCGCTGCAATGTTTCGGCGGCAACGGCTTCACCAAGGAATACGGCATCTTCGACATCTATCCACTGGTGCGACTGCTGAAGACTGCGCCGCTCAACCGCGAAATGCTTCTCAACTATATCGGCGAGCGCGTCATGGGCTTGCCGCGCAGCTATTAGGACCCCGCCGCAATGGCTGTGATGAAATCGGATATTTCAAGCGCCGGCGACGAATACCGCCGCAACGAAAGCGTCTATCGCGAACGCATCGCCGACCTGCACCGGCGTCGTGCGGCCGCGATGCTCGGCGGCCCTGAACGCGCGCGCCGGCTGCACAAGGAACGCAAGCAACTGCTGCCGCGCGAGCGCATAGCCGCGCTGATGGACCCTGGCTCACCGTTCCTCGAATTCAGCCAGTTGGCCGGCGAAGGGATGCACGATGGCGTGCCGCCCGGCGCCAGCATCATCACCGGCGTCGGCATCGTCTCCGGCCGCCCCTGCATGATCATTGCCAACGATGCCACCGTGAAAGGTGGCACCTATTACGGCATCACCTGCAAGAAGCACGTCCGCGCCCAGCACTTCGCCTGGAAGCATCGCCTGCCCTGCATCACGCTGGTGCAATCCGGCGGCGCCAATCTGCCGGATCAACCTGGCATCTTCCCGGACGAAGGCCAGTTCGGCTCGATCTTCTACAACCAGATCCGCATGTCCGGCGAAGGCATTCCGCAGATCGCCATCGTGCACGGCCCCTCCACCGCCGGCGGCGCTTACATGCCGGCGCTTTGCGACGAGACCGTGATCGTGCGCAATCAGGGCGCGATGTTCCTCGGCGGACCGCAGCTTGTCTACGCGGCGACCAAAGAGGAAGTCGGCGTCGAGGAACTGGGCGGCGGCGAGATGCACAGCCGCATCAGCGGCGTCACCGACCATCTCGCGGAAAACGACAGCCACGCCATTGCCATCACCCGCGACATCGTCGCCAACCTCGGCGATATCCCGCAACAGCGCTGGCAGATAGCTGAGCCGCGGCCGCCCCGCTTCGATCCGCGTGAAATGTACGGCCTCATCAGTGCCGATCCGCGTGTGCCGACCAACAATCGCGACATCATCGCGCGACTGGTGGACGGCAGCGAGTTTCACGAATTCAAGCCACTTTACGGCGACACGCTGATCACCGGCTTCGCCCGTATCATGGGTTTCGAGATCGGCATCGTCTGCAACAATGGCGTGCTGTTCTCCGAAAGCGCGCTGAAGGCGACGCACTTCATCGACCTGTGCTGCAAGCGCGGCATTCCGTTGTTGTTCATGGCGGACGTGACCGGCTTCATGGTCGGCCGCGAAGCGGAAGAAGGCGGCATCTCCAAGCACGGCGCCAAGATGATCACCGCGATGGCCAGCGCCGATGTGCCGAAATACACGCTGATCATCGGCAATTCATATGGCGCCGGCTACATGTCGATGTGCGGCCGCCCGATGAAACCCAACGCGATGATGATGTGGCCGAACGGCCGCTCCGCCATCATGGGCCCGGACCAGGCGGCGAATACGCTCGCCATGGTGCGGGACGAAGTGCACAAGCGCGAAGGGACGAGTTGGACCGAAGAGGAACGCGAAGCCTATCGCGCGCCGGTGCGCCAGCAGTTCGAGGATTTCGCCAATGCCTACAACTTCGCACGCAACATCTGGTGCGACATGGTGATCGATCCGCTGGAAACCCGCAACGTGATGGCGCTGCTGCTTGATCTCGCTGGCCGGTTGCCGCCCAAGGAAACGCGCGTCGGCGTGCTTCGGATGTGATGACGGGAGAAGCACGTCGTGTTCGATAAAATCCTGATCGCCAATCGCGGCGAAATCGCCTGCCGAATCGCCCGCACCTGCCGGCGGCTCGGCGTTGCCGTCGCCGGCGTCCACTCTTCCGCCGATGCCGATGCGTTGCATGTGCGAGAGATCGGCGAATCCATCGCCATCGGTGGCGCGGCGGCGTCCGATAGTTATCTGCGCATAGACGCGGTGATCGATGCCGCGAAAGCCACTGGCGCGCAGGCAATCCATCCCGGCTTCGGCTTCCTTGCCGAGAACGCGGCGTTCGCTCGCGCGGTCGAGGCCGCCGGCCTCACCTTCATCGGCCCGACGCCGGACGTGATCGAGAGGCTTGGCGACAAGGCGCTGGCCAAGCAGGAAGCGGACGTGGCCGGCGTTCCGATCATTCCCGGCAGCACCACGCCGAGCGAGGATAAGGCCGAGGTCGAACGGATCGTGCGCGATACCGGCCTGCCGGTGATGCTGAAGGCCGCGGCCGGCGGCGGCGGCAAGGGTATGCGCGTCGTCTCCACATTTGATGGCCTCGCCGACGATATTGAATCCGCGATGCGTGAGGCCAAGAACGCATTTGGCTCTGCCGGCCTGATCGTCGAGAAGCTAATCCCACGCGGCCGTCACATCGAAATCCAGATCCTCGGCGACGGCACAGGCAACGTCATCCACCTGTTCGAGCGCGAATGCACCTTACAGCGCCGGCACCAGAAGGTGATCGAGGAAGCGCCAGCGGCGAACCTGCCGGCAGCGCTGCGCGATCGTATGGCGGCGGATGCGGTACGGCTCGGCAAGCAGCTGAACTATCGCGGCGCCGGCACCGTCGAATTCATCCTTCAGGACGACGCCTATTATTTCCTCGAGGTGAACCCGCGCTTGCAGGTCGAACATCCGGTAACAGAGAGCATCACCGGTCTCGACATCGTCGAACTGATGCTGCGCATCGCCTCCGGCGAAGGCCTGCCGCTGACGCAGGCGCAGATCGCGTGCCACGGCCACGCCGTCGAGGCACGCATCTGCGCCGAAGACCCCGCCAACAATTTCTTGCCGAGCACCGGCGACATCGTTCACGTCAGTTTCCCGGCGGGTGATATCCGCGTCGAGACCGGCGTGGAAAGCGGATCGGTGGTCACCCCCTACTACGATTCCATGCTGGCGAAACTGATCGCCTTCGCACCCACTCGCGATGAAGCGCTGGACAAGCTCCGTGGAGCGGTGGATGCAACCTCGATCTTCGGGGTCACCACCAATCAAGCATTTCTCAGCAATCTGCTCAACTGGCCCGAGACGCGCAAGGCGACGTTCCACACCCGATCGATCGACGAAAGCATCGGCCAACTCACTGCGGCCCCCTCGGAGTCCGATCGCGAGGCGCTCGCGCTCGGCGCGTGCTTTTGGATGATGCGCCAGCGCAAAACCGCTGCGCGCGATCCGTGGCAATCGCGCGATCTCACCGGCTGGCACATGGCAACAGGCGACGCCGGGCTATCGCCAATTCCGGAATTGCACCTGACGACGGCAGGCCATAGCGTCACCATCCGCTTCGCGCCGGTGCAGGCTGAGGGAGCGATAACCATCGGTGTTAACGACGACCACGTGACGGTACGGTTGGACCCGATCGGTGACGATCTCTTCACCGCAGTGGTTGGCTCGCGCCGCGAGGTCGTCCGCATTTATCAGGAGCAGAGCGCCATCTTCGTCCATGATGGGCGCGGCGTTCACGCCATGCAGGCGCTGCCCTATCTCAGCTACATCAGTGCGGCGGCGGAAACGAGCGGCGATCTGCGCGCGCCGATGACAGGCATGATCCTCAAGGTCAATGTCGCGGTCGGCGACAGGGTAAAGACGGGCGACGTCGCTGCCGTGCTGGAATCGATGAAAATGGAATTGCGGATCGCAAGCGAGGTCGACGGCGTCGTGACCGCGGTGAACTGCCGCGCCGGCGAAACCGTCGAACGCAACGCCGTCGTCGTGGTGGTCGAGCCGGAGCCGTCATCGTAGTCGCGCCAGTCAACGACGGGAAACAAACAGGGAGGACGCCATGCGATTGGGTAGCGTCAATTACGACACCAAGGGCAAGATCGCGATCCTGACCCTCGACGAGCCGACCAAGCTCAACGCGCTGACCACCGGCATCCGCGAGGGCATTCTTGCCGGCCTTGCCCGCGCCGATGCCGACGACGGCGTTCGCGTTGCCGTTATCACCGGCGGCGGTGGCAAGGCGTTCTGCGCCGGCGCCGACATCAGCGGCTTTGAACTGGAGGCCGAGAAGGGCCGCAAATTTCTCGCCGCCGCGCTCGACGTGTTGGCGGCGCCGGAACGCTGCGGCAAGCCGGTGATCTCCGCCGTCAACGGTCTCGCCTACGGCGGCGGCTTCGAGATC
>JAFKKM010000076.1 GCA_017305555.1 Hyphomicrobiales bacterium | reverse complement strand
CATACCTGGGTCCACGGCCTGCCGCTGAAGATGCGCTTCAAGCGCTCGAAGATTTATCTGTCGGTGATCCCGGTCAACCTCATCGGCCTCTTGATCGGCTTCCTCGGCGCCATCATGGGCGTCGGCGGCAGTTTCATCCTGATCCCGATCCTGATCTACGTGCTGCGGATTCCGACCAGCACGGTGATCGGCACCTCAATGGCGTTGACGCTGGTGACCATGGTGATCGCCACCATCCTGCACGCGGTGACCAACCATCAGGTCGATGCGGTGCTGGCGCTGATCCTGATGATCGGCGGCGTCACCGGCGCGCAGTTCGGTGCGCAGGCCGGGCATCGCATCCGCAGCGAACACCTGCGGCTGCTGCTGGGGCTATTGATCCTCGCGGTCGGCGTCCGCTTCGCCATCGAACTCGGCATTCGCCCGGAGGAAATCTACACCATCCGCGCATCCGGAGGCGCCGCATGAGCCGCCTTCGCGATATCGTTGCAGCCCTGCTGGCGTTCGCGGCGTTCGGCCTCGCGCCCGCGCAGGCGGAGAAGCTGATCGTCTCGATCTCGAACCACCGTGTGACGGTGACGTCGAGCTATTCCGGCGAGGAGCTGGTGCTATTCGGCTCGGTCGAGCGCGACGCCTCGACGCCGGTGCGGCACGGCGGCTACGACATGGTGGTGACGGTATCCGGTCCGCGCACCGACATGGTGACGCGCCGCAAGGAGCGCAAATTCGGCATCTGGGTCAACGCCGATTCACGGCAGTTCCTCAACGTGCCCGCCTATCTCGCGGTGTCCTCGAACCGGCCGATCGACGCCATCGCGCCGGCCGACGTGCGGCGACGCCAGCAACTCGGCATCGACAACGTCCTGCTCACCCAGCGCGTCGGCACCGACTATGCCGATGTCGTGGCAACCGATCCGTTCCGGCGCGCTTTCGTGCGGTTACGCAGCGAGCACGGGCTGTATCGCGAATCGCCAAGCGGCGTCACCTTCCTCACGCCGACGCTGTTCCGCGCCGGCATCGCGCTGCCCGCGGAGGTGCCGACCGGGACCTATGACGTCAACATCAAGCTGTTCGCCGACGGCGCGATGGTCGGCGACACCCAGACCGCGTTTGAGATCGTCAAGGTCGGCTTCGAACAATTCATCGCCACCGCCGCGCATCAGCACGGCCTCGCCTACGGCCTCGCCACCGCGCTGATGGCGCTGATGACCGGATGGATGGCTTCCATCATCTTCAGAAGAGATTGAGGTTACAGGGCAGAGACCGCCATACCGAGCACGCTCGCGGTCATCACGACGGTCGCAAGCCAGCCGAGCCAATTCAACGGCCCGTCGATCACGAAGCGATCCATCACATCGCTGCGGCGAACCATCATCATCAGCAGGATCATCACTGGCACCGCGAGGATGCCGTTGATCACAGCGCTCCAGTACAGCGCGGAGATCGGATCGATCGGCGAGAAATTCAGGATGATGCCGACGATCGCGGCGAGCGTCAGCACCGCATAAAATGCCCGCGCTTCGTTCGGCTTGCGCGCCAGACCGACCGGCCAACGCCGCCCCTCCCCGATCGCATAAGCCGCCGAGCCCGCCAATACCGGCACCGCGAGCAGCCCCGTGCCGACGATGCCGAGCGCGAAGATGAATTCCGCGAACGCACCGGCCACCGGACGCAGGGCCTCGGCCGCCTGCGCCGAGGTTTCGATATCGGTTTTGCCGGTGGCGTGAAGCGTGGCCGCCGCGATGACGATGATAGAGAGTGCGATCAGGGTCGAAAAGCCCATGCCGACGACGGTGTCAGCGCGAATCCGCATGAACTCGCGCGTTGCATCGCGCGGCGTCTCGATCAGCGGCTCCTTGTCGGGATCGATCCGTTCGTCCTCCGCTTCCTGCGAGGCCTGCCAGAAGAACAGATAAGGCGAGATGGTCGTGCCAAGAATGGCGACGATCGTGGTCCAGTAATCGGCATTCCATTCCAGCCGCGGCAGCACCGCGCCCTTGAAAGCTTCGGCCCAATCCACATTCGCCACGGCGAGCGCAACGACGTAGGCGAACAAGCTCAACGTCAGCCACTTCAGCACGGCGACATAGCGCCTGTAGTCGAAGAAGATCTGCGCCAGCACCGAGATCAAGCCGTACAGGATGACGTAGGCGAAGGCGGGGCCACCGACCAACAGCTTCGAGGCATCGGCCATGGCGGCGAGATCAGCGCCGATGTTGATGGTGTTGGCGACGAACAGCAGTGTCACGATGAAATAGAGCAGCCCCGGCGAATAGTGACGACAGACATTGCCGGCGATGCCGCGACCGGTAACGCGGCCAACCCGCGCAGAGATTTCCTGGATCGCCGCCATCAGCGGGAAGCTGATGATCATGGTCCAGCCGATGCCGTAACCGAACTGCGCGCCGGCCTGACTATAGGTGCCGATGCCGGACGGATCGTCATCCGCCGCGCCGGTGATCAGACCGGGGCCGAGCGTGCGAACGAAACCGCGCAGGCCTTTCGCACTCGCCGGTTTGACGTCGCTCGTTTCGGCGGATTGCGTCACGCTTGCGTTCCACAGCCTCAGCGTTGGTCTCAACGCCGCGCGGCGATTTGCGTTCCGTAGCCTCCGCTCAAGCCCGATTCAACGAACCCCAGTCGACGTCTCGCCGATCTCGATCGTCGTCGGAATGCCGGGTGATAACAACCGCAACCGTTCGCCAAAGCCGAGTGCATCGAACGATGTCTTCAGGTCCTGTGCGTTCTGGCGGAAATGCGCCCATCCGTCGGTATGCACCGGCACGATCAACGCATCCTTGAAGGCCCGCGCCGTTTCAATCGTGTCGTTGGTGTCCATGGTGAGATGAAATGGTCCGCGCGTCTGCGCCGCACCGGCAAACGGCAGCACCAGCCGCGCCGGGAAACGCCACGCCACTTCAGCAACGCCGTCGTACCAGACCGTGTCGCCGGTGATATAGATCGCGCGATCCTCCGCCGATTGCGGCGCGACAACGAAGCCGATCACGTCGCCTGCCAGCGGCTCGATCCCTGCGGGGCCGTGACGCGCCGGCGTGGCGGTGACGGTCAGGGTACGATCACCCTTCACCAGATCCACGCTCTGCCAGGGTGCAAGTCCCTCGACCTTGCCGCCAAGCCGCCCGGCTCCCACCACGGTGGTGAGCACGCGTCCCGCGCGGCCGAGAAAGTCGCGACCTCCGTGATCGAGATTGTCGGCGTGCTGATCGTGGCTGAGCAACACCGCATCGACCGCGCCGATGTCGTCCGCACTCAACGAAGGCGCTGCGAGCTTTTCCAGCGTCACATGGGGCAATTCGTAGTGGCCCGGTGCGTCGAAGGTCGGATCGGTCAGCAGCTTGAAGCCTTCGATTTCGATCAAAGCCGTGGGACCACCGATCAACGTGATACGAACTTCGGTCATGACAACCTCCATCATTCAATGCGTTTGGGAACGCGCCGGCCGCGTCACCAGATAGACGCCGAGCGCCACCGGCACGATGCCGAGCAAGTCGCGCATCTCCAGATGCTCGCCGAGCACCAGATAAGCGAACAGCATTCCGAGGGGCGGCATCACGAAGTGATAGGCGCTGGCCGCCGTCGCGCCGCAGGTCCGCAGCATGTGAAACCATAACTGATAGGCAAGGATCGAACCGCCGAGCACGAGGAAGGCGAAAGCGCCGAGCAATTGCACGTTTGGCACGATGTCAGTGGGCGATGCGAATGCGGCGGCAAAGGGAATGGTCACAAGGCCGGCCGCCAGATTCTGCACGCCGTTGCCGACCCACAGGCTGCCTGACGGCGATAGCACCTTGAACAGAATCGTGCCGGCAACCAGCGAGGCGAGCGATGCCAGCGTGAACAGAATGCCGTGCAGACTGTCGGTGCCGACGGCAATGCGGTGCCAGACGATCATGCCGACGCCGAGAATGCCGAGCAGCAGGCCCGCGACCTTGCGCCCGGTGAGCGATTCACCGAGCAGCAAGGCCGCCAGCATCGCGGTGAAGATGGGGTTGGCGCTGACGATCAGACCGCCGAGCCCGGCCGATACCGTCTGCAACCCGGTGTAGCCAAGGCCGAGATAGAGCGCGTTGTTGGCGATGCCGAGCACAGCGAACACGGCGGCGTCACGCCACGACAGCATCCAGGTCTCGCGCCGCAACGCCGCGAAGCCGAGGATCAGCACGCCGGCGAGGGTGAAGCGCGCCGCCAGCAGGATCAGCGGCGGGCAATAGGTCACGCCGGTCTTGCCGGCAACGAAAGCGAAGCTCCACAGCACGCAGAACAGCGCGATGGCGAGCGGCAGCGAATTGAACGAGGGGCGGGACAGGCTGACCGACGGGGCGAGGGACATAACCGGATTCCTTGGTTGATCTCCGTGCCCATCGATCTAGGCTCGCCCCTTTTCATTTGGAAATTAAATGATAAAATCCATTCTAGTGGAAAATCGAATGGATTATCCATGTTCGATCTCGAATTGCTCCGCAGTTTCGTCTCCGTGGTCGATTCCGGCGGCTTCACCCGCGCCGGCGAGCGTGTCCACAAGACCCAATCCACCGTCAGCCAGCAGATCAAGCGCCTCGAGGACGACATCGGACGTCCACTGCTGATCCGCACCGGACGAACGGTCACGCTGACCGAGGACGGTGAACGGCTGCTCTCCTACGCGCGGCGGATGCTGGCGCTGGCGGAGGAAGCGCGCGACGTGATGGCGCGACCGGCGGCGGAGGGCGCGGTGCGGCTCGGCATTCCGGAGGATTTCGCCGCCTACCGCCTCACCGAACTGCTGGCGAATTTCACCCGCGCCCGGCCGGGCTTGCGGCTCGACGTGCAAGCCGACCAGAGCACCAACCTGCGTCGCGCACTGGAGCGCGGCGACCTTGACCTCGCGCTGCTCAAGCGCGCCGCCGGCGAGAAGGGCGGCATCGCGGTGTGGCCGGAGCGCATCCATTGGGTGACCAGCAAGATGCATCCGGTCGACCTCACCTGCCATTCGGTGCCGCTGATCGGCTTTCCCGCCGGATGCCTCTATCGCGCCGGGGCGATCCACGCCATCGAGGCGGCGGGCCGCAACTGGCACATGGCCTATTCGAGTTCGAGCCTTGCCGGGATTCAGGCCGCGGTCGCTGCCGGACTCGGTCTCAGCATCCTCTCCGAGATGGCGATTCAGCCGGGGCACCGCATCCTGACGGCTAAAGATGGCTTCGCCCCGATCGACAAGACCGAGATGGCGCTGGTCGCCGCGCCCGAGGCCAGCCCCGCGACGCTCAGGCTTGCCGATACGCTGGCGGATTTTTGCAACACCGTGCAGGCGAAGGCTGCTTGATTTCGTCGTGCGCGGACTTGATCCGCGCACCTATCTTTCTCGAAAGGATGGATTGCCGGGTCATAGGCGAGCGAAGCGACGCCGTTCTTCGAACGGCTATGCCCGGCAATGACGCATCGTGTGAATCGGACCTTGAAACGCTTCAGTAACACCGCGCCGCGGCGATGGCGTGCATACGATTGTCGCCGAGCACATGCGCGGTGAATTCCAGCGACTTGAAGATCGCCGCGAAGGCGAGGTCGCGGATGCTTAGGCCACCGGTGTAAGCGCCGAACGCCGGCATGATCGCACGTTCGCCGTCGCTGGCGAAGCAACGCCGCTCCACCGAACGGCCGCGCCGCGAGACGCGCGCCTTCGGATGCAGATGACCGGCGATCTCACCCGCCGCTCCGGTGGGCTCATGGCGAAACACCACGGGACCAATGCCGACATCGCTGGCGACGCTGCCGCCGAGATCGCGCGGCAGATCGGGATCGTGATTGCCGACAATCCAGATCCAGTCGCGTCCCGTTTGCAGCGTTGCCAGCGTGGCGCGATGAGCTGCTGTCAGACGGTCATGTGCCTCACGATCATGGAAACTGTCACCGAGCGCGATCACCGCGTGTGGCTGATAGCGCGCGATCACGGCATCGAGTCGCGCCAGCGTTTCAGTCGTGTCGTGCGGCGGCAATAGCACGCCGCGCGTGGCGAAGCTGGAACCCTTTTCCAGGTGAAGATCGGAGACCACGAGCAGGCGCTCGTCGGCCCAGTACAACGCGCCCGAGAGATCGGCGGTGAAATTCACACCGGAAACGGTCATGTCTGCGATGTGCATCGTATTCACGTTCCCGTCGCCTCGCGCACCAGATCCTCGGCGGCTTCCGCCAGCAATTCATCCGAAGCTTCGCCGTAAACCGCTTCGCGACCGATTTCCAGCATCACCGGCACCGCGAGCGGCGAAATCCGATCGAGTTCCTTGTGAGTGATTCGGCCCGCGATGCGCGTCAGCATATCACTGAGGCGGCGCAAATCGAGCAGACCCGTCGCGGCGTCGGCGCGCGCCGCGCGTAACAGCACATGATCGGGCTGATGCTTGCGCAACACGTCGTAGACGAGATCCGTGGAGAACAGCACCTGACGCCGGCTTTTCTCCTCGCCGGTGAAGCGGTGCGGAATCAATCCCGAAATGATCGCGCAGTTACGGAACGTGCGCTTCATCAGCGCGGATTCCGCCAGCCACGCCTCGAGATCGTCGCCCAGCATGTCGGGATCGAACAGCGTGTCGAGATTCAAGCGGCCCTGCCGGATCATCGCCGACATATCACCGAGCCCCCACACCGCGAGCGCATATTCGTTGGCGACGAAACCGAGCGGCCGCACCCGCGCGCGTTCCAGCCGCCGCGTCAACAGCATCCCGAGCGTCTGGTGCGCCAACCGCCCCTCGAACGGATAGCAGACAAGGTAATGCTTGTCGGCACGCGGAAAGGTTTCCACTACCATCTCGCGCGCGCCCGGCACGCGCGAGCGGTACGATTGCAGCGACAGCCACTCGCGTACCTGATCGGGCAGACCTTTCCACGCGCGTTGGTCGGCCAACAGCACCCGGACACGCTCGGCAAGATAGGTGGAGAGCGGAAACTTGCCGCCCATGTAGGACGGCACCTTGGCATCGGCATCGTTGGCGCGCGAGACGTAGACCTCGTCTTCCACCAGCGCCTCGTAACGCACGATCTCACCGCCGAACACGAAGGTATCGCCGACCACCAGGCCTTCGATGAAGTATTCCTCGATCTGGCCGAGCATCCGGCCGCCGCGCGCGATAGTGCCGGTCGCACCCGAGCCGCCACGGCGCGAACGCACCAGCCGCACCTTCAGCATCGATTCCTCGACGATGGTGCCGACATTGAGCCGGTAGGTCTGCCGCACCTTCGGATTGGCGACGCGCCATCGCCCCAGCTTGTCCTGCTTGATGCGCGCGAAGCGCTCATAGCTTTTCAACGCATAGCCGCCGGTGGCGACGAAATCGACCACGTCGTCAAAATCCGCACGCGACAACTCCGCGTAAGGTGCGGCAGTTTTCACTTCCGCGTAAAGCTCGTCGGCGAGAAACGGTTCGCCGCAGGCACGGCCGAGCACATGCTGCGCGAGGACATCGAGCGCACCGGAACGCAGCGGCGGCGTGTCCTGCGCGTTCTCGTTCACCGCATCGATGGCGACATGACACTCCAGCACCTCAAAGCGATTGGCGGGCACCAGCACCGCGCGCGAGGCCTCATCGAGGCGGTGATTGGCGCGGCCGATGCGCTGCATCAGCCGCGACGATCCCTTCGGCGCGCCAACATTGACGACGAGATCGACGTCGCCCCAGTCGACACCGAGATCGAGCGACGACGTGCAGACCACGCCGCGCAATTTGCCGGCGGTCATCGCATCCTCGACCTTGCGGCGCTGGCCGACATCAAGCGAGCCGTGATGCAGGGCGATGGCGAGATTGTCGTCGTTGATCCGCCACAGATCCTGAAACAGCATCTCGGCCTGGCTGCGGGTGTTGACGAAGACCAGCGTGGTCTTGTTGCGCTTGATCAGATCGTAGATTTCGCCGAGCGCGTGGCGCGCCGAATGCCCGGCCCACGGCAACCGTTCGCGCGTGTCGAGCATTTCGACCACAGGCGCGGCCGCACCGCCCGCGACGACGATGTCGGCGATTGCGCTGTTGTTATCTTCGGTCGCGGCTGCTTCTCCCCTCCTCCCAGGCTCTTGCGTGGCAGGGAGGGGTCGGGTGTGGGGGGAAGCAGCATGTCTATCGCCAGCGCTATCTTCGTTGAAGAGGCCCCCACCCCCGACCCCTCCCCGCCGCTTCGCGGGGGGAGGGGAGACAACTTGCGGCACAAGAAACCGCGCCAGCGACTCCGGCTCCGCGACCGTCGCTGACAGTCCGATGGCGCGCACCTGCGGCGCGATCGTCCATAGCCGCGATAGCCCGAGCGACAGCAGGTCGCCGCGCTTCGACGTCACCAGCGCGTGGAGTTCGTCGAGCACGATCCGTTTGAGCGATGCGAACAGATACGGCGCGTCGTCGGAGGCAAGCAGCAGTGCCAGTTGCTCAGGCGTCGTCAGCATGATGTCGGGCGGATAGCGCCTCTGCCGCTGCCGCCGCGATGCCGGCGTATCGCCGGTGCGAGTCTCGATCCGGATCGGCAGACCCATTTCGGCGACCGGCGTTTCCAGATTGCGCGCGATATCGACCGCCAGCGCCTTCAACGGCGAGATATAGAGCGTGTGGAGGCCACTGGTCCGTGCTTTTGGCGATGCGCCGCCGAGTTCCACCAGCGTCGGCAGGAAGCCGGCCAGCGTCTTGCCGGCGCCGGTCGGCGCAATCAACAACGCCGAACGATCCGCCCGCGCTTTCGCCAGCAGCGCGAGCTGATGTGCGCGCGGCGACCAGCCACGCCGGGCGAACCAGCGCGAAAAGATGTCCGGCAGCGGCGCAGTCGACGAATCGAGGTTCGGGGGCGGCACCGCCCAGAGGTAAGCCTTCCCGCCGCCGTGGTCGAGGGTCACGACAATCGCTTGATCGCAGCCCTTGACGCAAATTGAGGCAAGGTTTCATCAACCCTCGGCCGCAATCCATTGCGGTGTGACCAGCAAACCACAGACAGCCCAGTGTTCCCGGAGTAGACTTTGGCAGTCACAGGAATGGAATCGACGATGAAAACGATTATTGCCGGCGTTGCTCTCCTTGGAACCGCCGTCAGCGCGCAGGCCGCCGACCTTGCCGTCAAAGCCCCTTACACCAAAGCCCCGGCGATGGCCGCGGTCTATGACTGGACCGGCTTCTATCTCGGCGTGAACGCCGGCATCGGCCTTGGCCGCGACCGGACGCAGCATTTCGACGCGGCAGGCGCCGATTCCACCTATCTCTCGCCGCTCGGCGCCATTGGTGGCGGCCAGATCGGCTACAACTGGCAGACCAATTCGTTCCTGGGCCCGATCGTGCTCGGCGTCGAGGCCGACATCCAGGGCGCCGACATGCGTGACGGCTACGTCAATGCCAACGGCAATGCCTTCAGCCAGAAGCTGGACTGGTTCGGAACCGTCCGCGGTCGCATCGGCCTCGTGACCGGCCCGACCCTGAGCTATCTCACCGCCGGTTATGCCTACGGCAACGTCAACACCACCGGCGTCGCCGGCGGCGTGCCGTTCGCCTTCGGCGGCGGCCGCAGCGGCTGGACCTGGGGCAGCGGCGTCGAAGCGGCGCTGGGCGGCAACTGGACCGGCAAGATCGAATATCTGTATGTCGACCTCGGCGACCAGACCCATGTGTTCGGCGGCGGCGCGCAGACGATCCGTTCCGACCTGCGCGAGCAGATCTTCCGCGTCGGCCTGAATTACCGCATCGGCGGCAACGGCACCTATGCGCCGACCGTCGTGGCCAACTGGAATGGCTTCTATCTCGGCGGCAACTTCGGCTCGGGCACCGCGCGCGACCGTAGCTCGATCGTCGGCGGCGGGGCCGTCAACACGTTCAATCTCGCCGCCGATGGCTACAACGGCGGCGTGCAGGCCGGCTACAACTGGCAGACCGGCAGCACCGTATTCGGCATCGAGACCGACATTCAGGGCGCCTCGCTGGAAGACAACAAGACTTGCTTCGATTGCGGCCCTGGTGGTCTGGCGATCAATTCGAAGCTGCCGTGGTTCGGCACCGTGCGCGGCCGCCTCGGCTACGCGGTCGGTCCGTCGCTGTTCTACGCCACCGGCGGTTTCGCCTATGGCGGCGTGAAGACGGCCTTCAACGGTGTCAGCACCTCGGAGACACTCACCGGCTGGACCGTCGGCGCCGGCATCGAAACCCCGTTTACGCTGCTCGGCCTGTTCGGCCCGAACTGGACGTCGAAGACCGAATATCTCTACGTCGATCTCGGTCGTTCCACCATCGGCGGTGGTCCGGTGACATTCTCGACCGACGTTCAGCAGCATATCTTCCGCACCGGACTGAACTACCACTTCAACGCTCCGGTGGTCGCGAAGTACTGATCGCGGCGACAACGTAAAAACATCAAAGCCCCGGCGGTTTTATCCGCCGGGGCTTTTCTTTGTCGTAGCGCTGAAGAGCGTGGATGCCCGTGACGAGCACGGGCATGACGAAAGAACTTTGCTCCTCCGCTTTCCCTTCGCCCCTGAAAAACAACGGGCCGGATTTGCTTGATTGGAAACCCGGCCCGGCCTTCGCGTCACTTCAACTGCGCGAACTGGATGAGTTACTCGGTATAGGGCTTTCCGACGATGTCCCAGTCCTTGCCGTTGAACACCGAGATGTAGAGCGTCTTGATCGGCGTGTAGTTATCCGGCGTGAACGAGTAAGTGATGCCGTCCAGCATGTAGGGCGAATGGAAGCCGTTCAGGCTGGCGGCCTGCTTCAGCACGTTCTCGCGGGTGAGATTGTCGCCGCAGCGGCGCAGGATCTCCGCCATGGTGACTGCCTGGCCGTAACCGGCGAAAGCGATGGTGTTGTCGGGATCGACATTCGGCAGATACTTCTGACGAAACGCCTCGAACTCCTTTACCTCGGGGTCGTTCGCAAACTGCGGCACCCCGACTTCCTTGGCGTAGCGGATGGCGACGATGCCCTTGGCGTTCTCGAGACCGGCGGCGTGCAGGATCGAACGACCGGTCGATCCTGCCGACAGCAGGTGCAGCGGCTTCCAGCCGAGTTCGGCAATCTTGCGAATGGTCTGCGACGTCGCCTTGCCGGTGGTGATGTTGTAGAAAACATCGGCGCCCGACTTCGACAGGTTGATGATCTGCGAATCGATCGTCGGATCGGTCAGATCGTAGGTCGCCTCCGCGATCACCTTCGCCTTGCCGCCGGCCTTGGCCAGTTCATCCTTGAAGGGCCCGAGGAAGTCTCGGCCGAAGTCGTCGTTCTGGTAAAGGATGCCGACCTTGGCATCTGGCTTCACGCTCAGCACGTACTTGGCGAGGATGCGCGCTTCCGTCGGATAGAGCGGCAACCCCGCCATCGTCCATTTGAACTGCTTCGGATTATTCCACTTCGACGCGCCGGTGTTGAGCAGAAGCTGCGGCACGCCCTTGCTATTGAGATACTTATGCACGGCGGTCTGCGGCGCGGTGCCGAGCGAACCAAACAGCGCCAGCACTTCTTCCTGCTCCACCAGCTTTCGGGTCTGTTCGACCGCCTTCGGTGCGGAATAGGCGTCGTCCGCCGTGAAGAACTTGATCTTACGGCCGTTGATGCCGCCCTTCTCGTTCAGCATCTGGAAATAGGCCTCGCCGACGCGGCCAAGCACGCCATAGAGCGATCCCGGCCCCGAATGCGGCACCGTCTGGCCAAGTTTGATCTCGGTATCGCTGGCACCGGGGCTGTATTTCTTGTCAGCGGCGAAGGCCTGGGTGGCGACAAGCAACGCGGCCCCCGCGACAACGGCGTGTGGCAATCGAAACGGCGAACGTCGGTCCATGGTCTGACAATCTCCCCATCATTTTTAGTTAATCGTTTAAGTAGGAGAAACGTAGCACACTCCGTCACCAACACAACCTGATCGCGCGCACCGTGTCGCTGCACGAGATGCGGCCTATATACGCATCATGCGTCCGCAAGAGCTTCTCGGCCCAACAGCAGCCGGACTTCGTTGCAGGCCCGGCGATTTTTACGTCGATCCGGTGCGGCCGGTGGAGCGCGCCCTAATCACCCACGCTCACTCCGATCACGCCCGCCCCGGCCACGGCACGGTGCTGGCGACGCAGGAAACGCTCGACATGATGCGGCTGCGCTATGGCGACAATTTCGCCGGCCGCACGCAGGCTATCCGCTACGGCGAAACTCTTCAGCTCGACGACGTCAGCGTCAGCTTTCATCCGGCCGGGCATGTGCTGGGGTCGGCGCAGGTCGCAATGACCTGCAATGGCCTGCGCATCGTCGCCTCCGGCGACTACAAGGACGCGGCGGACCCAACCTGCACTCCATTCGAGGTGGTGTCGTGCGATGTCTTCATCACCGAGGCGACGTTCGGCCTGCCGGTGTTCCGGCATCCCGATGCCGCGCGTGAAGTGTGGAAACTGCTGGAGTCGGTGCGGCTGTTTCCGGAGCGCGCGCATCTGGTCGGCGCCTATTCGCTCGGCAAGGCGCAACGCGTCATCGCGCTGCTGCGCGCTGCGGGCCATGACGCGCCGATCTATCTGCACGGCGCGATGGAGCCGATCACTCGCTACTATGAAAGCCGCGGCATCGCACTCGGCGATCTGCGCCCGGTGAAAGACACGAAGAAGGCGGAGCTTACCGGCACCATCACCTTGGCACCGCCATCGGCCACTTCGGATCTATGGGCCCGGCGTTTCCCCGACCCGGTCACCGCCTTCGCCTCGGGCTGGATGCGGATTCGCGCCCGCGCGCGACAACGCGGTGTCGAACTGCCGCTGGTGATTTCCGATCACGCCGATTGGGACGGCCTCACCGCAACCGTCAAGGCCACCGGCGCCGGCGAAATCTGGGTCACGCACGGCGAGGAAGAGGCGCTGGTGCATTGGTGCAAGACGCAGGGGCTTGCCGCGCGGCCGTTGGCGCTGGTCGGCTACGGCGAGGAAGACGAAAACGCATCGGCTGCCGCCGAGGGCGCCGCATGAACCGCTTCGCCGAATTACTTGATCGCCTCAGTTACGAACCCGGCCGCAACAACAAGCTGCGGCTAATCACGCAGTATTTTCGCGAGGTGCCCGATCCCGATCGCGGCTATGCGCTCGCCGCCCTCACCGGCGCGCTGTCGTTCAAACACGCCAAGCCCGGCCTGATTCGCGAACTGATCGCCGCGCGCGTCGATCCCGAACTGTTCGCGCTGTCTTATGATTATGTCGGTGACCTGTCGGAGACGGTCGCGCTGATGTGGCCGAAAACCGCGCCTCCCTCAATCAAGCGGCCCCCCACCCCCGACCCCTCCCCGCCACTTCGTGGAGGGAGGGGAGCAACCGGTGCGACCCCAACGTCCTCCCCTCCCTCCGCGAGCGTAGCGAGTGGCGGGGAGGGGTCGGGGGTGGGGGGCTCTTCGCCGCACATCAATGCGCAAGCTGTTGCCCCTCCCCAATCCTCCTGCACGGCGACGGAAGGAGCCGCACAAGGCCATAACAAACCACCGCCTCCCACTCTCACCGAAGTCGTCACCACACTCGCGACGCTCGGCAAAACCGAACTGCCGGCGCAACTGACGCGCTGGCTCGACGAACTCGACGAGACCGGACGCTGGGCCTTGCTCAAGCTCGTCACCGGCGCGATGCGCATCGGCGTCTCGGCACGGTTGGCGAAGACCGCCGCCGCCGCACTCGGCGACAAGGACCCGCACGACGTCGAACTGATCTGGCCGGGCCTGACACCGCCCTATCTCGATCTGTTCGCATGGCTGGAAGGACGCGGCGACAAGCCGGTCAATCGCGACGCCGCGCCGTTCCGCCCGGTGATGCTGGCGCACGCCATCGAGACCGACGACTTTGCTGCGCTCGACGCACGCGATTTCATCGCCGAGTGGAAATGGGATGGAATCCGCGTGCAGGCCGTCAGCGGCCGCGACGATGATGGCAACCTCATTGCGCGACTCTATTCGCGCACCGGCGAGGACATCTCGAAGAGCTTTCCCGATCTGCTGCCATCGCTGCACCTCGCCGGGGCCATCGACGGCGAACTGCTGGTGCTGCGCGAGGGCCGCGTGCAATCGTTCAATGTCTTGCAGCAGCGGCTCAACCGCAAAAGCGTGACGCCGAAACTGATCAAGGAATTTCCGATCCACTTGCGCGCTTACGATCTGCTCGCGGACAACGAGATCGATTTGCGTCTGCTGCCGTTTGTGGATCGACGCGCACGACTGGAAGGGTTCGTCGCTAACCTCGACGATCCGCGCATCGATCTCTCACCGGTGGTGCCGTTCGACGACTGGGCCGCCATCACCGCCGCGCGCGCCGATCCGGCAGCCTTCGGTGCCGGCGAGGATGCCGAGGCGGTCGAAGGCGTGATGCTGAAGCGGCGCGACGCGCCGTATCTGCCCGGCCGCCCCAAGGGGCAATGGTGGAAGTGGAAACGCGATCCGCACATCATCGACGCGGTATTGATGTATGCACAGCGCGGCCACGGCAAACGCTCGTCCTATTACTCGGACTACACCTTCGGCGTCTGGACCGAGGGCGACGATGGCGACCAACTGGTGCCGGTCGGCAAAGCCTATTTCGGCTTCACCGACGAGGAACTGCTGGAAATCGACCGCTTCGTCCGCCGCAACACCACGGAAAAGTTCGGCCCGGTGCGCCATGTGGTGCATGAGCCGGACCAGGGACTGGTGCTGGAAGTCGCCTTCGAGGGATTGCAGCGCTCAACGCGGCACAAGTCCGGCATCGCCATGCGCTTCCCCCGCATCAGCCGGCTGCGCTGGGACAAACCGCCGCGCGAGGCCGACCGGCTGGAGACGCTGGAACGGATGCTGAAGACGGATGTGGGAGTGTCGCCCCATTGACGCCGCCGCATTGGTTCCCCATTTGCGACGCGATATAATCGTGGGAATCAGTCCCACCGGAGACCCAGGATGCCGAACGAGACTCGAGAACTGCCGGCGCGTAACGACGGCCTGTATCGCTTTCTCGGCGGTTCACCGCTCGGCGTCGCGTTCCGGCTGGTGATGTTGTCGATCCTGGTCGGCGTCGTGCTGGCGGCAATCGGCTTCGATCCATGGAATATCGTCCACTCGATCCGCCTACTGTTCATTCGCATCTGGGATCTCGGCTTCGACGCCGTCAACGGGCTGTGGCGCTACTTCCTGCTCGGCGCGGTGATCGTGATCCCGATCTGGCTGATCGCACGCCTCGTCAACGCGCCGCGCGGACGCTGAACGACGACACCATTCAATGACACTTGCCGATCAGGCTGCGCGACAGGTGGATAGCCGCCGCGTGTTTGTCATCGCCGGCCCGGCGATGCTCGCCAACCTCACCACGCCGCTGCTCGGCGTGGTCTCCACCGGAGCTATCGGTCAACTCGGCGACGCTGCGCTATTGGGCGGCGTCGCGCTGGCCTCAGTGGCGTTCGATTGCGTGTTCTGGCTGTTCGGCTTTCTCCGCATGGCAACGGTCGCCTTCACTGCGCAGGCGCTCGGCGCGGACGACCGCATCGAAATCCGCGCGGTATTAATTCGCGCCCTGCTGCTTGCCGCTCTCATCGGCGCGTCGTTGATCGTGCTGCGCGGACCGCTGGCATCGCTGATCTTCTCGGCGATGGGCGGCAGCGAGGCGGTCACCGCCGCCGCCACCAGCTATTTCCACATCCGGTTGTGGTCGGCGGCCTTCATGCTGGGCAACTACGTCATCCTCGGCTGGCTGGTGGGACAGGCACGCACCGGCATCGCACTGGCGATCCAGGTCGGCATCAACCTGCTCAACATGGTGCTGACCATGGTGTTCGTGCTGATGCTGCACTGGGGCATCGCGGGCGCGGCTATCGCGACAGTGATCGCGGAGACCACCGGATTCGCCGGCGGTCTCGTGATCGCGCGCATTCTGCTCGGGCCGAACTACCATGTCCCTCGCGCGCTGTTGTTCGATCGCGCCCGCTGGCTGCGGATTCTCGCGGTCAACCGCGACATCATGATCCGCACCGCGGCGCTGATCGGCGCGTTCCTGTTTTTCACCGCGCAGGGCGCGCGCGCCGGCGACCGCGTGCTCGCCGCCAATGCGGTGCTCTACAATTTCCTGATGATCGGCTCGTTCTTCCTCGACGGCCTTGCCAATGCCGCCGAGCAACTGTGCGGCCAGACCTTCGGCGCCCGCGATCGCGCCCAGTTCGCGCGCGCGGTACGGCTTGTACTCGGGTGGAGTGTGGCCTTCGGCGTCGCGGTGTCGCTGATCTTCATCGTGGCCGGCAATCACCTGATCGACATCATCACCACCAGCCCCGACGTGCGGCTCGCCGCACGAGAGTTCATGTGGCTTGCAGCGCTGGCGCCGGCCTGCGGCGTGCTGGCTTATTGCTTCGACGGCGTCTTCATCGGCGCATCGTGGGCGCGCGACATGCGCAACCTGATGGTGATGGCCTTCGTTACCTACATCGTAGTCTGGTATGCGCTGACACCGTGGGGCAATGCCGGATTATGGACCGCGTTCCTTGTTTTCCTGTTGGCACGCGGGCTGTTGCAGGCGATGGGTTATCCGGCACTGGTACGTGCAACCTTCAAACCGGCCAATCTTCCGCGGTGATAGCAGCAGCATCGGCGCCGACGATCTCCGACAATGAATCGTGCCCGGTGCGCAGCAACGTCGCAACCAGATCGCTCTTGATGCTGTCGATCAGGCTGAGCCCTTTATAGATCAGCGCGGAATAGAGCTGGATCAAACTGGCGCCGGCGCGGATTTTGGTCAGCGCCGCGCCGCCGCCGTCGATGCCGCCGACGCCGATCAGCGGAAACGCGCCCTCGGCGCGCACATAGGTCTCCGCTACCATGCGGGTCGACAGCCGAAACAGCGGCCGTCCCGACAGCCCGCCCTGCTCCTTGGCGCGCGACGTCTCGCGCAAGGTCTCGGGCCGCGCCAGCGTCGTATTGCCGACGATCATGCCATCGACGCGCCGCGAGCGCGCGATATGCACGACATCGTCGAGTTCGCCGAGCGACAGGTCCGGCGCGATCTTCAGCAGCACCGGCGTGTCGCCGGCATTCTGCTGCACGCGCTCGCGCGTGTCGATCACACGCGCCAGCAGATCGTCGAGTGCGTCCGCCTGTTGCAGGTTACGCAAGCCCGGCGTGTTGGGCGACGACACGTTGATGGTGAAATAGCTCGCCACCGGCGCGAAGGTTTCGATCAGCCGCACATAATCTTCAGTGCGATCCTGCGAATCCTTGTTGGCGCCGAGATTGACGCCGACGATGCCCGGCTGCTGCGCGCGGCCGGCAAGCCGCCGCAACACCACCTCGGCGCCGTCATTGTTGAAGCCCATGCGATTGATGACGGCCTCGTCACGCTCGAGACGAAACAGCCGCGGGCGCGGGTTGCCGCCTTGCGGGCGCGGCGTCACCGAACCGATTTCGACGAAGCCGAAGCCCAGCCGCAGCAGCGCGTCCGGCACCTCGGCACTCTTGTCGAACCCCGCGGCAAGGCCGATCGGATTGCGGAAGTTGAGCCCGAACGCCCGCACCGCCAGCTTCGGATCGTCGGTGCGCGGCCGCATCGGCGGCAGGATGCGCAGGCCCGAGATCGCCATGCGGTGCGCGTCTTCCGGATCGAACAGCCGCAGCAGCGGCAGCGAGAACGTGTCGAAGGCGCGCATCACGAGGACAGCTCCGGAATGTCATGGCCGCCATCGGCGCGCACCGGCAGATCGTACACCGCCGTGACCGCGCCGAGATCGAGCGCTTCATAAAGATGGGGAAACAGGTCGCCGTTGCGCGACGGCTCCCAGCGCAAAGTGTCGCCGAGCGCATCCGCATCGACCGCGATCAGGAACAGCCCGGTCTGTCCGGCGAAGTGCTTGCGCGCGGTCTCCGCCAGTTGCGCGGCGGTCGAGAAATGGATGAAACCGTCACGCTTGTCGTCGGCGCTGCCGTCATAAACGCCCCGGCGCTCGGCCTCGCGCCATGCCGAAGCAGGGCAAATCTTGTAGATGGCACGCACCCGCAGCCTTCCTGCTAAAGCATGATCCCCCAAAAGTGGAAGCCGGTTTTCGGCAAAGATCATGCTCAAATAAAAATAAACGACGGGTCTGATTCAACGCAGTTGGGTCAGACCCTAGTTGTTGAGTTCCCTCAGGAATTCTCGATCCCCGGGCCGGGCGCTCAATTGTGGCGTCCGACCGTATCGGCGCCCCCGGCGGACTTCAAGAGCCGCAACCGGCTGCGGCCGATTGCGGAAAAGTTCGAGATCAGGTAATAATTCCTAGTTTCATTTTCCGATTTCGCCTTCGTCCTTGCCCGGCCAAAGCCACGGACCCACGATGCTGACCCATCACCAAATCTGGACCGCTCTCGACCGCCTTGCCGAGCACGCCGGTCTGTCACCCTCGGGGCTTGCCAAGCGCGCGGGGCTGGACCCCACCACGTTCAACAAATCCAAACGCGTCACCAATGACGGCCGCGAGCGCTGGCCGTCGACGGAATCGGTCGCCAAGGCGCTGGCCGCCACCAACACCGCGATCGATACCTTCGTGCAACTGATCGAGGACACCGCACGCGGCACGCCATCGGTGCCGCTGCTCGGCTTCGCGGAGGCCGGCTCCGGCGGATATTTCGATGACGGCGGCTTTCCGGTCGGCAAGGGCTGGGACGAGGTCGGGCTTCCCGCCGTCAGCGACAAACACGCTTACGCGCTGGAAATTTCCGGAGACTCGATGAAGCCCGCTTATCGCGACGGCGACGTCATCATCGTCTCGCCCGGCACCCCGATCCGGCGCGGCGACCGCGTGGTGGTAAAAACCCGCGACGGCGAGGTGATGGTGAAGGAACTGAAGCGACGCACCGCCAAGACGCTGGAGTTGCAGTCGCTGAACCCCGCGCATCCGCACCGCACGCTATCGCCGGACGATGTCGAATGGATCGCGCGCATCGTGTGGGCGAGTCAGTAGTTTTTTGCTCTCGACGGTTGCCACGGACGGCTTCGAAGACTACAGCCGGGGCAACCCCTCTTATCGACACGGATTCCCCAACATGATCGCCGGACTGCCAATGATCGACGTGGCGTGGCTTGCCGTTGCGCTGCTGATCGCGGGCGGCTGCACCGGGTTCCTCGCCGGCCTGTTCGGCGTCGGCGGCGGCGCCGTGCTGGTGCCGGCGCTTTATGAACTGTTCCGCATCGTCGGCGTGCCTGACGGCGCGCGTATGCCGCTGTGCGTGGGCACATCACTGGCCATCATCATTCCCACCTCGATCCGCTCCTATTATGCGCATCGGGCAACCAGCGCGGTCGACACCAGCGTGCTGCGCAACTGGGCGGTGCCAGTGGTTCTCGGCGTGGTGTTCGGCAGCCTCATCGCACGTTACGCACCGGCGCAACTCTTCAAGATCGTGTTCGTGGTGATCGCGGGCATTTCCGCCATCCGATTGCTGTTCGGCAAGGACAGTTGGCGGTTCGCCGACGACATGCCGAAAGGCCTGTTCCTGCGCGCTTACGGCGTGGTGATCGGCGTGCTGTCGACGCTGATGGGGATCGGCGGCGGTCAGCTATCAAATCTGTTCATGACGTTCTACGGCCGCCCGATTCATCAGGCGATCGCGACATCCTCCGGACTAGGCGTGCTGATCTCGATTCCCGGCGCCATCGGCTACATCTACGCGGGCTGGCCGGCCGCCGCCGCCAATCCCGATGTCCTTGCGCTGCAATTGCCCTTCGCGCTCGGCTACGTTTCGCTGATCGCGACCATCATCGTGGCGCCGACCAGCGTGCTGACCGCGCCGCTCGGCGTCAAGCTGGCGCACGCCTTGCCGAAACGGGCGCTGGAAATCGCATTCGGCATCTTCCTGCTCGTGGTCTGCTCGCGCTTCTTCGTCAGCCTGTTCTGACCGTTTTCGCTTTTGACGGAAACATTTCGGTCGTCATTGCCGGGCATAGCCGTTTGAAGAACGGCGTCGCTTCGCTCGCCTATGCCCCGGCAATCCATCCTCCTTCTCTTTTTGAAGATGGATGCCCGGATCAAGTCCGGGCATGACAAACGGTGATTCCATCAAAAGCGAAAACACTCCAGCAATCACGCGCTGCGCGACAGCGCGCCGTCGATCATCGCCACCGCGTTGCCAACACCGTAGACCGCGACGAAGGAGCCGAAGCGCGGGCCCTTCTCCTGGCCGAGCAGCACCTGATAGAGCATGTTGAACCACTCCAGCGACACGCCAGGGCGACCGTCCTTGCCGGTCTTCTTGTGATCGAGGAACGGCTCGCGGCGGCCGATCTCGTAGACCACGTTCTGGATATCTTCGGCGCTGGCGTCGTCCGGAAGCTGCGACAGCGCATCGCGCAAATCAGTCAACGCCGCACGCTCGCCATCGCTCGGTGCTCGGAACTGCTTCGCCGGCGCGACAAAGTCGCGATAGTAATTGATGGCGTAGCCGACCAGCGCGTCGAGCGCGGGATGGGTCTGTGGCGTCACGCCGGGACGATAACGCCCGATGAAGCCCCACAGCGTCTCGGCATTCTCGGCGTTGGACGACGACACCAGCGTCAGCAGCAACTGGAACGTCACCGGCATATCCGCCTTCGGCGGCTTGCTGGCATGGATGTGCCAGACCGGATTGCTCAGGCGCTGCTTCATATCCTGTCGCGCGTAGCCGTCGAGGAATTGCTGATAGTCATCGACATTGCGTGGGATCACATCGAAATAGAGTCGCTTCGCCGCCTTCGGCTCGCGATACATGAACAGCGACAGTGATTCCGGCGAGGCGTAGCGCAGCCATTCGTCGATGGTGAGCCCGTTGCCCTTCGACTTCGAAATCTTCTGGCCCTTGTCGTCGAGGAACAGTTCGTAGTTAAAGCCCGCCGGCGGTGTGCCGCCGAGTGCCGTGCAGATCTTGCCCGACAGCTTCACGGAATCGATCAGGTCCTTGCCGGCCATTTCGTAATCGACACCGAGCGCGGTCCAGCGCATCGCCCAGTCAGCCTTCCATTGGCATTTCACTGCGCCGCCGGTAACCGTGGTTTCGACTTCTTCCTTGGTGTCGGGATCGACGTAGGTGACTGTACCGGCTCCGACGTCCCGGCGGATCATCGGCACCTGCAAAACAACGCCGGTGGTCTTGCTGATCGGCAGAAACGGTGAATAGGTTGCGCGGCGATCCGGACCGAGCGTCGGCAGGATCACGTCCATCACCTTGTCATAGACCGCGAGCATCTTCAGCAGAGTCGCGTCGAAACGGCCCGACGTGTAGTAATCGGTCGACGAAGCGAATTCATAATCGAAGCCGAAATGATCGAGAAACGCGCGCAGCCGTGCGTTGTTGGCAGCACCGAATGATGGATACTCATTCGAAAATGGATCAGGAATCCGCGTCAATGGCTTACCGAGATGCGACGCCAGCATCTCTTTGTTCGGCACATTGTCCGGCACCTTGCGCAGGCCGTCCATGTCGTCGGAGAACGCCAGCAGCCGCGTCTTGATCTTGTCCTCGGTCAGCACGCGGAAGGCATGACGCACCATGGTGGTGCGCGCCACCTCGCCGAAGGTGCCGATGTGCGGCAGCCCCGAGGGACCGTAGCCGGTTTCGAACAGCACCTCGTCCTTCGGCTTTGTTTTCAGCCGCGCCACGATCTGCTTCGCCTGTTCGAACGGCCAGGCGTTGGATTGTTCGGCAAGCGCGCGCAGATCTGACGCGGTCAGTTCATTCGACATTCAATTGCTCCACGCGACAT
This sequence comes from Hyphomicrobiales bacterium, assembly GCA_017305555.1. GTDB lineage: Bacteria > Pseudomonadota > Alphaproteobacteria > Rhizobiales > Xanthobacteraceae > 62-47. Next base: position 2,583 of record JAFKKM010000076.1, on the reverse strand, counting down.
GAGGCATCGGGCCTCACGTGCGACCTTCGATCGTATCAAAACGGATTGACGGGAAAATACCGCAGCCACAGATCGGTATAGCGGCCTTTTTCCCAAATGCGAAACAGCGCCCAGTTCAGGGCCTGCCGCAGCACGTCGTTGCCTTTCTTGACAGCGATGCCGACGCCCTCGCCGAAATACCGGCTCTCGATGAAGGGGCCGCCGCTGAAGGCGCAGCAGTTCTCGGAATCGGCCCCGTTGATCCAGAACGCCAACGAGATGGCATCGCCGAAAATCAGTTCGACCTCGCTTTGCTTCAGCGCCTGCCGCAACGCTTCGTCGTTCGGATAGGTGTGCAGTTCGGCACCGGTGAACATCGCCTTCAGATAGGCCTCGTGCGAGGAGCCGGCGACCACGCCCACCTTCTTGCCGTCGAGGGTTTCCGGCCGCACTACCGCCGACACGTCATCGCGCCGTGCCACGAACCGCGCCGGGGTCCGGTAATACAGGTCGCTGAAATCGACCCGCTTGCGCAACTCCGGCGTCACGCTCAGCGAGGCGATGATGGCGTCGCCGCGGTTACTGGCGATAGCGTCGAGCAAGGTATCGAAGCGCCGCATCTGGATCGTGCAGGTGACCTTGATCTCGTCGCAGATCAGCCGCGCCAGATCGACATTGAAGCCGGCCGGATTGCCGTCGGGACCGGTGAAGTTGAACGGCGGATAGTCGGTCTCGGTCATGAAACGGATCACGGTCAGGCGCGACAGATCGGGCCGGTCCGGCCGCCGCCGCGGGTCCCAGAACCCCGGCACGGCCTGCGACACGCCCGATGGCGCCGTCGCGCCCTGCGCCCGCGCGACATCCGCCGGCGCGCCAAGGCCGACCAGCCATCCCAACATGGCCGCAGCAATCCAGCCGCCCAAACCGCGTGGAACCATGAATTCGTTGAAGCGCTGCTCTATCTGTGGTTGCATTGCGTAGGACTTCCGCGTCGGGCGAACTTATAGACCATCCCGCGACAGACGCGAGTGCCGTTTGCGGTGTGGGGACGTTGCGTGGCCGCTGGGGATCATGTTGGGCGCGCCGGCGGGGAACCGGCGTGGCCGTTAAAAGATCGATACGGGGAGCCATCAAGCCGGCTGCCGGATTTTCTGGCGCGCATGTACGGAATGCGGCGCGACAACGGCGACCAAGAGCATCACGCACCTGACGCCGCCCACGCCGCGCCCGAACTCGATTGCCTGCGCGACTATGTCGCTCCGGACCTGTTGGAGGCCGCCCGAGAACGCAGCCGGCTGATCGGAATCGGTGCCGATCGCGTCCTGATCCAGTGGGGCGTCCTCGACGAAACCAGTTACCTGTCACACCTGGCGGCTCATACCGGCGTGCGGATCGACGCACCGTCGGATACCCTGCGTAGCGACATCCCACTACGCAGCGAGCATTTTCCGCGCGTCGCTCAGCACGGCCTGCTGCCGCTGCGCCGTGACGGAGAATATCTGCTTGGAATTGCTCCGCGCATTCTGACGGCGCGATGGCTGAGCCGCCTCGCGCTCAAATCACCGGATGTGATCAAGCGACTCCGTCTGCTGCCTGCCGCGCAACTGAACCAGGCCTTGCTGGCGCGGGCGCACGCTTCACTCGCCTACGCGGCATCCGAGGGACTCAATCAGCGCTTCCCGGGATTGACCGCCGCACCCTCCGCATTGCGACATCGCCCGCCGTGGCGCTTCCGCCTCCGTCACGCGGGTTTCGTGGCCGCGATAACAAGCCTGCTCATGCTGCCGCGGCTGACACTCATCCATGTCGTCAGTAGCCTGCTCGCGATCTGGTTTCTCGCGTTCAGCGTCACGCGGATCGCAGGAGCGCTAATCCCGCAACCGCGGGGCAGCGCATCGTCGCCTCCACGGGACGAGGAATTACCGGTCTACACCATCATCGCCGCGCTCTATCGCGAAGCGGCCTCGGTCGGCCAACTGCTTCAAGCCATCACCGCGCTGGATTATCCGAAAGAGAAGCTCGACGTCATCCTGGTGGTTGAGCCGGACGATCATGACACCCGCGCCGCCATTGCGCGGTGGGGACCACCGCCGACGTTCCAGGTGTTGATCGCCCCCGCCTCTCTGCCGCGCACCAAGCCGAAGGCCCTGAACTGGGCGCTGCCGTTCGCACGCGGCAGTTTCGTGACCATCTACGACGCCGAGGATATCCCGGAGCCGAACCAGCTTCGCGCCGCGCTCGAAGCATTCCGCACCCAGGGCGCACGAACCGCGTGCGTTCAGGCAAGCCTTTGCATCAACAATCCGGCCGATAGCTGGCTGTCCTGCATGTTCGCGGCGGAATACGCCGGACAGTTCGACATATTTCTGCCCGGCCTCGCCGTGCTGGGCCTGCCGCTGCCGCTCGGCGGCTCCTCGAATCATTTCCGCATCGCCGCCCTGCGCGACATCGGCGGATGGGATGCCTATAACGTCACCGAAGATGCCGATCTCGGATTCCGGCTGGCCCGCGCCGGCTATCGCGCCACGACGTTTGCCTCGACCACCTTCGAGGAGGCGCCCGCCCGATTCGGCGGCTGGCTACGCCAGCGCTCGCGCTGGATGA
>JAFKKM010000075.1 GCA_017305555.1 Hyphomicrobiales bacterium | reverse complement strand
CCGCAGCGCGAGGCGATCATGGACGCCGGCTTCACCACCACCCGCATGGCCGACGGCAAAAGCGTGAAATTCACTAAAGTGCGCGTGCGGCGTTAGCGGAATACGTTGACAACGTCGTCCCCGCGCAGGCGGGGACCCATTACCCCTAGCGTTGATTGTCGTAAAGTAATCTCGCCTTGATGAAAGAGCCGGACCGCTGCGGAGTCTGGGTCCCCGCCTGCGCGGGGACGACAGTTTTCGTGGGGCATTGCTTCGCTCGCAATGACGATATTGTGCTTCAAGCCCGCGCGCGGCGCACCGGATGCATGCCCAAGTCCTCGCCCAACAGCCGGCTGCGGATCGCATCCTCGACCTGGGTGAGCAGGCGGCGCGCGGTCTGCGCTTCGGTTTCGGCGGTCGCCGCGCGCTTTTCCGCTGCCGCAGCACGGGCGTTGGCGGCTTCGATCCGCGCCTGTGCGTCGCTCAGGGCCAGCGCGACCTCCTGCAAGCGGCGGTCGACATCGGCGATGATATCGCGCCGCGCCTGCTCGGCGGCTTGCACCCGGCGTTCGGAATCCACCAGCTTGTCCACGGCGTTCTGGCACATTGCGCGGGCGTTGGCCTCGATATCGCGGGCGCGATGCTCGATGCCCGTGAACATCTCGGCGGCCTGATAGATCAGGTCGATCGCGGTCGCGCTGCCGTCACGCGCAGATGACGACGGGGGAAATGACAGGATATTGGCGGCGCCCCCGGCGCGCGGCATTCTGTCATCGTAGCTGTCGAGGGGTGCGCGACGGGCGTTGCTGCCGACCTGTGCCATGGGCGGAACCTTGGGCGTTAAAACCAGGGAGCCAACCTTGCGGTGTCCCAGCAGGAACCATCGCGCGGTATGGTAAAGAGACGGTTAAAACCGGCACCCGGGCACCGCGATCGTAAGGAGATTTCCGAGGCATGGGGACCGGATCACCGTCCGCAGTCGCCATCGTGTGCGGAGCGCCACCGCCCTGCGTGCCCACAACAATTGTTATGGCTGCATAACTTCATTGCAGTTGAAATGCCGCCCTCTCAACCGTCTAGTTGAAGACGGCGGCCGTGAACGGCCGTGCCTTGCTTCGAAATTGAACGGGCTGGCGGCATTCGTACTGCGCCCCGCCATCGTTTCAGGCCGGAGAACAATCCATCGGGAGGGGATGCGGATGAAGAAGGTAGCTTTGATTGCCGGCGTCGGTGGGATGTGCGGCGGCAACATGGCGCGTATGTTGCACGATACCGGTGAATGGGACGTGATCGGCGTATCGCGCGGCGATCCAGAACTGGGCGACTGGGTGCGTCACATTCCGGTCGACCTGCTCGACCGCGAAGCGACGTTGAAGGCGCTCGCCGGGGTGAAGGGTGTTACTCACATCTTCTACACCGCGCTGCTTAACGGCCGCACCTTTGACGAGGAGAACGACCTCAACAGCCGCATGGCCACGAACTTCCTCGATGGCGCCGTGCCGCACGCATCGGACTTGCAGCATGTGCATGTGCTCGAAGGCGTGAAGTGGTACGGCTATCACCTCGGCGCCTACAAGACGCCGGCCCGCGAGGACGATCCGCCGTGCGTGCCCGCTTATTTCTACGAAGCGCAGCACAATCATGTCTTGAAGCTGCAACAGGGTAAATCGTGGACCTGGTCGACCACGCGCCCCGGTGCGGTGTGCGGCTACGGCAACGGCGCGCGCATCAACATCATGACGGTGCTGGCGGTCTACGGCACCATCATGAAGGCGCTGAAGCAGCCGTTCTATTTCCCCGGCGACGAGGACACCTATAACGCCATCACCTTCGCGTCCGACGTCCGCATTCTCAATCGCGCGATGCTGTGGGCCTCCACCGATCCGCGCGCGGCCAATCAGGCTTTCAACATCGGCAACGGCGATTCCTTCCGCTGGAAACACATGTGGCCGCGTTTGGCTGCGATGTTCGGTCTCGAACCGGGGCCGATAAAGACCATGCGACTGACCGAGTTCATGGACGACAAGCGCGACCTGTGGAACGAGATCGTCGCCGGCAACGGCTTGCGCCAGACCGATCTGTTCCGCCTGGTGCCGTGGGCCTATGCCGACACTGTGTTCCGCCGCAAGTGGGACAACATGATCAGCATGGTGAAGGCCTATCAGTACGGCTTCACCGAGATGATCGACAGCGAACAGATGATGAAGGACATCATCGGCGATTTCCGCGCGCAGAAGATCATTCCGTAGGGCTTTTCGTCATTGCGAGCGTAGCGAAGCAATCCAGTCTCGTGAAAGGGCTGGATTGCTTCGTCGCTTGCGCTCCTCGCAATGACGGCGCGATCCCGGCAATTCATCTCGCCAAAAAAATGCCCCGCCGCCGGCGATGCCGGAAGCGAGGCAGGTTGGTCCTCTCGGGAGGAGCTTTATGCCGCCGCTTTAACTCGCGGCCTTGGCCAGCTGTCCGGCTTCGATGGCTTCGATCTGCAACGCCATGTAGCGGCTGTAGATGCGGCATTGCGAGAACGCGCCGCCGGTGAACCACAGGCCCGGCTGCTTGGTGCGCACCCACATGTTGCGCAATTCCTGTGTCGTCTCTTCAAAACCCCAGATGCGGCCGATACGTTCAGCGACATCGTTGCCGAACAGCGTGCCGACCATGTGGCCCTGGCCTTTGTAGCCGGTGGCAAGCACGACGAGGTCGGCGTTGCGCACCGTGCCATCGTTCATTGCGACGCCGCCAGCGGCGAACTGCTTGATGTCGGCGGCTTGAACGAGGCCGATCCTGCCGTCCGCGATCAATTCCGAGCAGCCGACGTTGAAGTAATAGCCGCCGCCGCGCTGGCGAAATTTCAGCGGCCAGCCGGTGCCGTCCTCGCCGAATTCAAGGCGGAAGCCGGCCTTCTCCAATCGGCCAAGCAGCGGCGCGTCGATCTTGCGCACCTCGTCGGTGATGATCTTGTGCGCGATTTTCATCACCGCCAGCGGCACCGATGAATTGAGTGTGTCGCGCACCTCGATCGGCGGACCGTCGCCGAGATAGGTCTTGTCGTAAAGCTGCGCGCTGGGATCGACGTTGATCACCATCGTTGGGCTGCGCTGCACCATGGTGACGTTGACGCCGTTGGCCTGCAATTCCTGCGCGATGTCGTGCGCGCTGGTGCCGGTGCCCAGCACCACGGCGGATTTGCCGCGCCAGTCCGCGCCTTTGGTGAACTGGCTGGAATGCAGCACCGTGCCCTTGAAATTCTCGATGGTCGGAATCGTCGGAATGTTCGGCACGCTGCTGACGCTGGTGGCGAGCACGATGTGCTTCGGGTGCAGCGTGCGCGGCGCGTGGCCCTCGCGGCGCACCGTCGCCTGCCACGTCGCGCTGGCGTCGTCATAGGTCGCGCCTTCGAAGGTGGTGCGGGTCCAGAAGTCGAGATCCATGCTCTCGACATAGGTTTCGAGCCAGTTGGCGATCTTGTCCTTCGGAATGTAATCCGGCCACGTCACCGGGAACGGCATGTAGCGCAGGTGATTCACCGGCGTCTTGTTGTGCAGCTTGAGGCCGTTGTAGCGCAGCCGCCAGTTGTCGCCGACGCGCTCCTCCTTGTCGACGATCAGCGCGTCGAAGCCGAGCCGCTTCAGTTCGACCGCCGCCGAGATGCCGGCATGGCCGCCGCCGACGATCAGCACGTCGGGTTCGCGGTCCTCGTAGGCGAGATGTTGGGCGCGCTGGTCGAGCCAGCTCGCTTCGGCGAAATCGCGCGCGTGCGACACCGGTTCGTTGTCGCGGCGGCGCGCGGCACAGATGCCGTCCATGTCGAGCAAGGTCGAGAGCGTCCAGGCTTGCGGATGATCACCCGGCAGCAGCCGCACGACGCCGAGCCCGGCGCCGTTGGCGGAGACGAAGCGGAAGATCGCTTCGATCACCTCGTGTCCGGCGACAGTGGCGCGGCGCGGCGTCAGAAGATCGCCGGCGATGGTGAAGTCCTGCGCCTTTGCCTCATGGGCATCGCGCAGCAAGGTGTCGCAGATGGTGTCGCGGCCGCTTTGGGTGAAGATGTTCCACGACAGCCCGCACAGATTGCGCCAGTGGCAATCGGCTGCGAACAACGCTGCAAGCGCCACCTTGTCTCCGCCGATGAGCGACTGGTTGAAGGCCGCGACCCATGTTCGCGCCTGCTGCTCCGCGGGAGCGTCCACCTTGCTCAGCATTGCAGGTCCTTCCGTTCTCGTTGTTGTTTCATCCCACCCAACGGAATGACGCGGATGGTTTCAACTAACAGAAAGTTATTTACCAATAATGTTTTGTAATGAGAGGTGCGCGGATCGCCGGAAACAACCGGTCTTCTTCAAATAGGTCTTCTTCAAACCGTTTTGGCGAATTCTGCCGCGCTTTTGCGCAGCCAGCTCAGGAAACTGCGGCCCTTGCGGTTGAGCGGCCGGTTCTTCGGCCACACCACGTAATGCGCCAGCCGTCGCTCGAACGGCGCGTTGAACAGCGGCACCAGGGTTCCGTCGCGCAATTCGTTCTGCAGCAGATGGATTTGCCCCATGGCGACGCCGACGCCTTCCACCGCGGCCTGATAGGTCAGGATCGAGGTGGAGAAACTGATGCCGTCTTCGGAGAGCAGGTCGGTGCGATGCACGGCAGCGAGCCAGTCGTGCCAGTCGGTGCGGCGATAATGCGAATGCAGCATCGGCACCTTCTTCAGGTCGTCGAGTTCCACCAGCCGCGCCTTCGCCAACAGCTTCGGGCTGCACACCGGCTGGATCAGGTCCTTGAACAGCAGTTCGCTCTCGGCGCCGCGCCATTGGCCGTCACCGAACTGGATGGCGAGATCGACATTGTCCTTCTCGAAATCCACCGGCGCGACGACGTTGCTGATGTTCAGCTTGATGTTGGGATAGGTCACGTAGAACGATGGCAGCCGATGGATCAGCCACTTCGAGGCGAAGGTGGTGTAGGTGCGCACGTTCAGCGGTTCGATCTTCCGCGTCGCGGTGAGATTGGCGGAGGCGCTGGCGATGATCTGGAACGCGGGGGATATCTGCCGGTGGAACTGCTCGCCGACCGCGGTCAGGCGGATGCCCTGCTTGTCGCGTTCGAACAGTCGCACGCCGAGATAATTCTCCAGCGTTTGCACCTGCCGGCTTACGGCAGGTTGAGTCACGCGCAGCTTCTGCGCTGCCTTGGTGAAGCTGCCGAGGCGCGCGGTAATTTCGAAAACATGAAGCGGATTCAACGGCGGCATCGCTTCGCGCATCGAGCTCTCCATTACAAAAACTTATAGACGAATAATCTTTCTGTAGTTGCGCGTCAAACCCGCTTCGCGGGACAACGCTGGAAGACCAATCGAAGCGTGGGCCTGCCGGGTATGATCGACGATTTGAATGAAGAACAGCGCGCGTTTGCTGAATCCGTGCGGCGGTTCGCGGAAGCGCATCTGGTGGATGGCGCTTTGGCCCGCGCGCACGATCCGCGCTTTCCGTTCGATGTCGCCGAGAAGCTGGCGAAGCAGGGCTTGCTCGGCATTACCTTCGACGAGAAGGACGGCGGACAGGGCGGCACCCTGATGGACGCGGTGATCGCCATTCAGGCCATCGCCTCGGTGTGTCCGCGCAGCGCCGACGTGGTGCAGGCCGGCAACTTCGGGCCGATCCGTACCTTCGTGGAATATGCCAGCGACGATCAGAAACAGCGCTTCCTGCCGGATCTGCTGGCGGGGCGCAGCGTCATCAGCCTCGGCATGAGCGAGCCCGATGCCGGCTCGGCGGTGACCGAGTTGAAAACCTCGGCGCGGCAGGACGGCGATCACTACGTCATCAACGGCACCAAGGTGTTCGGCACCCATAGTCCGGATGCGTCGGTGTTCCTGGTGTATGTGCGTTTCGCACCCGGCGTGAACGGCATTGGCTCGGTGCTGATCGAGCGTGGCACGCCCGGCTTCACCATCGGCAAGCCGTCGCCGTTCATGAGCGGCGAGGAGTGGTGCCAGCTCTATTTCGAGAACTGCCGGATTCCGGCGGCGAACGTGCTGCTCGGCATCGGCGGCTTCAAGAAGCAGATCGCCGGCTTCAACGTCGAGCGGCTTGGCAACTCGTCGCGCGCGCTGGCGCTCGGCCGTTATGCCTTCAATCTCGCGCGCGAGCATGCGTTGGTGCGTGAGCAGTTCGGGCGGCCGCTGTGCGAATTCCAGGGCTTGCAGTGGAAGTTCGCGGACATGGCGCTCAAGCTCGAATCCGCACAGCTTCTGCTGTATCGCGCAGCGAGCGTTACCGACGGTCTGCCGACCGCGTTCGATACGGCGCTGGCCAAACTCGCCTGCAATCAGGCTGGCTTCGATGTCGCCAACGATGCGGTGCAGGTGATGGGCGGCACCGGCTACAGCCAGGAATCGCTGGCTGAATATTGTATGCGGCGGACGCGCGGCTGGATGATCGCCGGCGGCTCGACCGAAATTCTCAAGAACCGTGTTGCCGAACATATCTTCGAGCGGCGGTTCGATCAGCGAAAGGCCGTGGCCCGTGCCGCAGAGTAGAACGCTCTCGCCATCGCCGATGCTGTCGCGCGCGGTGCTCGCGCCGCGCAGCATTGCGATCGTCGGTGCGTCGGCCGATCCGTCGAAGGTGGCAGCGCGGCCGCTGCAATATCTGCGGCAGGCTGGCTACGCCGGCACGATCTATCCGATCAACGCGCGGCGCGACACGGTGCTCGGCGAGCGCGCGTGGCCGTCGCTCGAAGCGTTGCCGGAAGCGCCGGATCACGCCTTCATCCTCGCCGGTGCGGACGGCGTGCTCGATGCAGTGCGTGATTGCGCGGCGCGCGGCGTCAAGGTCGCGACCATTCTGGCGACGGGTTTTGCTGAAGCCGGCCACGAAGGCTTGCAGCGTGTCGATGCGCTGAAAAAGATCGTCGCCGAGACTGGCATCCGCATTCTTGGGCCCTCAAGCATCGGTGTCGTCAATTTCCACGCGAGAGCCTTGCTGACCGCCAACGCCGCGTTTGCGGAGCCGAACCTGCCGAGCGGCGGCGTGTTCGTCGCCTCGCACAGCGGCAGCATGTTGGGCGCGCTGGTGTCGCGTGGCAAGGCGCGCTCGGTCGGCTTCGCTGGCTTGGTTTCGGTCGGCAACGAGATCGATCTGACGCTCGGCGAAATCTGTGCGATGACGCTCGATGATCCGGCGGTGACCGGCTACATGCTGTTTCTCGAAAGCCTGCGTCACGCCGACGACCTGCGTCGCTTCGCGGTGGCGGCGGCGGAACGCGGCAAGCCGGTGGTGGCCTACAAGCTCGGCCGCTCGCAGCAGGGCGCGGAACTGGCGCTGTCGCATACCGGCGCGCTCGCGGGCGAAGACGACATCGCAGGCGCCTTCCTGTCTGATTGCGGCATCGCGCGCGTCGAAAATTTCGAAGCATTGCTGGAAACTCTGCCGCTGCTCGGTCGCGTTCCGGCGGGCGTGGTGCGCGGCCGCGCGCCGCGCGTCGGCGTGGTGACCACCACCGGCGGCGGCGCCGCGATGGTGGTCGATGGCCTCGCGTTGCGCGGCGTCGATGTAACGCGCCCGAGCAACGATACCTTCACGCGCTTGCAGAGCGCGGGCGTCAGCGTCGAACGTGGCGTGCTGGTCGATCTTACCATGGCCGGCACGCGGCCCGACGTGATGAAGGCCGCGCTCGATATGATGCTGGCGGCGCCGGAGTTCGATCTGATCGTCGCGGTCACCGGATCGTCGGCGCGCTTCCGTCCCGAACTCGCGGTAAAGCCGGTGATGGAAAGCGCGTCAAACGACAAGCCGCTGGTTTCGTTCCTCGCGCCCGATGCACCGGATGCGCTGGCGATGTTGTCGCAAGCGAACGTTCCGAATTTCAGAACGCCGGAAGCCTGCGCCGATGCGATCGCTGCAGCGTTCGCACGCCGCGCTGCGGTTGCACCGATCAACGTTTCGCGTTCTGTCAGGCGCAACAAATCAGCGCAGTTGAATGAGCACGACGCCTATGCTCTGTTCGCGCGCGTCGGCGTGCCGCACGCACCCTCGATGGTGCTGTCGGTCAATGCGACTTCGATCGATCTGCCGTTTGCGTACCCGGTGGTGGTGAAGCTGTTGTCCGATACGATTGCACGCAAGAGCGACGTCGGCGGCGTGGCGTTGAACGTCCGCGATGACGTTGGCGTCAAGGCGGCGATGGCGTTGATTGCCGCTTCGGTGCGCAAGGCCGCGCCCGATGCCGATGCGTCGCAGGTGATCGTGCAGCCGATGATGTCAGGACTCGGCGAGTTGTTGCTCGGCTATCGCAAGGACGCCGATGCCGGCCCGGTGGTGCTGCTCGCCGCCGGCGGTATCTATACCGAAATCTATCGCGACCGCAGCATCCGTCTCGCGCCGGTGACGCTGGAGACTGCGCGCGAAATGATTTCCGAACTGGCGATCGTCAAAACGTTGCAAGGTTTTCGCGGCCGCCCGAAGGGCGATCTCGACGCCGTCGCACAAGCCATCGTCGCGCTGTCGCGGCTTGCGCTCGACGAGGAGCATGACGTCGCCGACGCGGAGATCAATCCGCTGCTGGTCCGCCGCGAGGGCGAAGGCGTGGTGGCGCTCGATGCGTTGGTGAGGCTGGTGTGACATGACGATGGCTGCAATCGAACAACTGCCCGACCGTGTGAACGCCGATGCGCCCCTGGTGCGGCGCGGCCGTTTCCTCGCAACGCGCTTTCTGCTTGAGGTCGGCGCGACGCAATGGCTGATCGGCGTGCAGGACGGAAGGATCGTTTCCGTCGAGCGCGGACCCTTCGTAATGCCGTCGTGGTCGTTCGCGCTGCGCGCATCGGAAGCCGAGTGGCAGACGTTCTGGAGCGCCACTCCACCGCCCGGCCATCACGACCTGATGGCGCTGATCAAACGCCGCGCGCTCAAGGCCGAGGGCGACCTGAAAATCTTCATGGCTTACCTGCGTTACTTCAAGGACGTGCTGGCCAAGCTGCGCGCGCAGGAGGTGGCATCATGAGCGCTGCGTTTGAGCCCATCATCGGCCGCTACCTGAACCTGACGCTGCTCGGCAAGCCGCATCGGCTCTATGTCGAGGAAGCCGGGCAGGGCGTGCCGCTGTTGTGCCTGCACACCGCCGGCGCCGACGGCCGCCAGTATCGCGGGTTGATGAACGATCCGACGATTACCGCGACCCATCGCGTCATCGCGTTCGACATGCCGTGGCACGGCAAGTCGTCACCGCCGGCCGGCTGGCACGACGAGGAATACAAGCTCACCTCCCACGACTACACGACGATGATTCTGGAGGTGATGGACGCGCTGCAACTGGATCGCCCCATCGTGATGGGCTGTTCGATCGGTGGCCGCATTGTGCTGCATCTGGCGCTCGAGCACCCCGAGCGGTTTCGCGGCATCGTCGGCCTGCAAGCCGGCGCGCATGTCGATCCGTATTACGATCTGAATTTCCTGCATCGCGCCGACGTGCACGGCGGCGAGGTCTGCGCGGCCATCGTGTCCGGGCTGGTCGGTCCGCGCGCGCCGGAGAAAGAGCGCTGGGAAACGCTGTGGCACTACATGCAGGGCGGCCCCGGCGTGTTCAAGGGCGATCTCTACTTCTACAAGCTCGACGGCGACATCCGCGATCGTGTGGCGCGCATCGATACCGCGCGCTGTCCGCTGTTCCTGCTGTCGGGCGAGTACGACTATTCATGCACGCCGGAGGAAACGCTGGCGGTGGCGAAGTCGGTCGCGGGTGCGGAAGTCACCATCATGAAGGGGCTCGGTCATTTTCCGATGAGCGAGGACCCGCAAGCCTTCATCGATTACCTGAAACCGGTGCTGCAAAAGATCGAAGCGATCGCGCGGCAGCGGGAGACGACGTGACGTTTTGAACGCCACCGAACGTGGCAGGGAGGGAGAGAGGACGATGCTGAAATCACTATCGATTGCTGCAATGACGATAGCTTGCCTGGCTTCAGTCGCCCAGGCAGAAGAAAAGCCGCCGATCAAGATCGCGGTCGTCAACGATCAGGGCGGCGTCTACATGGAAGCCGGCGGTCCCGGCTCCGGTGTCGCAGCGCGGCTCGCGGCGGAAGCGTTCGGCGGCGAGGTGCTCGGCCGCAAGATCGAGGTGATGGTGCTCGATCACCAGAACAAGCCCGACATCGCGGCATCGCTGACCCGCAAGCTGATCGATGTCGACAAGGTCGATCTCTTGGCGGACGGTGCGTCGTCGGCGGCGGGTCTCGCCATGAACGAAGTCGCCAAGGCGGCGAAGAAGATCTTCGTCGTGTCCGGTCCGGCCGCGACCAACTTCACCGGCGCAGCGTGCTCGCCGACCACGTTCCACTTCAACTATGACACCTACGCGCTGGCCAACGGCACCGGCAAGGCGATCGTGAAGCAGGGCGGCAATACCTGGTTCTTCCTCACCGCCGACTATGCTTTCGGCCACAGCCTGCAACGCGACGTGTCGCGCTTCGTCGAGGAAGCCGGCGGCAAGGTGCTGGGCTCGGTCAAGCATCCGCTCAACAGCTCGGACTTCTCGTCCTATCTGTTGCAGGCGCAGGCCTCGAAAGCCAAGATCATCGGCCTCGCCAATGCCGGCACCGACACCGTCAATTCGCTGAAGCAGGGCGCCGAATTCGGCATCGTGCAGGGCGGGCAGAACTTCGCCGGCCTGCTGGTGTTCATCAGCGACGTCCATGCGCTCGGCCTCAAGGTGGCTCAGGGCCTGATCCTGACCACGTCCTTCTATTGGGACCTCAACGATCAGACCCGCGCGTTCTCTGAAAAGTTCGGCAAGCAGATGGGCGGCCGGATGCCGACCATGGTGAACATGGGCGTCTATAGCGGCGTCACCCACTTCCTGCGCGCGGTGAAGGCCGCCGGCACCACCGATTCCGAAGTGGTTGCCAAGAAGATGCACGAACTGCGCGTCAACGACATCTACAACAAGGACGTCGAGATCCGCGCCGACGGCCGCGTGCTGCACGACATGTATCTGGTGAAGGTAAAGTCGCCGGAGCAGTCGAAGAAGCCTTACGACTACTACGATATTCTCACCAAGATCCCGGGCAATGAGGCCTTCCGTCCGCTATCGGAAAGCGAATGCCCGCTGGTGAAGAAGAACTGATGCCACAACCGGCTCCGGCCTTGCGAGGCCGGAGCCTTCCACGGTGAGATTGAAGAAAGCAGACGGAATGGCGAAACGGGTTGAAACACTGGGGTTCATCGGGCTTGGCGTCATGGGCGCGCCGATGTGCAGCAATCTTGCGCGGAAATCGGGATTGCCCGTGATCGCCACCGATAGCCGTCCCGAGCCCCGCGCGCAGGTCGCCAAGGCCGGCGCGAAGGCCGTGGCTTCCATCGCCGAAGTGGCGCAAAGCGCTGATATCATTTTCCTGTCGCTGCCGAGCATCGCGGAAGTCACCGAGGTGTGCCTTGGTGCGGGCGGCATCGCCGCGGCCGGCGGCCGCGTGCACACCATCGTCGATATGAGCACCAGCTCGGTGAAGGGCACGCGCGATCTTGCGGTGAAGCTCGCCGAGAAGGGACTGACGCTGATCGATGCGCCGGTGGCGCGGATGCGGCAGGCCGCCATCGACGGCACGCTCAGCATCATGGTCGGCGGCAACGACGAGAATTTCCGCATGGTCGAGCCGTTCCTCGCCTCCATGGGCACTGAGATCACCCATTGCGGTGACACCGGCACCGGTCAGGTGGTGAAGGTGCTCAACAACATGGTGGTGTTCATGACCGTCAACGCGCTGGCCGAAGCGCTGGCCATCGGCCGCAGCGCCGGCGTCGACGGCGCGTTGCTGTTCGACGTGATGTCGAAGGGCTCCGCGGATAGCTTCGCGCTGCGCACGCCGGGACAGAAGGCGCTGGTGCCGGGCAAATTCCCGGAGAACACCTTCCCCACCACTTACGCGATCAAGGACATCAGCCTTGCGCTTGAACTGGCGCAGCAGGGCGATATCGACGCCGCCTCCGCGACGCTCACCGCCAATCTTTTGAAGAAGACGGCGGAAGCCGGCTACAGCCAGAACTACTATCCCGCGATGATCAATCTCATCGCGGCGGAGGCGCGGTAACGCGATGGCGGGCGCGGCGCACCAGCGGACATTCGCGCGCGGCGCGGGGCCGACGGCGGCGCTGCTCGATTTCGCGCATCGCCTGCGGTGGCGCGATCTCGACGCCGAGGTGCGGCATGAAGCCAAGCGGCATCTGCTCGATACGCTCGGCGTGATGATCGCCGGCGGCGCCGGCGACGTCGCGTCGAAAGCGGATGCGGTGCTGACGACGATCCGACCCGCAGGTGGCGCGGTGCCGGTGCCGGGTCGTGCGCGGCGGGTCGATCGGTTAGACGCCGCATGGCTCGGCGGCACCGGCGCCCATGGCATCGAACTCGACGACGGCTATCGCGAAGGCTCGGTGCATCCCGGCGTCGCCGTGGTGCCCGCTCTGCTATCGGCCGCTTATGGCGACAAGGTTTCCGGCGAGCGGCTGCTGGAAGCGATGGTCGCCGGCTACGAAGCCGTCACCGCCATCGCGCGCGCCGGCCATCCGATGGCGCGGCAGCGCGGCTTCCATCCCACCGGGATCGTCGGTTCGCTCGGCGCGGCGCTCGCGTCGGCACGCTTGCTCGGTCTTCCGCGCGCGCAAACTGCGAATGCGCTCGGCCTTGCTGCCAGTGCATCCGCGGGATTGTTCGCGTTTCTTGCCGGCGGCGGCGACGTCAAGCGGCTGCACGCGGGTCATGCGGCGCGCGAAGGCCTGACCGCAGCGCTTTTGTCGCGCGGCGGCGTCGAGGGACCGCCCGACGTGCTCGAGGGGCCGGACGGATTCTTCCAGGCATTTCCCGGCGACGCGGATCGCGTCGCGGCGAACTTCAAGTTGCCGCCCGATGCGCCGTTCGGCGTGGTCGATTGCTACTTCAAGCCGTATGCCTGTTGCCGCCACTTGCAGCCGGCGGTCGAGGCGATGATGACGCTGTGCCGCGATCACGGCCTTGTCGAACAGGATATCCAGCGCATCGACGTCGAGACCTACGCGATTGCAACATCGCACGCCGAGACCCGCTGGGGCGACTTCGCCAGCGCGCAATTGAGCTTCCCGTTTATCATGGCGCTCGGTCTGCGTTACGGCCGCATCGATCTGAAGCATTTCGAGGACGATATCCGCGCCGATGCCGGGCTCGCCGAGGCGTGCAAGCTGGTCCATGTCCGCACTGCCCCCGATCTCGACGCGATGTATCCGTCGCGGCGGCCGGCGCGCGTGAAGCTCATCACCACCAAGGGCGAGTTTTCCCGCGAGGCGTTCGAGGCCATCGGCTCGCGCGACCTGCCGCTCGACGATGACGGCCTCGCGCGTAAGTTCACCGATCTGGTCGCGCCCGTGCGCGGCGAGAAAGCCGCCGAGCGGCTGCTCGCCGTGCTCTGGCAGATCGAAAGCGCCGACGACGTATCGGAGCTGCTCGACCTCGCGGCGTTGCCCGCGACTTAACATGAGCGTGACGGCGTCATCCTGAGGAGCGAGCGCAGCGAGCCTCGAAGGAGAGCCGTCGCCCTTCGCGGGTCATGCTGCGCATGACCACCTCAGGGTGACGTCTCTCAATTGATAGTGCCCATCCCGACTATCGGATGGGAGTTGTGGAGGAATACCATGTCGTTCGACTATCCGAACTTGCAGTTGTTGATCGCCGGGCGCTGGGTCGGCGCGGAAGGCCGCAAGACCGAGCCGGTGCTGAATCCCTCAACCGAAGCGGTGCTGGCTGAATTGCCGCACGCGACGCCCGCGGATATCGACGAAGCGCTGGTCGCCGCGCAAAAAGGGTTTCAGGTATGGCGGCGCAAGCCGGCGCAGGAGCGCGCAAAAATCCTCAAGCGCACCGCCGACCTGATGCGCGAGCGGCGTGAATATCTCGCGCACCTCATCACGCTCGAACTCGGCAAGCCGATTGCGGAAGCGCGGCTTGAGGTCGAGCAGGCCGCCGGCATGTTCGAGTGGAATGCGGAGGAGGGCAAGCGCGCCTATGGCCGTGTCATTCCCGCGCGTGCTGAAAACATCCAGCAGATGATGGTGAAGGAGCCGGTCGGTCCCATCGCCGCGTTCTCGCCGTGGAACGCGCCGACCATTACGCCGTCGCGCAAGATCAGCGGCGCGCTGGCGGCGGGCTGCTCGGTGATCATCAAGCCGTCGGAGGAAACGCCGGCCACCGCGCTTGCCATCGGCGGCATGTTGCTGGAAGCGGGTCTGCCGGAGGGTGTGCTCAGCATCGTGTTCGGCGATCCGGTGGCGATCTCGCGGCAACTCATCGAGTCGCCGGTCATTCGCGGCATCACCTTCACCGGCTCTACTCAAGTCGGGAAGCTGCTCGCCGGCATGGCGGTGCAGGGCATGAAGCGGATGACGCTGGAACTGGGCGGTCACGCGCCGGTGGTGGTGTTCGACGACGTCAACGTCGATGCGGTGGCGAAGGCGGCGGCCAGCGCCAAGTATCGCAACGGCGGGCAGGTCTGCACCTCGCCGACGCGTTTCTACGTGCATGAATCGATTCACGACCGTTTCGTCGCAACGTTCGCGGCGCACGCCAATGCCATCGCGGTCGGCGACGGCTTCGACGCCGCCACCGTGATGGGACCGCTGGCCAATGCGCGGCGCGTCGAGGCGATGGAGGCGTTCGTCGCCGACGCGCGCACGCGCAACATCCGCATCGCCGCCGGCGGTGAGCGTGCCGGCAATCGCGGCTTCTTCTATCGGCCGACACTGTTGGAGAATGTCGGCAACGACAGCATGGCCGCCAACGTCGAGCCGTTCGGCCCGCTGGCGATGACGACGCCGTTCAAGACCTTCGATGATGTCGTTGCATTGGCGAACCGCCTGCCGTTCGGCCTCGCCGCTTACGCGATGACCAACGATCTGTCGCGCGCGCGGGCGATTTCGGGTGCGATCGAGAGCGGCAATGTCGTGGTCAATCACTGGCAGGTGTCGCTGCCGGAAACGCCGTTCGGCGGCTACAAGGACAGCGGCGTCGGCGCGGAGGGCGGTATCGAAGGGCTGGCCGCGTTCCAGAACACCAAGTTCGTCAGCCAGGCGGTGGCGTAGTCGCCAGATGGAAACGACGTCGGGCGGTGGCGCGCGCGTCACCCCCATCCGTGATTCGAGCGGCAAGGCGACCGACGTGGGAGCTTGAGTTCGCGATCGGGTGCGCTATAGAGGATATCTAAAATAGAATATCGTTCTACCTGACAGAACATTAGATATGAAGCGCCGACAATCGTGGGTACGGATTTGAGGCGGATCGTCCGAAGGTCTGCGGCCCATGGCGTTGCGCGTGAAGGGGAATCGGTGCGCTTGCGGAAAATGCACTGCCCGGTTCTGACATTCGCGTCGCTCACAAAGTAACAACGAGGAACGGGGATGGCAGTTTCCACGCAGCATCACGGCAAGGGCCCACCGGTCGCCTTCACCGACGCGGCAGTGGTCGACGCCTTCCGCCGCATTCCCGAATTTCTCGCGCGCGATGCGGCGCTGATGGCGCGGGGCCGTCTGCTCGACGTGGATTGCCTGCTCGGGCCGACGGTGCAGCCGTTCCACATCGCGATCCGCGCCGGCGCTATCGTCGACATGACACCCGCGCCGGTGCTGATGCGCTCGTCGCGCTTTTCCTATCTCGCCTCGCCGCAAGCATGGGCCGCCTACTGGCAACCGATGCCGAAGGCCGGCTGGCACGATCTGTTGTCGCTGACCAAGCGCGGCGAGGCGACGTTGTCCGGCGACCTGCACCCCTTCATCGCGCATCTGCAATATTTCAAGGATGTTCTGGCGCTGCCGCGCCGTCACGGTTTCGGAGGTGCGGCATGACCGCGTTCATCGAGCCGATCGTCGGCCGCTATGTCCATGTCCAGATCGACGGCGAGATCAACCGCATCTATTTCGAGGAGAACGGCAGCGGCATTCCGCTGGTCTGCCTGCACACCGCCGGCTCCGACGCGCGACAGTGGCGGCATCTTCTGACCGACGAAGAGTTCACCAAACATTTCCGCGTCATCGCCTTCGACATGCCGTGGCACGGCAAGTCGAATCCGCCGGACAGCGGTTACGGCACCGAATACAAGCTGACCACCGCGAGCTATACCGCGACGATCCGCGCGTTCTGCAAGGCGCTCGATCTCGACAGGCCGGTGGTGATGGGCTGCTCGATCGGCGGCCGCATCGTGCTCAACCTCGCCATCGATCACGCCAAGGAGTTTCGCGCGTTGATCGGGCTCGAGGCGGCCGATTTCCAACAGCCGTGGTACGACACCGCGTGGCTGAACCGCCCTGACGTCCACGGCGGCGAAGTCTGCGCCGCGCTGGTGTCGGGCCTGATCGCGCCGCAAGGCCCGCAGGTCGCGCGCAACGAGACGCTGTGGGGCTACAAGCAGGGCGGCCCCGGCATCTTCAAGGGCGACCTCTATTTCTATCGCGTCGACGGCGATCTGCGCGGCCGCACCGCGTCGATCGACGTGCGCGACTGCCCGCTCTATCTGCTCACCGGCGAATACGATTTCTCGTGCACGCCGGAGGATACGCTGCGCACGGCGGCGGGCATCACGGGCGCGGAAGCAACCGTGATGGAAGCGCTCGGGCATTTCCCGATGAGCGAAAATCCCGCGCAATTCCGCCGCTACATCGCGCCGGTGCTCGACGACATCCGCGTGCGGAACGGTGGGTAAAGATGAGCGAACTTTCAACACGAAAACGTCGTCCCCGCGCAGGCGGGACCCAGACTCCGCAGCGATTCGGCTCCGTCACTTACAGCGAGGTCAGTTCATAACAACCAAGGCCAGGGATTCTGGGTCCCCGCCTGCGCGGGGACGACGGCGAGTTGGCAAGCCAATTGCCTTCTTGAACGCATCTGACTGAAACAGGGAAGTAACAGTATGGCAGGTACATTGGGATTCATCGGGCTAGGCGTCATGGGCGAGCCGATCTGCCGCAACCTGGTGCGCAAGAGCGGGCGCACGGTGAAGGCGTTCGATCTTGCCAGCGAACCGTTGCAGCGTATCGCCGCCGACGGCGGCACCGTCGCGTTATCGGTCGCTGACGCGGTGAAGGGCAGTGACGTGATCTTCCTCTGCCTGCCCAGCGCCAAGCATGTCCGCAACGTGGTCGAGAGCGACGGCGGCCTGCTGGCCTCTATCGGCAGTGGCCAGACCGTGATTGATCTCGGCACTTCAGCGGTGGACGTGACGCGCGATTTCGCGAAACGCCTCGCCGCGAAGGGTGCGACGTGGATTGACGCACCGATCGCGCGCACCCGGCAGGCGGCGCAGGACGGCACGCTCAGCGTGATGGTCGGCGCGACGGAGGCGCAGTTCGCGCAGGCCGAGCCGCTGATCCGCCACTTCGCGACGGATGTGACGCTGTGCGGCGGCACCGGCGCGGGACAGGTGACGAAGATCCTCAACAACATGGTGCTGTTCGAAACCGTCAACGCACTCGCGGAAGCCGCCGCCATCGCGCGGCGCAGCGGCGTCGCACCGAAGCTGTTGTTGGAAACCTTGTCGAAAGGCTCGGCGGACAGCTTCGCGCTGCGCAACCACGGCATGAAGGCCATCGTGCCAGGCGAATTTCCACTGCGCGCCTTCTCCACCGAATACGCGCTGAAGGATTTGTCCTACGCGCTCGATCTCGCCTCGCAGGTCGGCGTCAATCCGCGCGGTGCGGCGCTGGTCGGCGAGATATTCCATGAGGCGATCGATGCCGGCACGGGCGACAACTACTTTCCGGTGATATCGAAACTGATCGATGCGCCGGATACTTCGACCAAGGAGTAGCCCATGGCCTCGCCGGGCGTCGCCGCTGTCGATCGCGCGCTGACGATCCTGTCCGCGTTCGATGGCGAACCGAATGCGTTGACGCTGGCGGCATTGGCACGCCGCACCGGCTTCTACAAGAGCACGCTGCTGCGCCTGATCGCGTCGTTGCAGGCCCATGGCTATGTGCTGCAATTGCCCGACGGCCGCTATCATCTCGGGCCGACCCCATTCCGACTTGGCGCGGTCTATCAGCGCGCCAATCACCTTTCCGATCATGTGATGCCGGTGCTGCGCCAGCTCGTGGCGGCGGGCACCGAAAGCCCCTCGTTTCATGTCAGGCACGACGCCAAGCAGCGACTGTGCGTGTTCCGCGTCGATTCCCAGCATTCGACGCTGGATCGCGTCGAGGCCGGCGCGCTGCTGCCGCTGGATCGCGGCGCCGCAGGACGGGTGATCCTCGCGTTCGACGGCGCCAAGGGTGAATCTTTCGATGGCATTCGCGAGGCCTTCGTCGCGCTGTCGTTCGGCGAGCGCGATCCGGATTGCGCCGGCATCGCCGCGCCGGTGTTCGGTGCCGATGGCAGGTTGATCGGCGCGCTGTCGGTGTCAGGCCCGAAGCCGCGTTTCACGCCAGAGACGATTGCATCGATGACCGCGCAGGTGCTGCAAGGCGCGCTGCGCCTCACCCACGCGCTCGGCGGCCGCAATGATGCGATGGGCCGCGCGGCGGAGCAGGCGGTGTAGTTGCGCTGCACGTTCTCTCCGTCATTGCGAGCGAAGCGAAGCAATCCAGAAGGCCAAAAAGCAAGGACTGGATTGCTTCGTCGCGACGCTCCTCGCAATGACGATGGGAAAGCTTAATTCGCCCCGCGCTCGCGGATTTTCGCGCCGAGCGCCAGCGCCTTTGCCAACGTCGCGCCGGTCGCATTCAGCGCGTCGATGCGCTCCGGCAGCCGTTCGTTCATGATCCGCTGCAACGGCCCCGTCATCGCCAGCGCGTGAAGCACCATGCCGTCCGGCAAGGTGACCGGAACGGCGATCGCCGCAAGGCCCTCGTCGATCTCGCCGATGCAGGTGGCGTAGCCGCGTTCGCGCACCGCTTCCAATTCTGACTCCACCCACGCCGTATCGTTGCGGGTGTTGGCGGTGACGATCGGCAGCGGTTGCGCCAATGCCTGCGCCAAGGTCGCGTGGTCTTGGTAAGCCATAATGGCTTTCGCCGACGCCGCCGCGTTGACCGGCATTTCGATGCCGGGCTGCACGTAGCCGCGCCAGCGCACGTCGGGCGATTGCGATACCGCGACCACGACGCGCCCGCCGGCGAGCCGCGTCAGGTAACAGGTCTCGCCCCAGTCTTCGATGATCTGCCGCAGATGCGGACTGGTCAGCGTCGCCAGCCAGTCGTCGTCGACGGTGGCATGGACCAGCCGCGTCAGGCGTTCGCCCAGATCGTAGGCGCGGCCGCCGACGGCTTCGCGGGCGAGGCCGGCTTTCACCAGACCTTTCAGCAGCCGGTGCGCGGTGGTCTTCGGCAGCGCCAGCATCGACGAGACGTCGCCGAGCGTCAGCGCACCGGGAAAAGCGGCCACCAGTTCGAGCACGTCCATGTAGCGGCCGAGCGGCCCCGGCGATGCGTCGTCTGTCGTCGTGGTGTCTGTCGTCATGGTCCTGCGCGGGTGCCGTCGAGTCTGTCTTGACTCCGGGAAGCTCGCTTTATATCGTTTCGATATCCTGAATGCAATTCCGAATTTCGGAACAATAATGATCTCGCTTTCATTAAAGCGTGGATCGGGAGGCGCGAGATGTATCCGGACCCGAATTCGAAATCGCAAGCGCTCTACAACCGCGCGCTCAAGAGCCTGCCCGGCGGCAACTCGCGCACCACCGTTTTCATGAAGCCGTATCCGATCTACGCCGCGCGCGGCGAGGGTTGCCGCGTCACCGATCTCGACGGCAACGTCTTCATCGACTGCATCAACAATTTCGCTTCGCTGATTCACGGTCATGCCCACCCGAAACTGGTGAAGGCCGCGACCGATCAGATGATGCTCGGCTCCGCCTTCGGCCTGCCGACCGAAGCGGAAGTCGATCTCGCCGAACTGTTGACCTCGCGTCTCGCCTCGGTCGATCAGGTGCGTTTCGCCAACTCCGGCACCGAGGCGGTGATGATGGCGCTGAAGGCGGCGCGCGCTTTCACCGGCCGCCCGAAGATCGCCAAATGCGAGGGCGCCTATCATGGCTCTTACGACTACGCCGAAGTCAGCCTCGATCCGACGCCGGAAGCGTGGGGCCGCAACGCGCCGATGTCGGTGGCCTATGCCAAAGGCACGCCGGAGAACGTGCTGGCCGACGTGCTGACGATTCCGTTCAACGATCCGGAAGCTGCGGTGTCGCTGATCCGCGAGCACGGCCCCGAACTCGCCTGCGTGCTGGTCGATCCGATGCCGAACCGCGCCGGTCTGGTGCCGGCGGACAAGGCCTACATCGAGGCGCTGCGCGCGGTGACGCGCGAGGTCGGCGCGTTGTTGATCTTCGACGAAGTGATCTCGTTCCGTCTCGGCTATCGCGGCGCGCAGGGGCTGTGGGACGCCGATCCCGATCTCACCGCGCTTGGCAAGATCATGGGTGGCGGCTTTCCGGTCGGCGCCATCGGCGGCCGCGCCGAGGTGATGGCGGTGTTCGATCCGCGTCACGGCAAGCCGGCGCTGCCGCACGGCGGCACCTTCTCGGCCAATCCGGTGACGATGCGCGCGGGCCTCGCCGCGATGCAACTGCTGGACGAGGCGATGTTCACGCGGCTCGATGCCATCGGCGACGCGGTGCGCGGCGGCATCGATGCTGCGTTCCGCAAGCATGGTGTGCCGGGGCGCACGGTGGGGCGCGGCTCGCTGTTGAAGATTCATTTCGCCGAGCGCGACATCCGCGATTATCGCTCCGCTTATCTGACCGAGAAGGAAGCGAAGCGGCAGGCGGTGTTCAACACCGGCCTGCTCAATCGCGGCATCCTCTGCGCCGGCTACGGGCTGATGGCGCTGTCGACGCCGATGAGCGATGCGGACATCGGAACTATCGTCGCGGCCGCCGATGCATCGATGGCCGAGGTGGCGGCGCAGGGCTGAACGCTCCACCGCCATCCTTCATCTCAAAAAACGCGCAAGCGAGCGAGGCACATCATGTCCGCGACCATCGATCCGATCACGCGTTCCGTCGTCCAGCATCGGCTCAGTTCAATCGTCGCCGAAATGGGCGAGGCGATGCTGCGCACGTCCTATTCGCAGATCCTCAATTCGAGCCGCGATTTCTCGCTGGCGATCTGCGACACCAAGGGCCGGCTGATCGCGCAGGCCGATCACATCCCGGTGCATGTCGGCGCGCTGCCGTGGGCGGCACGCGCCATCGAGGAGCGCTTCAGCGACTTCAAACCCGGTGACGTGCTGCTGCTCAACGATCCCTATCACGGCGGCAGCCATCTGCCGGATCTCACCGCCTTCGTTCCGGTGTTCGACGGCGAGCGGCGGATGTACTGGGCGATCGTGCGCGCGCACCAGAGCGACATCGGCGGCGCCACCCACGGCGGCTACAATCCGACGGCGTCGGAGATTTATCAGGAAGGCCTGCGCGTGCCGCCGATCTTCCTCTATGAGGCCGGTAAGCTGCGCGAAGACATTCTCGACCTGCTGGCGCTCAACATCCGCAATCCGCGCGACTTTCGTGGCGACCTCGCCGCCATGGTCGGCGCGGCGCGGCTCGGCGAACGGCGGCTGCTGCGGCTGTTCGACGAATTCGGCGGCGCGACGGTGGAGCGCGCGGTCGATGCGATCCTCGATGCCGCCGAGGCGCAGACCCGCGCGGTGGTCGCGACCTGGAAGGACGGCGTGTTTCACGGCGAAGCCTTCCTCGACGATGACGGCTCCGGCGGCCGCGAAAATATCCGCATCAGTGCCAAGGTCACCAAGCGCGGCGGCGAGGTGGAAGTCGATCTCTCTGACTCCGATCCGCAATCGACGCGCTTCGTGAATTCGTCGCACGCCAACATGCAGGCGGCGGTGGCGATGGCCTTCGCCTATCTGATCGATCCCGAGATTCCGAAGAACGACGGTTGCCTGCGCGCGCTGAAGGTGATCGCGAAGCAAGGCACCATCGTCTGGGCCGATCCTGGCAGGCCCGTGACGCTGTGCACCAGTCATCCGTCGAACGAAATCGTCGAAGCCATCGTCAAGGCGTTGTCGGCGTCATGCCCGGAGCGCGCGATGGCGGGCTGGAGCCGCCGCTTCCGCATCGCCATTCAGGGCGAGGACCCGCGCACCGGCCGCAACTTCATCTGGCACATGTTTCAGGCGCGTCCCGGCGGCGGCGCGTCGTCGCAAGGCGACGGCTGGTCGTCCATCGGCGAGTGGCACACCGTTGGCGGCATCAAGTTCGGCAGCCTCGAAGTCGCGGAGGTGCGCTTCCCGCTGCATTTCCGCCATCACGAATTCCTCGCGGATTCCGGTGGCGACGGCAAACATCGCGGCGGCCTCGGCGTTGCACTCGATCTGGTGATGGAGACGCAGACAGTCGCGCTTGCCAACACTGCCGGCGAGGGCACGCGCCATCGCGCCACCGGAATGCTCGGCGGTGAGGACGGCCAACCGCATCGTTACCGATTGATATCCGAAGGGCGCGAGCCGCGCGTATTGCGCACCAAGGAAGTCGGCATCGAAATTCATCCCGGCGACTGGTTCGAGATCCGCTCCTCCGGCGGCGGCGGCTGGGGCGATCCGGCACAGCGCTCGCAAGCCGCGCGCGCGCGCGACGCGGAGCAGGGACTGGTGAGCAGCAACACGACGAAGGCGGGCGCGTGACGATGTATACGATTGGCGTTGACGTTGGCGGCACCTACACGGATCTCGTCGCCATCGACGAGCGTGGGCATACGACCTTCGCGAAGTCGCCCTCGACTCCGGCGGATCAATCCATCGGCGTGATGGCGGGGCTTGAAGAACTTGCGCGGCGGCTCGGTCTGAGCCGTGCGACCATGCTGGCGTCAACCACACGCCTCGTGCACGGCACCACGGTTGCCACTAATGCGCTGCTGGAGCGCAAGGGTGCGAAGGTGGCGCTCATTACCACCGAAGGCCATCGCGATATCATCGAGATGCGCGAGGGCTTGAAGGACAATCGTTACGATCTCCGCTCGCCACCGCCGGAGCCGCTGGTGCCGCGCGAACGGCGCTTCACGGTGCGCGAACGCATCAAGGCCAATGGCGACGTGCTGATCCCGCTCGACGAGGCCTCTGTGAGTGAGGCCATCGCCGCGATCCGTGCATCCGGCGCGCAGTCGGTGGCGATCTGTTTTCTGCACGCCTATCGCAATCCGGCGCATGAGATCGCGATGGCCGAGCGCATCGCGCGCGAACTGCCCGAGGTGAACATCTCGCGTTCCAGCGACGTGCTGCCGCAAATTCTCGAGTTCGAACGCTTCTCCACCACGGTGGTGAACGCTTACGTCGCGCCGCCGGTGCGGCGCTATCTCACCAGCCTTGAGCAGCGGCTGCGCGAGGCGGGGCTCGCGTCGAGCATCTTCATCATTCTTTCCCACGGCGGCATGGCTCCCATCGAGGAAGCCGCGCGCCTCGCAGCGGGCACCGTGCTGTCCGGTCCGGCAGGCGGCATCTCCGGTTGTCAGCGCTGCGCGGAGTTGCTCGGCATTCCCGATCTAGTGCCGTTCGATATGGGCGGCACCTCGACCGATATTTCGTTGATCTCCGACGGCCGCGCCGCGTTGTCGGCGGCGGGCGCGCTGGCCGGCCAGCGCATCGCGCTGCGCAGCCTCGATATCACCAGCATCGCGGCGGGCGGCGGCTCCATCGCCGATGTCGATGCCGGCGGCAGCTTTCACGTCGGCCCGGAAAGCGCCGGCTCGGTGCCGGGCCCCGCGTGCTACGGCAACGGCGGCACCGACGTGGCCGTCACCGACGCCAATGTCGTGCTGGGCTATCTTGATGCCGACGCCTTCATGGGCGGTAAGCGGCCGCTCGACCGCGCTGCGTCCGATGCCGCGATGGACCGCCTCGCGACGAAGCTCGGCCTGTCGCGCGATGCGGCGGCCGCCGGCGTCTATCGCATGATCAACCTGAAGATGGCGGACGGCATCCGCCTCACCACGTTGCGGCGCGGCGTCGATCCGCGCCGCTTCACGCTGCTGTCGTTCGGCGGCGCGGCGGGCCTGCATTGCGCGGAAGTCGCGCGCGAACTCGAGATCAAGCGCATCGTGGTGCCGACCGCCGCGTCGGTGCTCTCTGCATGGGGTATGCTGACCAGCGACCTGCGCTACGAGGTCAGCCGCACCTATCTCGATTCCGGCAAGCGCATTCAGTCATCCGACGTGCGCGCGCTGTTCGCGGAACTGGAAGCGCAGGCGGCGGGGCGGTTGCGGTCGTGGTTCGATGGACCGATGACGATCCAGCGTTCGGCGGAGATGCGTTACGGCGAACAGATTTTTGAGATCGACGTGCCGCTCGACGGGCTCGACATGGACGATCCGGCGCTTGCCGCGCGAATCGAGGAACGCTTCCATCGCCGCCACGAAGACCTCTACACCTACGCCTCGCCGGATCAGGAAGTGGTGTTCGTCAATGCCCGCGTCGCCGCCGTCGGTGCGGTCACGCGCGGCAACGAGGACGTGAAGCCGGCCCCCGCCACCGCGCCGCCTCAACCGAAATCGAAACGCAAGGCGTTCTTCGGCGCGCGGCGCGAGGTGCCGGTCTACGCGATGGACGGGCTCGCGCCCGGCCACACGCTCGAAGGCCCGGCGATTGTCGAAGCGGAAACCACCACAGTGGTGCTCAACGAAGGCGACCGCGCCGGCGTGAATGAGCTTGGGTGGCTGGATATTCGGTTGGGGTGAGTGTCACTCAGCGTCGTCCCCGCGCAGGCGGGGACCCATACGCCGTGTCGCTCATGATGCAGTTAGCGATAGTAATCCTTGATAGACGATCCCGCTGACCACGAACGTCAGGGGTTCTGGGTCCCCGCGTAGGCGAGGCCTCTGCGAAAGTATTTATTTGGCTGGGGCGTGATGTTTGGCCGGAGAGA
>JAFKKM010000170.1 GCA_017305555.1 Hyphomicrobiales bacterium | reverse complement strand
TGTCAATCGGCTTACAAATTTGACCCCGTATCGGCGTCCAATTTTGACCCCTTCGCGCGGCGTGATTTGAGGGTAGCGCTCGACTCGTCGGAGCTGGCCGGGATTGCGGAGACGAGACGAGCGCGGGCGGCGTGATCGTCGTCGCGGCTTTTGAAGCGCCAGCTGTCGTTGCCGGTCTCGACGATGTCGCAGTGGTGGGTCAACCGATCGAGCAGCGCGGTGGTCATCTTGGCGTCGCCGAACACGCTGGGCCATTCGCCGAAGGCGAGATTGGTAGTGACGATGACGGAAGCGCGCTCATAGAGCCGACTGACGAGATGGAACAGAAGCTGGCCGCCGGATTGGGCGAAGGGCAGATATCCGAGTTCGTCCAGCACGATGAAGTCCATCCGGGTCAGATGTTCGGCAAGCCGGCCCTGACGTCCGTTACGGGTCTCGATCTCGAGGCGGTTGACGAGGTCGACCACGTTGTAGAAGCGACCGCGGGCGCCGGATCGGATGCAGCTTCTGGCGATTGCGATGGCCAGGTGGGTTTTGCCCGTGCCGGTGCCGCCGACGAGCACGACGTTGCGCTGCTGGGCGATGAAGCCGCCGACGGCGAGATCGTTGACGAGCGTCTGATTGATCGGCGTGCCTTCGAACTGGAAGTCGTCGAGATCCTTGGCCAACGGCAGCTTGGCGATGGTGAGCTGGTACTTGATCGACCGCGCCTGCTTCTCGTTGATCTCGGCGCTGAGCAGGTCGCCGACGATGCGCTGAGGTTCGTGCTGGCGCTTGACGGCCGTCGCCATGATCTCGTCGAAGGCAGCCCTCATGCCGTAGAGTTTGAGCTCGCCCATGAGGTCGAAGATTTGGGTTCGTTCCATCAGATGGTCCTCCGGAGGTTGTCGTAGCGGGCGCAATCGGCGATCGGCGCATGGCGGAGCGTCAGTGCCGCCGGCGTCATGATGTTGGCCGGTGCAGCGGGTTCGCGTTGGCGAGCCAGGATGTTGAGAACGACGTCAGCGGAATGGACGCCGTGACCAAGCGCCTCGGCGCAGGCGGCTTCGACCGCCGACAAACCGTCAGTCAGCACCGCATTGAGGATGTCGACCATCTGTCGATTGCCGTCGTCGGTGCTGGCGAGCCTGCGCCGGATCCGTTCGATCGCGGCCGGCAGCACCCAGTCCTTGAAGGGTGCGCCGTTACGCAAGGCCCCGGGTTTGCGCGCGAGCACCGGCACGTAGTGCCAGGGATCGTAGGTCGTCTCGCCGCGTCCGAACGACCGCGGATGCTCCGCAACGATCCGTCCATCCTGACGGATGACGATACGGTCGGCATAGGCTTGAACCTCGACCGGACGTCCGACGGCGCTGGCCGCGACCGAGTATTTGTTATTGTCGAAGCGCACCAGGCAGGTTTTGGAGACCGATGCCGGCACCGCATGGAATCCGTCGAACCGACCGGCATAGGGAACGAGCTTCGGCCGTTCGGCTTCGAACACATCCCAGATCGTCTGATCGGACAGCTCCGGATGCCGATGCGCCTTGGCGTAGGCGATGCATTTGTCGAGCAGCCAGGCGTTGAGTTCGTCCAGCTTTTTGAACCGCAGCCGCGGCGTGAAGAAGCGTTCCCGGACCAACCCGACCTGGTTCTCCACCTGGCCCTTCTCCCAGCCCGACGCCGGCGTGCAGGCGACCGGGTCGACGAGATAGTGGCTGCACATCTGCAGGAAGCGGCGATTGTAGCGGCGATCCTTGCCGACGAAGATCGTCTCCACCGCCGTCTTCATGTTGTCGTAGATGCCGCGACTGCAGGTGCCCTTGAACAGTGCGAACGCCCGGTCGTGGGCGTCGAACACCATCTCCTGCGTCTCGCGCGGATAGGCGCGCACGAACAGCATGCGGCTATGACACAGCCGGACGTGGGCGACCTTCACGAGTACCGTCACGCCGTTGAGGAGAACGATCTCGTGGCTCCAGTCGAACTGATAGGCTTCTCCTGGCGCAAAACTCAGCGGGACATAGGCCGCCGCCGTCGATTGCCCGCGCTCCTTGCTCCAGCGCCTGGCGTAACGCCGCACGGCATCGTAGCCGCCGTCATAGCCGCGTCCGCGCAACTCTTCGAAGATCCGGATCAGCGTCAGTTGTTCGCGCGCGGATTTGGCTGCGTTCGCCGCCAGCAGTTCATCGAGTTCCGCCGCCCATCGTCCAAGCTTGGGCCGCGGCTGCACCTGACGCTCATACTCGAACGAAGTCTCTCCGGATCTCAGCACCTTCCGGACCGTGTTCCGCGACACCTTCAGGTCACGGGCGATCTCCTTGATCGTCTTGCCCTTGATGAAGTGCTCGCGCCGTATCCGCGCAATCGTCTCCACGATCAGCATCCCCGACCACCTGCTTCATGACAAAGCAGGCAGCGCAACAGCCAATCTATAGGGGGTCAATTTTGGACGCCGATCCCCCGGCTCAGGGGGTCACTATTGCAGGCCGAATAACA
>JAFKKM010000074.1 GCA_017305555.1 Hyphomicrobiales bacterium | reverse complement strand
GATCAATCGCGCGAGGCGTTTCGGCGATTCGCACGAAACCCGTCGCGCACATGGCACCGACAGGAATCGCGATTTGGCAATCACCCGACGAGTTTTGCTTCAGAGTGGCGCGGCGCTGGCCGCCGCCCCGGTTCTTCCTCTCGCGGCGGGCGTATCGCCGATATCCGAAGCGCGGGCGCAAGCCGCCGCAAGCCCCGCCTGGCGGCACGGGCTGTCGCTGTTCGGCAGCGTGAAATATTCGGATGGCTTCAAGCATTTCGACTACGTCAATCCGGCCGCGCCGAAGGCCGGCACGGTGCGGCAGTTCGCGCTCGGCACCTTCGACAGCTTCAACGTCGTCGTCTCCGGCGTGAAAGGCGTGATCCCCGGCGGGGTGGGGCTGATCTATGAATCGCTGACGACGCCGGCGCTCGATGAGGTCGCCACCGAATACGGCCTGCTTGCCGAAGCGGTGCGCTATCCCGACGACTACGCTTCCGTCACCTATCGGCTGCGCGCCGGGGCGCGCTGGCACGACGGCAAGCCGGTGACGCCGGAGGATGTGGTCTATTCGCTGGAGGTGTTCAAAAAGAACCATCCGCAATATGCCGCCTATTATCGTCATGTCGTGAAAGCCGAGAAGAGCGGCGAGCGCGAGGTGACCTTCACCTTCGACGCGCCCGGCAATCGCGAACTGCCGCAGATCGTCGGCCAGCTCATCATCCTGCCGAAGCACTGGTGGGAGGGCACGGACGCCTCTGGCAAAAAGCGCGATGTCACCGCCACGACGCTGGAGCCGCCGCTCGGCAGCGCGGCCTATCGCATCAAGAATTTCGTCGCCGGACGCTCGGTGACCATGGAGCGTGTGAAGGACTATTGGGGCGCGGCCCTCGCCGTCAATGTGGGCCGGCACAACTTCGATGAGATCCGCTACGAATACTTCCGCGATCCGACCGTCGCGCTGGAAGCGTTCAAGGCCGACCAGATCGATTGGCGCAGCGAGAACAGCGCCAAGAACTGGGCCACCGCCTACGATTTCCCGGCGGTGAAAGACAAGCGCGTGGTGCTGGAGGAATTCCCCAACCGCAACTCCGGCATCATGCAGGCGTTCGTGATGAACATCCGTCGGCCGAAATTTTCCGACGCGCGGGTGCGCTGCGCGATGAACTTCGCGTTCGATTTCGAGGAGATGAACAAGCAGATCTTCTTCAATCAGTATCAGCGCATCAGCAGTTACTTCCACGGCACCGAACTGGCGTCCTCCGGCTTGCCGCAAGGCAAGGAACTGGAGATTCTGGAAACCGTCCGCGCCGAGGTGCCGCCGGAGGTTTTCACCACGCCTTACACCAATCCGGTCGGCGGCAGCGCGGAAGCGGTGCGCAACAATCTGCGTGAGGCGCTGAAGCTGTTGAAGGAGGCCGGCTACGAAGTGCGCAACCGCAAGCTGGTCGAAGCGAAAAGCGGCACGCCCTTCACCATCGAATTGCTTGCCGACGACCCCAGCATGGAGCGGGTGATGCTGTTCTTCAAGCCGTCGCTGGAGCGGCTCGGCATCGACGTCAGCGTGCGCACCATCGACCCGACGCAATACGAAAACCGACTGCGGACCTGGGATTACGATGTCATCGTCGCGTTGTGGCCGGAATCGTTGTCGCCCGGCAACGAGCAGCGTGAATATTGGGGCTCGCACGCCGCCGACAATCCCGGCTCGCGCAACCTGATCGGCATCAAGGATGCGGCGATCGATAAACTGATCGAGCGCGTCATCTTTACCAAGGATCGCGACGATCTCGTCGCCGCCACCCGCGCGCTCGACCGCGTGCTGCTGCATCACTATTACGTGGTGCCGCAATGGACCTATCCGTTCCAGCGCACCGCGCGCTGGGACCGCTTCGGCAAGCCCGAAACGATGCCGAAATACGGCTTGGCGGCGTTCCCCACGGTGTGGTGGTATGACGCCGAGAAAGCCGCGAAGATCGGCAAGTGAGGGTTGTGAGCGGAATGTAGTTGGCGGAATCAAAACACACGCATCGTCGTCCCCGCGCAGGCGGGGACCCATATTCCAGAGCATAAAGGGTCATGGTGCCGCGGTTCAGTTTAAGTCATCCCGGTGGAATGAACGCCGTCAGCAACATTCGCGACACGGCGTATGGGTCCCCGCTGGAGCCAGTCATCGGGCGGTGCTCCGCGCCGACCCGTTGGCGGGGACGACACATTCTATTTAGCTGCTTGGTCCGCACCCGATGACCCACGACAGCACCTTCAATCGCCGGCAAGTATTCGGCCTCGGTCTCGGCGCCGCCGGCCTCGCAACGGGGCTTGGTGCACGCGAGGCTGCCGCGCAGGCCGCGACTTCTTCATCCGATGCGATGACATTCGGCGCGACGAAGCACGGCATGTCGGTGTTCGGCGACCTGAAATATCCCGCCGACTTCGCCAACTTCGAATATGTAAATCTGAAAGCCCCGAAGGGCGGCGCGTTCTCCACCGTGCCGTCGGTGCGCGCCTACAATCAGTCCTACCAGACCTTCAACTCGCTTAACGCCTACATCCTGAAGGGCGAGGGCGCGCAGGGCATGGACCTGACGTTTGCGCCGCTGATGGTGCGCGCTTTCGACGAGCCCGATGCGATGTATGGGCTGGTGGCGGAAACGGTCGCGATCTCCGAGGATCGGCTGACCTATCGTTTCACGCTGCGGCCGCAGGCGACATTTCACGACGGCTCGAAACTGACCGCGCATGACGTGGCGTTCTCGCTGAACACGCTGAAAGCCAAGGGCCATCCGCTGATCCTGCAACAGATGCGCGATGTGATCGGCGCGGAAGCGCCGGACGATGCGACCGTGGTGGTGCGCTTCGCCAAAGGCCATGCCCGCGACGTGCCGCTCTACGTCGCAGGCCTGCCGATCTTCTCGCGCGCCTACTACGCCAAGCGGCCGTTTGACGAATCGACCTTGGACATTCCGCTTGGCTCGGGGCCGTACAAGGTCGGCCGTTTCGAGGTGAACCGCTTCGTCGAGTTCGAGCGCGTCAAGGACTGGTGGGGCGCGGAGCTTGCGCCGATGCGCGGCAGCTACAACTTCGACACCGTGCGTTATGAATTCTATCGCGATCGCGATGTCGCCTTCGAAGGCTTCACCGCAAAGAACTATCTGTTCCGCGAGGAATTCACCGCGCGGGTGTGGGCGACGCGTTACGATTTCCCGGCGATCAAGGAAGGCCGCGTCAAGCGCGAACAACTGCCGGACCAGACGCCCTCCGGCGCGCAGGGCTGGTTCATCAACACGCGGCGCGAGAAATTCAAGGACCCGCGCGTGCGCGAGGCGCTCGATCTCGCTTTCGACTTCGAGTGGACCAACAAGACCATCATGTACGGCGCCTATGCGCGCACGCAGTCGCCGTTCCAGAACTCCGACATGATGGCGGAGGGGATGCCCTCGCCGGAAGAACTGAAACTGCTCGAGCCGTTCCGCGGCCAGGTGCCGGACGCGGTGTTCGGCCCGCCGGTGTCGCCGCCGGTCTCCGACGGTTCGGGGCAGGACCGCGCGCTGCTGCGCAAGGCGGTGCACCTGTTGCGCGACGCCGGCTGCACGGTGAAGGACGGCAAACGGTTGCTGCCGAACGGCGAGCCGTTCACGGTGGAGTTTCTCGCCGATGAGCCGCAATTGCAGGCGCATCATGGGCCCTACATCAAGAACCTCGGCACGCTCGGCATCGCGGCGTCGCTGCGGCTGGTGGACGCGGTGCAGTACCGCGCGCGCGTGGAGGATTTCGATTTCGACATGACCATCCAGCGCTTCAGCATGTCGGCGACGCCGGGCGACAGTATGCGGCCGTTCTTTAGCTCGCAGGCTGCCGCCACCAAGGGTTCGTATAATCTCGCCGGCATCGCCAATCCCGCCATCGACGCACTGGTGGAGACGATCATCAGCGCGCCGAACCGCGCCGAACTGACGATTGCTTGCCGCGCCTTCGACCGCGTGTTCCGCGCCGGCCGCTACTGGGTGCCTCAGTGGTATCGCACCAATCACCCGATCGCCTATTGGGACGTGTTCGGGCATCCTGAGAAGCTGCCGCGCTATCTCGGCAGTGTTGGCGGCATCGAATTGTGGTGGAACGACGCGGCCAAGGCGCAGGCCACCGACAAGGCGGGCAAGCCAAAGGCGGAGCCGGTGAACAAGCCATGACAGCCTATATCGCACGTCGCCTGTTGCTGATGATCCCGACCCTGCTCGGCATCCTGTTCGTCTCCTTCGTGGTGGTGCAGTTCGCGCCGGGCGGGCCGGTGGAGCGCGTGATCGCGCAACTGTCGGGCGCGGATACCGGCGGCAGTTCGCGCATCTCGGGTTCATCCGGCGGCGACTTCGGTGCGCGCACGCAGGTCGGCGCATCCGGCGACGCGGTGAATTCGAAGTATCGCGGCGCGCAGGGCCTCGACCCCGCCTTCATCAAGAGCCTTGAAAAACAGTTCGGCTTCGACAAGCCCGCGCCGGAACGCTTCCTGCTGATGCTGTGGGACTACATGCGCTTCGATTTCGGCAAGAGCTATTTCCGCGACGTCAGCGTGCTGCAACTGATCAAGGAGAAGCTGCCGGTCTCGATCTCGCTCGGCGTCTGGATGACGCTGATCACCTATCTGATATCGATCCCGCTCGGCATCCGCAAGGCGGTGGCGGACGGCTCGCGCTTCGACGTCTGGACTTCGGCAATGATCATCGTCGGCTTCGCCATTCCGGGGTTCCTGTTCGCGATCCTGCTGATCATCCTGTTCGCCGGGGGCTCTTTCCTCGACTGGTTTCCGTTGCGCGGGCTCACCTCGGACGGCTGGTCGGAATTCCCATGGTACTGGAAGATCATCGATTACTTTTGGCACCTGACGCTGCCGCTGGTGTCGATGATCCTCGGCGCCTTCGCCACCATGACGCTGCTGACCAAGAACTCGTTCCTCGACGAAATCCGCAAGCAATACGTGATGACGGCGCGGGCCAAGGGCTGCACCGAGCGGCAGGTGCTGTACAATCACATCTTCCGCAACGCGATGCTGATCGTGATCGCCGGCTTTCCCGGCGCGTTCATCCATGCCTTTTTCTCCGGATCGCTGCTGATTGAAACCATCTTCTCGCTCGACGGACTCGGCCTGCTCGGCTTCGAGAGCGTGCTCAACCGCGACTATCCGGTGGTGTTCGGCACGCTGTTCATCTTCTCGCTGGTCGGCCTCGTGGTGAACCTCGCCTCCGATCTCACCTACATGTGGATCGATCCGCGGATCGATTTCGAAGCGCGGGAGGTGTGATGTCGCTTCCCGCTCGCGAACCCATCGAGACCACCACCGTGGCCCCGCTCGGCGACGTGGTGCCGCCGTCGTCGCATCGACTGTCGCTATCGCCGATCAATCGCCGCCGCTGGCAGAATTTCAAAGCCAACCGGCGCGGTTACTGGTCGCTGTGGATCTTCTCGATCCTGTTCGTCGTCTCGCTGTTTGCCGAGGTGATCGCCAACGACCGGCCGTTCTTCATTTCTTACGACGGGCACTGGTACTGGCCCGCCTTCGTCACCTATTCGGAAACGACGTTCGGCGGCGATTTCGAGACCGCGGCCGACTATCGCGATCCGTATTTGCAGAAGCAGATCGCGGCGAAGGGCGGCACCGTGTTGTGGCCGCCGATCCGCTATTCCTACGACACCCACAATCTCGACCTGCCGACGCCGGCGCCCTCAAAACCGACGTGGCTGCTAACCGAGGCCGAATGCAAGAGCGTGGTCGAGAAGAAGGGCCTGCATGGCTGCCGCGATCTCGAATACAACTGGCTCGGCACCGACGATCAGGGCCGCGACGTGGTGGCGCGGTTGATCTACGGCTTCCGCATCTCGGTGCTGTTCGGGCTGTGCCTCACCATCGTCTCGTCGGTAATCGGCATCGCCGCCGGCGGCGTGCAGGGCTATTTCGGCGGCTGGGTCGATCTCGCCTTCCAGCGATTCATCGAAGTGTGGACCGCGATTCCCTCGCTGTATCTGCTGCTGATCCTGTCATCGATATTGGTGCCCGGCTTCTTCGTGCTGCTCGGCACGCTGCTGCTGTTCTCATGGGTGTCGCTGGTGGGATTGGTACGCGCGGAATTTTTGCGCGGCCGCAACTTCGAATACATCCAGGCGGCGCGCGCGCTCGGCGTTTCCAACAAGGTCATCATGTTCCGCCACCTGCTGCCGAACGCGATGGTGGCGACCATGACCTTCCTGCCGTTCATCGTCTCGTCATCGGTGATGACGCTCACCGCGCTGGATTTCCTCGGTTTCGGCCTGCCGCCCGGCTCGCCCTCGCTCGGCGAAATGCTGTCGCAGGGCAAGGCCAACGTGCAGGCGCCGTGGCTCGGCTTCACCGGCTTCTTCTCGCTGGCGATCATGCTGTCACTGCTGATCTTCATCGGCGAAGCGGTGCGTGACGCCTTCGACCCGCGCAAGACGTTCAGTTGAGGGAGCGCGGGATGGACGCGATCAACCAGCCGCTGCTCGATGTCCGCGATCTTTCGGTCGCGTTCGGCCAGGGCGAGCGGGCGACACTTGCGGTGGACCGCATCTCCTACACCATGCGGCGCGGCGAATGCGTCGCGCTGGTGGGTGAATCCGGCTCCGGCAAATCGGTCAGCGCGCTGTCGATCCTGAAGCTGTTGCCCTATCCCAGCGCGTCGCATCCCTCGGGCACGATCCGCTTCAAGGGGCAGGACCTGCTGACGGCCTCTGAACGCGAGATGCGCGGTATTCGCGGCAACGATATCTCGATCATCTTTCAGGAGCCGATGACTTCGCTCAATCCGCTCCACACCATTGAGGCGCAGATCGCGGAGATCATCCAGTTGCACGCGCCGCTGCGCGGCAGTGCGATCCGCGCGCGGGTGCTGGAATTGTTGACGCAGGTGGGCATCCCCGAACCGGAAACGCGGCTCGGCAGCTATCCGCATCAGCTCTCCGGCGGGCAGCGCCAGCGTGTGATGATTGCGATGGCGCTCGCCAATGAGCCGGACCTGTTGATCGCCGACGAGCCGACCACCGCGCTCGACGTCACCGTGCAGGCGCAGATCCTGCAATTGCTGGCGGACATCCGCGCGCGGCTCGGCATGAGCATGTTGTTTATCACCCATGATCTCGGCATCGTGCGCCGCATCGCCGACGTGGTCTGCGTGATGAACCACGGTAAGATCGTCGAGCAGGGGCCGGTGGAGCAGGTGTTCACCGCGCCTCAGCATTCCTACACGAAGGCGCTGCTCGCGGCCGAGCCGAAGCCGGACCCCGCGCCGCCGCAGCACGACGCGCCGGTGGTGATGCAGGCGACCGATCTCAAGGTGTGGTTTCCGATCAAGCGCGGGCTCTTGCGCAAGACCGTCGGCCACATCAAGGCAGTGGATGGTGTGACACTAGCGGTGCGGCGTGGCGAGACGCTCGGCGTGGTCGGTGAATCCGGCTCCGGCAAGACCACGCTCGGACTGGCGCTGCTGCGATTGATTTCCTCCGATGGCCCCATCGTGTTTCTCGGCAAGGACATTCAGGGCCTGCGCTTCAAGGCGATGCGGCCGTTCCGCCGCGACATGCAGATCGTGTTTCAGGACCCGTTCGGATCGTTGAGCCCGCGCATGTCGGTGGGCGATATCATCGCCGAAGGCTTGAGCGTGCATCAGCCACAACTGTCGCAGGAGCAACGCGAGGCGCGGGTGGTGAAGGCGCTGGTCGATGCCGGGCTCGATCCGGCGACGCGTTTCCGCTATCCGCATGAGTTCTCCGGCGGCCAGCGCCAGCGCATCAGCATCGCCCGCGCCGTGGTGCTGGAGCCGAGCTTCATCGTGCTGGACGAACCGACCAGCGCGCTCGACATGCTGTTGCAGGCGCAGATGGTTGATCTGCTGCGCGATCTGCAACGCAAGCGCGATCTCACTTATATGTTCATCTCGCACGACCTGCGTGTGGTGGCGTCATTGGCAAGCCATCTCATCGTGATGCGTCACGGCAAGGTGGTGGAGGAGGGGCCGGCGTCGGAATTGTTCAAGAACCCGAAGACGGATTACACCCGCGCGCTGTTCGCCGCCGCCTTCCGGCTGGAAACCGCAAACGGCGCGGGCGACGTCGATGGCTGAACGCGACGAGAGGGACGGCATCGCGGATCGTCCGCTCGCCGTGGACGTGTCGGCGCCGCATTCGCTCTGCGACGATGGTTTCCGACCCTACGAGCGCTACACGTTGCAACTGCCGCTGCCCGACGGCGAGACGCTGACGCAACGCCGCGACATTCTTCGTGGCGGCCGCGTCGCCGGCGTGCTGCCGATCGATCTCGTGCGTGACCGCGTCGTGCTGCTGCGCCAGTTTCGCCTCACCGCGCATCTTGCCAACGGCAACGGCGACATGATCGAGATGGTCGCCGGGCGGGTCGATGCTGGCGAAAGCGAGGCGGATGCCGCGCGGCGTGAATGTGTCGAGGAAATCGGCGTCGCGCCGGATGCGCTGGTGCGCCTCTACAGCGTGCTGCCGACGCCGGGGCTGACCGACGAACTGGTGACGAGTTTCGTCGGCTTTGTCGATTCGTCGCGCGTCGTGACGCACGGCGGGCTCGCCTCCGAGACCGAGCATATCGAGACGCTGGTGGTATCGATCGATGCTGCGCTGGCGGCGTTGCGGAATGGGCGAATTTTGAATGCGCTGACGGTGTCGTCGTTGCAATGGCTGGCGCTGAACCGCGTGCGCTTGCGCGAGTTGCATGATGCGGCGATCAAGGCGGGCGATGTGGTGCAGGGGTAGCTCCGTCATCCTGAGGTGCGAGCGCAGCGAGCCTCGAAGGATGGTGACTATGCGCGGCTATGCGGTTGCCCACCACGTCGTTTCGCTAACGTTGTCAACGTCGACCAATCTCCCTTGATCAAGGCTTCTTTCTTGGCCCGATTCCACCCCTTGAGTTGACGTTCGGCAGCGATGCCGTCGGTGATCCGGTCAAAGTGCTCCGACCAAACAAGCATCACAGGGCGACGCCTGAAGGTGTAGCCGGGAAATGCGCCCGCGTTGTGTTGAGCGATGCGATGGGAAAGATCGTCCCCGGTCGCGCTGCCGATGTAGTATGAATCATCAGCACATCGGAGCATATAGACGTAGATGCCCATTCTTGCATCCTTCGAGGCTCGCTTCGCTCGCACCTCAGGATGACGGCAATGGGATTGATGTCAAGCCAACAGAAATTGAAGTAGGGCCGGTTAGTAATTCCGTCACCCTGAGGCGCTCGGACAACGTCCGAGCCTCGAAGGGCGACGGCCCACCCTTCGAGGCTTCGCGCGGATCGAGCGTCGCACCTCAAGATAACGTTGTATGACGAAGATTTTCCACGCCACGGCGGACACCCTTCGAGGGTGCCGCTACGCGTCGCCACCTCAGGGTGACGACGATTGCTTGGCGACGCCTTACAGCCGCTTGATCCGCCGCACCGAGCTGCCCGCCGCGTGAATGCGGGCGACGGCGGCGTGGGTGGGCTCAACGGCGGTGGCCATGTGATGGGCGTTGGCGTGCACTAGCGTGGTGGCGTCGCGAACGATGGCGACGTGGCCTTTCCAGAACACGAGGTCGCCGCGTTTGAGTTGTGCGATGTGCGAGAGCGGCACGTCGGCACCCAAGCTCGCCTCCTGCATGTCGCTGTCGCGCGGGGCGCGGATGCCGCTGGCGGCGAGTGACAGCTGTACCAGGCCGGAGCAATCGATGCCGAGGCTCGACTTGCCGCCCCACAGATACGGTGTGCCGACAAACCGTTCCGCCACCGCGACGAAATCGGGCTCGATATGCGCGAGCGGCGCGAGATGCTGCGCCGGCAGATAGCCGCCGTCATGCGTGACCGCGAAATTCTCCTCGCTGCGGGCGATGGCCAATGTCGTGTCGAACGTCAATGCCGCGCGCGGCGGCAGCTTGATCGAGGGGCCGGGAAACACGAATGTGCGCAACGCTGTGACCTTGTGCGTCGGCGCTGGGCCGGGCGTTGCCAGCGTCGCATCCGGCAACCAGCCGACGTAACCGTCCGATTCCAGTTGTCCCCACGCCCAGCCTTCACCGGGGCGTTCGTAAATCGTAACGCGCTCGCCTTGCAACGCTTCGGTTTGCAGCATCGCGTCAGCGCGCGGCGCGTCGCGCAACGGCGCGAGCGGCGCGATCACTTCGAAGGTTTCGCCATCGACGAAGCGCGCGGCTTTCACCTTGCCTTCGAGATAGAGCGCGGCGAGGTCCGGCCGCGCAGGTGTCAGGCGCGGGTCATCCATAGCGCTGGCTCAACAGGCGATAGATGGCGCGCGCGGCCTGGCATTCGCCTCCTTCGGGCCGCGCCGGCTTCGCGCTCGGCGTCCAGCCATAGATATCGACATGCAGCCAGCTTTTCGCGGCTTCGACAAAGCGTTGCAGGAACAGCGCACAGGTGATCGAGCCGGCGAAGCCGCCGCTTGGCGCATTGTTGAGATCGGCCACTTTCGAATCCAGCCACGCGTCGTAGGCGGGCCACAGCGGCATCCGCCACAAGGGATCGCGTTCCTCGCGCGCGCAGCACGCGACGTCGGCGGCGAGCGCCTCGTCGTTGGTATAGAACGGTGGCAGTTCAGGGCCGAGTGCGACGCGCGCGGCGCCGGTGAGCGTGCCGAGGTCGATCAGCAGGTCGGGCTTGTCCTCGTCCGCCAAGGCCAGCGCGTCGGCCAGCACAAGGCGGCCCTCAGCGTCGGTGTTGCCGATCTCGACGCTGAGACCCTTGCGCGAGGGAAACACATCGAGCGGGCGGAATGCGTTGCCGGCGACGGAATTCTCCACCGCCGGAATCAGCACGCGCAAGCGTACCTTCAATCCGGCGTCCATGATCATCGACGCCAGCGCCAGCACGTTGGCGGCCCCGCCCATGTCTTTCTTCATGATCAGCATGGAGCCGGGTGGCTTGAGATCGACGCCGCCTGTGTCGAAGCACACGCCCTTGCCGACCAGCGTGACTTTCGGATGCGCGGGATCACCCCAGGAAAAATCGATCAGCCGCGGGGCGCGCGGTGAGGCCATGCCGACTGCATGGATCAGCGGGAAATTCTTTTTCAGTAACTCGTCGCCGATGACGCAGTCGAAACTGGTGTCGTAGTTCGAGGCGAGATCGCGCGCGGCAGCTTCCAGTTCCGCCGGGCCCATGTCGTTGGCGGGGGTGTTGATGAGATCGCGCGCGAGTCCGGCGGCGTCCGCGATGCGCGAGACGTTATCGATGTCGACGCCGTCCGGCGGCACCAACCGCACGTCGGGCGCCTCATTCTTGCGATAACGCGCGAAGCGGTAGCAGCCCAGCGCAAAGGCGAGCGTCGCGAGGCGCGCATCGTGCGGCGCGTTAGCGAAGCGATAGACGCCGGGCGGCAGCAGGCCCGGCAACTGGCCGGGACGGAACGGGTCGTGCTTCGGGCTGCCCGCTTCATCGAGTCCGAACAGCACCGCGTCGATGGCGCCGTTTGCCGTCGGCAGCACCAGGCACTTGCCGGCCTTGGCCTTGAAGTCTTGCGCCTGCGCGAAGCGGCGCGCCGGCTCGCTCAGGCTGTTCGCGACGGCATCCCACGTCGAGGCTGTAACGAAATGGATCGGGATCGCGGAGGTGGTGGAAGTGCGTTCGAAGGCGGGGTGCATGATCGGCTCGCTCGCGCTCGCCCGTGGCGGGCGGGCGCATTAACCCCTCATTAGGGTTAACAGCCTATTGAGGGAGATTAACCAAGGTATCCTTGTCCCTGCATTGACGGGTTTATCGGCCATGCGTCAACAGCCTTCTACGTTTCGCTGGATGGGGTCGGTGACCGCGGCGGCTTTGCTGTCGCTGGGGCTTGCCGGATGTCAGACCACGGGGCTTTCGGATATCACCGGCGCGCTCGGCAGTCGCGCCGAGGCGCGCGCCGATGCCGATCCAGCCCGCGCCGCTCAGATTGCCGGCGAGCGCTATCGCGCCAATCCCAAGAGCGCCGAGGCCGCGATGCGGTTCGGCCAGGCGCTGCGCAAGTCGGGCCAGCGCGCGCAGGCGGTGGCGGTGCTGGAGCAGGCGACGCTGATTCATCCGACCGACCGGCCGCTGCTCGGCCTTTACGGCAAGGCGCTGGTCGACAACGGCGACTTCCAGAAGGCGTTCGATATTCTCGGCCGTGCCCACACGCCGGCCAATCCGGACTGGCGCATCCTCTCGGTGCAGGGCACCGCGCTCGATCAGCTCGGCCGCCACGATGAGGCACGCCGCTACTACGCGAGCGCGCTGAAGATCATGCCGGACGAACCGTCGGTGCTCTCCAACCTCGGCATGTCCTACGTCCTCACCAAGGAATTGCCGCAAGCGGAGCAGGTGCTGCGCCGTGCCTATGCGCGGCCCAATGCCGGTTCGCGGGTGCGGCAGAATCTCGCTTTGGTGGTCGGCTTGCAGGGCCGCTTCGCGGAGGCCGAAAGCATCGTCAAGGCCGACCTGCCGCCGGACGAAGCCGCCGCCAACGTTGCTTATCTCAAGCAGATGTTGAACGGCCGCCAGCGGCCTCAGGTGGGTGAAGCGTCAATGGGCACGCGGCGACAGTCCTGAAGCCTCATACAGACCTATTCGCGAACTAGATCTGACTTGTGTTTCGTCATGACCGGGCTTGTCCCGGCCATACGCGTTGTAGCGGTCGCATCAATTCTGGAAGGCGTAGATGGCCGGGACAAGCCCGGCCATGACGCATGACGATTGGGGGAGAAGTCGTTCGCCGCGCTTCTCGCTTCTCGCGTTTTTAAGCCCGCGTTGTCCAGCATCGATCATCGTTGAACGGCGCTCGGCTCAATGCATCATCTGGAATTTGATGTAGACCGGCCCGAGGATGACGACAAACAGAACCGGCAGGAAGAATACGATCATCGGCACCGTCAGCTTTGGCGGCAACGATGCGGCTTTCTTCTCCGCGGCGCTCATGCGCATGTCGCGATTTTCCTGCGCCATCACCCGCAGGGCCTGGCCGAGCGGCGTGCCGTAGCGCTCTGACTGCTGCAGCGCCAGGCAGACCGATTTTACGCCGTCGAGGCCGGTGCGCTTGGCGAGATTCTCGTAGGCGACTTTGCGGTCCTGGAGATAGGACAATTCCGCCGTGGTCAGCGTGAATTCCTCAGCGAGCGGGATCGACTGCGAGCCGATTTCCGTCGAGACTTTGCGGAACGCCATCTCGATCGACATGCCGGACTCGACGCAGATCAGCAGCAGGTCGAGGGCATCCGGGAACGCTCGCTTGATCGACGTCTGACGTTTGGAAATCGCGTTCTTGAGAAACAGCATCGGCGCTTGCAGACCGAAATAGGCCACGCTCAAACAGATGGCAACCTTGATCATCGTCGGCTGGTGCGCCTTCGTCAGCAGAAAGACGTAAGTCGCAGCCGCGATCAGGAGGACGATCGGCGTCACCATGCGGAAGAACAGGAAGGTGATGTAGGGGGCCTGTCCGCGATAGCCGGCCATCACCAGCTTGTCGCGCGCGGCTTCCTGCGCCAGCCATTTGCTGAGGTTGAGATTGTCGACCACACGCGACACCACTTGCTTGGGGCTCTGGCGTAGCGAGATTTTTTCGGCACGAGCGAGATTGGCGCGCTCGCGTTGACGAATGCGTTCGCGCTCGCTGGCGACGGCTTTCATCCGCTTGGCCAGATCCTGGCCGACAAACAGCGGCGTGATCAGCGTATAGGCAGTCGCGCTGGCGGCGATGGCGGCGAGCGCCATGGTCATGAAGCGCGCATCGTGCATCTTCTCTACGATGAAATCGATCATGACAGCCTCTGGTGTCCCGAATTCAAAATTTGCCTCACATTGCAGTGCCTTTCCTAGCGAACTTCGAATTCGAAAAGACACCA
Organism: Hyphomicrobiales bacterium; assembly: GCA_017305555.1. Taxonomy (GTDB): domain Bacteria; phylum Pseudomonadota; class Alphaproteobacteria; order Rhizobiales; family Xanthobacteraceae; genus 62-47. The sequence goes on along the minus strand of JAFKKM010000074.1, from coordinate 11,412 downwards.
GTAGTTCATATTCTCGAGTGGTTCCTTAATTCCAACCCTTGCAAAGGAGCACGCTGAAACGGGGATGCAAATGTTGATACTGAACCACTAGAAATCGAAGTTGATCATCTTCTTCATCACGAATATCCCCGCGGCCATCCAGAACAGGCAGCCAGCCAGCATGATGCGCCCGACCGGCTCGGTCCAAAGCAACGAAATGTATTGCGGCGTAGTCACGTAGACGAGGAACATCATGATCGGCGGTAGCGAACCGATGATGCCGGCAGATGACTTGGCTTCCATCGACATTGCCTGAATCTTCTCGGCCATCTTCTTGCGGTCGCGCAGCACCTTGGACAGGTTGCCGAGCGCTTCCGACAGATTGCCGCCGGATTTTTGCTGGATCGCGACGACGATACCGAAGAAATTCACCTCGGGCAGCGGCATCCGGTCGTAGAGCCGCAAACAGGCGTCGCCGAGCGGCATACCGATAGCCTGGGTTTCGATGATCGCCAGAAATTCGCCTCGCAAAGGCTGCGGCGCGTCGGCGGCAACCACCTTGATGGATTCGAACAGCGGCAGTCCCGCCTTGATGCCGCGAACGATCACGTCGACGGCATCAGGAAGAGCGGCGAGGAATTTTTTCTCGCGCCGCTTTTTCAGGAAACCGAGCATCCAGCGCGGCAGGCCGAGACCGGCCGCGAAAGCCAGGGTGACAGCCGCCAGCAACCCGCCGTCGAAGAGCAACGTGATCGCGAAAGCAAGAAAGCCGAGTATGCCCGATATCACGAAGAATTTCTGCTTCGACCACGACAGTCCAGCTTGCGCGATGCGGCTGTTGAGCGGGCGTTTCTTCTCTTTCTTGCTTCGCTCCTCGATCTCCTTCAGCGAGTTTTCGACCTGCTGGCGACGCGAGCGTTGGGTGCGGTCGCCGCTGCTGGCGCGAACGGGTTCGGCGCGCGCGACCGAGGCGCGGCGTTTTTCAGCATGCCGCTCGCCGGACAGGAGCGGATAGATAAATACCCACGCGACCCCGCCGATGGCGGTGGCCGCGAGAAATGCCAGGGCCAGGGTTTCGAGTTTCATGGGTCACCGTTAGACATTGATCTCAGCGTCGGAAGCATCGAGCGCTGCCGCAAGACGCCCCTCCTCATTATAATAACGAGCACGCTCCCAGAACGCTGGGCGTCCGATGCCGGTCGAGCGGTGGCGGCCGATGATCTTGCCGTTGGCGTCCTCGCCCAGCAGATCGTAGACGAAAATGTCTTGTGTGATGATGGTGTCACCTTCCATCCCGACTACCTCAGTGATGTGCGTGATCCGCCGCGAGCCATCGCGCAGGCGCGCCGCCTGCACGATGACGTCGATGGAGCCGCAGATCATCTCGCGGATGGTGCGGGACGGCAGCGAATAGCCGCCCATGGTGATCATGGATTCGCAGCGCGACAGCGCCTCGCGCGGGTTGTTGGCGTGCAGCGTTCCCATCGAGCCGTCATGGCCGGTGTTCATGGCCTGCAACAGGTCGAAGGCCTCGGGGCCGCGGACTTCGCCGACGATGATACGCTCGGGCCGCATACGCAGGCAGTTCTTGACCAGATCGCGCATGGTGATCTGGCCTTCGCCCTCGATGTTCGGCGGTCGGGTTTCGAGTCGCACCACATGAGGCTGTTGCAGTTGCAGTTCGGCGGCGTCCTCGCAGGTGATGATGCGCTCGTCGTGTTCGATGTATTGCGTCAGGCAGTTGAGTAGCGTGGTCTTGCCGGAGCCGGTGCCGCCCGACACCAGGATGTTGCAGCGGACACGGCCGATGATCTGCAGGATTTCGGCGCCCGACGCGGTGATGGAGCCGTACTTCACCAACTGGTCGAGCGTCAGCTTGTCCTTGCGGAATTTACGAATGGTGAGCGCGGGCCCGTCGATCGCCAGTGGCGGCACGATGGCGTTGACGCGGGAGCCGTCGGCGAGGCGGGCGTCGCAGATCGGCGAGGATTCGTCGACGCGCCGGCCGACCTGGCTGACGATTCGTTGGCAGATGTTGAGAAGCTGCTGGTTGTCGCGGAAGCGGATGCCGGTCTTCTCGATCTTGCCGCCGACTTCGATGAAGACCGTGCCGGCGCCGTTGACCATGATGTCGGCGATGTCGTCGCGCGCCAGCAGCGGCTCCAGCGGGCCGTAGCCGAGGACGTCGTTACAGATATCGTCGAGCAATTCTTCCTGCTCGGCGATCGACATCACGATGTTCTTGATCGCGATGATCTCGTTGACGATGTCGCGGATTTCCTCGCGGGCCGATTCCGAATCGAGCTTGGCGAGCTGCGCCAGATCGATCGCCTCGATCAGGGCACCGAAGATCGTCGCCTTGATCTGATAGTAGTTGTCCGAGCGCCGCATGTCGTGCGCAGGTGCAGGAGCCTTCGGCGTCGGACGCGTCGGTGCGAGCGGCGGCGAGGCTACCGGAGCGGACGCCGGCTGCATGGGGTTGGTCGAGGGCGCAGCCGCGGCTGGCTCAAGCACGACTTCGGGGGCCTTTGCGACCCTGCTATCGTTTTCCGATCCGCTACGCTTACCGAACACGACGATACTCCACCCGGTTGGGTCTATCTGGCCCGCAGTTTCTCAAGCAGCGGCGCCAGCAGCGAGTTGCGCGGCTTCTTGGCCTCGCCACGTCCCGTCAACCGCTGCGCGATCTGCAAGAACATTTCAGTGGTGCGATGATTGGCGGAAATCTCCGCGATCATCTGGCCGTTGTTGGCGGCCGAGCCGAACAGTTGCGGTTCGAAGGGGATCACGGCCACCGGCTGGCTTTCGATCGCCTTGGCGAATTCGCTGGCGTTGATTTCCGGACGCTTGGGCACTCCGACCTGGTTGAGGCAATACAGCGGCGCACGATCGTTCGGCCGCGCTGCCTTCAGCAGGTCGTACAGGTTCTTGGTGTTGCGCAGGTTGGCGAGATCGGGGGTTGCCACGATCAGGATATCGTCGGCGCCGATCAGCGCGCGGCGCGTCCAACCGGACCATTGGTGCGGCACGTCGAGCACAATGCATGGCATCGTGGTGCGCAGCGTGTCGAAGATCGAATCGAAGGCTTCCGCCCCGAAATCGTAGACCCGATCCAGCGTGGCCGGCGCCGCCAGCAGGCTGAGGTGATCGGTGCATTTCGACAGCAGGCGGTCCATGAACGCGGTATCGACGCGATCCGGCGAGAACACCGCTTCGGCAATGCCCTGCGAGGGGTCCTGATTGTAATCGAGCCCCGCCGTGCCGAAGGCCAGATCGAGATCTGCGACCACCGAATCCAGCGCGAGATCGCGCGCGATCGCCCAAGCGACGTTGTGGGCGATCGTTGAAGCGCCGACGCCGCCTTTGGCGCCGACCACCGCGATGATGCGGCCGACGGCCTTGGCTTCGGGTGCGGAGAACAGGTTGCAGATCGCGCGCACCACGTCGAGCGGAGCGACCGGTGCCATCACGTAATCGCTGACGCCGCGGCGAACCAGCTCGCGGTACAGCGTGACGTCGTTGACACGGCCGATGACGACGACGCGCGTGCCCGCGTCGCAGACCGTCGCGAGTTGGTCGAGCCCGGTCAGAATGTCGCCGCGGCCCTCGGTTTCGAGGACGATGACGTTTGGCGTCGGCGAGGTACGGTAAGCCTCGATCGCGGCAGCGATGCCGCCCATCTGGATCTTGATGTGGGCCTTGCCGAGACGGCGATCCTCGCCGGCGGTCTGCACGACCGAAGCGGTTTCCACCGTTTCACAGAACGCCTGCACCGACACACGCGGCGCCGGTGCGATGTGCGTCTCCGTATCAGGCGACGCGACGGTCGCCGGCGGTTCGTCCTGGGTCTGGCGCTCGAAAGTGATCATTGGCCCACACTGCTGATTTTGCCCTTGTCGGCGTCGGGATTAGGCGTCGAGGTGGGAGCACCCGCGCGGTACTTTTCGAGAACGGTCGTTCGACGCGCGTTGTAGACGGCGCCTTCCGGCCGCGGCTGAACGAGATCGGACGGGTTGTCGACCATCGCCGCCAGATTGCGCTGGTTGGCGCAGCCGAAGTTCCAGTAGTTGGTGTTTTCCAGATACGACTTGCTCTTGATCGAAGGGCCGAGATCCTCCGGCCACAGTCCACACGGGCCGGCGGAAGCGGTAATCCTCGGATAGCTGACGCGGATCGCGGCGAACACCTGCGCATCCGTCGGGTGATAGTTGCGCACCACGATGCCGTGTGCCGGGATGCCGCTCGCCGCCAGTAGCGATTTGATTTCGCGCAGCGAGTCGCCCGCGGCCCGTGCGTTTGGCGTGTGCGAGGGCACGTCGATGACGATTGCGCCGGTGCCTTCGCGCATCCAGGTGCGGCCCAGCGCGACGATTTCAGCACGTTGCGATGCGTTCAGGCCGCCGCGCCCTTTGCCGACGAAAATGGCGATGCTCTGATCGGCTTCCTGAATGGCGATCGGGTGCCGCAGGCGATAATCGTCCGGAATACTACCGGTCACATCCTGCGCGCGGGTGTGGTTGCAGGCGCCGAGCGCCAGCGCCGCGCCGACAAGCAGCGCGGCGGTACGAAGGCGGTGAAGCGTTGCGACGGGTCGTTGCGTGGTCATTGCGGTTGTCCTTGTCCCGTCTCAATCGGTGATGAAGCCGTAAGTGCCGCGATATTTCCGGTCCGCCGGATCGCGACCGGGGACGCCGTAGATGCGGTTGATGCTGCCGAGCAGATCGGCCTGCGGGTCGGATGAGGCGACGAAGCCGTCGTCGGGCCGCGACAGATCCTTCTGCGCCACGGCGCGGACGATGTAAGGCGTCACCAGCACCATCAGTTCGGTGTTGTTGTTGACGTAGTCGCGGCTACGGAACAGCGTGCCGAGCACCGGCAGGCGCGCGAGCCCCGGCAAGCCGTTGATGGCCTGCTTGGTTTGCTGCTGGATCAAGCCCGCCATCGCCATCGAGCCGCCGGAGGGAATTTCCAGCGTAGTGTCGGCGCGCCGCGTCTTGATCGAGGGCACCGAGGTGCCGGAGATCTGGATGGAATTGTCGTTGCTGACTTCGGACACCTCGGTTGCGACGCGGAGGCTGATGCGGCCCTCGCTCAGCACGACAGGCGTGAAATTCAACGAAATGCCGAACTTCTTGAAGGTGATCGTCGGCGTACACGTTCCGTTGGTGCAGCTGATGCCCGATGGGATCGGAAATTCGCCACCGGCGAGGAAGTTGGCACTTTCGCCGGAGATCGCGGTCAGGTTCGGTTCCGCCAGCGTGCGCATCACGCCGGCACTCTCCATCGCACGCACGGTTGCCTGCACGCTGGGAACACCCGGTGTGCCGCTGTTGCCAAAGCCGGCGGTCGCCGCGTTGCCGCTCACCAGCGCCTGGCCATTGGCGGTGAACGGATTGGTGTTGTTGAAGTTCACCACGGCGGTGCCGTAATTCATGTTGGCGCTGAGATCGACACCGAGTTGCTTGATGACGTTGCGCTGGACCTCGGCTACCACGACCTTGAGCATCACCTGGTCGCGACCGCGCACGGTGATCGCGTTCACGACCTTGCTGCCCTCTGGAGCGATCTTTGCGGTACCGACGTCGAGCAGGCGCGCCGCGATGTCAAAGGCAGTCTGCGATTCCGCCTGCGAGCCGACCGTGCCCGATAGCACGACGTCCGGGCCGATGCCTTGGACACGAATGTCGGCGTTGGGCAGAACCTGCTTCAACATAGCACGTATGCCATTGAGATCGCGGGTCACCGCGATGTCATAAGCAGCGATCTGCTGGCCGTCGGCGTCGAAGAACACGATGTTGGTCTGGCCTACCGTGGCGCCGATGATATAGGCGCGCTGTGCCGAGCGCACCACGGCGTTGGCGATCTTGGGATCGGCGACCAGCACATCCTTGACGTCGCGCGGCAAGTCGATCACCACCGACTTGCCGATGCCGAGCGCCAAATGACGCGCGTTGAGGTACCCACCAGAGCTTGCGACGGAGGGGATCGGCCGCTCCGCCGCCAGTGCCGGCGTCAGTATCGGCTCAAGTATCAGCGCGCCGACGGCGGCGAAACACAGCGCTTGCCTCATCACCGTGCGAAGCGTTTCGCGATTGTCCCGACACTTCATTTCGTGAGTCCTTCCGATTTACTGCCGGGCCGTTGCCTTGGTCGCTACGCCGTAGCGCACCACGTTGATGGATTCGCGCTTGCCGAGTTCGTCGTTGCTGGCTACCGGCGCGTTGGCGTCGGCGAGGCTGCGCAGCGCCAACGACAGCGTGCCGGTCTGGCGCGCGCGGGCCAGCGTTTCCGCCTGCTCCGGCTTCAATTCGAGGGTCGCGGTCTTGCCGAGGACGGTGTTCTGACCTTCCTTCTCGCGCGGCGTCTGGTCGATGGCGAGCACGCGGATATTGGTCAGGATGGTTTCGGAGATCGCTGCCTCGCCATTGTTCTGGTCCGGATTCTTCTCACGCCGTGACAGAATGACGTCGACACGGTCGTTCGGCAGGATGAAACCGCCGGCGCCGGTTTCCGGCGAGATTTCGGTGGAGATGGCGCGCATCCCGGCGGGCAGCACCGCCGCCATGAAGCCGGCGTTGCCGGCCATCACCAGCTTGCTGTCGCGGATGGGTTCACCGGTCACGAACGGCGAGCGCGCGATCGCGGTGCCGTCGAGTTTTTTCGGAGCGTCCGGCCGGCTGTCACGTCGCACGAAGCTGGCACTGGCCGCAGTCGCCGGCCAAGTCTGCCACTGAAGATCGTTGGCCGTGATCGTTTTTCCGAGGGGAATGTCGGCTTTCGCAACCAGAACGTCGACGGTCTGCATCTGGGCGACCGGTGCGGACTGCGGCTTACGGTCGGAGCCCGAAGCCAGATAGGCGGCGAGGCCGCCAGCACCGACAGCAATGGTCAGAACGACGATGCGCGCGGTATTCATACGCTTCACTCACTTCCCACTGGACGCAGCGACGCAATCGTCGCCGTAGCGGGAGTTGAGCATTTATTCGTCAAAGCATGGTTAATGACGCGTATCGAAATGAGCTTAACGAGACCTTTTCGCGGTCTCGAAGCTTACCCCGCGATGAAGCGGCCGAGATCGACGGCCTTGATCCAGGGGGTCTCCGGATAGATCAGCAGCGCGCCTGCCGCGAGCGCGATGCCGTAAGGAACGCCGCTTTCCGGATGGTGCAGCCGCAGCAGCCAGTGTTGTCCGGAGAATACGTAAGGCAGCGGCCAGCGCCGGAATAAGATCAGCGCCAGAGTCAACGCACCGCCGAGCGCGGAGGCGGTGGCCAGATAGGGCAGCAGGAAGTCAAACCCCATCCACAGTGCGGTTGCCGCTGCCACCTTGGCGTCGCCGCCGCCGATCCAGCCAAGGGAAAAGCAGGTGAACGATATCGCCAGCACGGTGGCGCCGGCCGCGATATGCCAGCCGATCTCGCTCAATCCCATGCCCGATGCGATGGCGAGCAAAAAGAAGCCGGCGATCAGTAACAGCGAGACGCGGTTGGAGATCGTCATAGTCAAGAGGTCGCTGGAAGCCGCGAACGCCATCAGCGTGGGAAACAGCAGAAGCCGGAGGAGGTCGAGAATCATGGTACGGCCCGTGTCGCGCGTTCGTGATGTGGAAAGTTACCCCACGAACAATGAACAATCGCGAAATGCGTACGCGATTTCAAAGCAGGCTGATGGCGCGCATCAAAAGAACGGCCGAGGCCAGCGCGAGCGCCATGCAGATGGTCCTGATTGCGGTGTCGCTTTGCCTGCGGGAGGATGAGGAGCGTCCGTTTCCGGCATCGATTTTCAGCGGATGAGTCATTTGGCTTCGGCAGTAGAGCGATTGCGGCGTCGCCGCGGGAGCTCAAGGCAGAAAAGCCCCGGCGTGCCGGGGCCTTTCCATGCATCAGCAATGGGACGTGGTTTATTGACCCGCCGTCGAAATCTTGTCGCCGATGAGGTTGAACTTGGCGTTGATCGTCGTTCCCAAGTAGGTGGCTCCGGTGATGAGCACGACGCCGATGAGGGCGGCGATCAGGCTGTATTCAATGGCGGTGGCGCCAGATTCGTCCTGGGCGAAACGCTTGACCAGATTCTTCATAGGAAACTCCCTGTGTGCACGTGGCTGTAGAACTCGGTGTCTGGTGGAAACGGCGTTCTCAGCACCGTGACCATGGCGCGGAGCCTATGCAGAGAAAATTTCGGGCCAGTTAATTCAATCGCAGAAACCCGCATGTATCGGGGGTTTCCTATAGACGGTAAACTTCGACTTAAAGACATTGCGTAAAATTCGATAAATCGATTTGGCCGGGTTTGGCCGCCGCAAACGATAGTCAAACAGTCTCCGCGTCGTCCCTGCGCAGGCAGGGACCCATACGCCGTGTCGCTCATGATACGGGCGGCGTTTATTGTCTCCATTGCCTGTAGTGGGCGCTTCGGTTCATCACAGGCGTCAGGGGTTATGGGTCCCTGCCTGCGCAGGGACGACGTTGGAATCGAAGGCCCCCGGCGTTTGCAGTTCATTCATCAATTAACATCATATTTGCCATATCCGGAGTCGGGACCCTGCTTATGGCGTGGCGCGGCCCCTGATTTTGCTGGGGTGATCGTATGGTTTTTCGATGCGTGGATTCGGTGAAGCGATTGCCGGTGCTTGCCGGTATTGCCGCGCTGCTGATGCTGTTTGCGGGGCTGACAGCGGCGAACGCCGATAGCGACACCATCTCGGTCAGCGTCGATCAGGCCAAGCTGATCAAGCTGGTCGGCCGGGTGGCGACCCTGGTTGTTGGAAACGCCTTGATCGCCGATGTGACCTTGCAATCCGGCGGCATGATCGTCGTGACCGGCAAGGGTTACGGCGCCACCAACGTTATCGCGATGGATCGCGCCGGAGACATTCTGGTCGACCGCACCATCATGGTCGGCGGTCCCGCCGACAAGATCGTCACCATCTATCGCGGCGCCGACCGAGAGTCCTATAGCTGTATGCCGGTTTGCGAACGACGCGTTACGCTCGGCGACAGCGAGAAGTATTTCAAATCCGCCATGGAGCAAGCCGGCTCGCTGAGCAAGGAAGCCGCGGGCGGCGGCACCACCGGCAAGGCCAACTGACCGACGCGATCGAGCGTCTATGACGGAAGCCTTCGATGCTTCCGCATGGATCGATACGCGGGCTTGAGCATGGTTAACGCGCGGTTAAGATGGCGGGGCGCTTTGTCCGGAACCGCCGAAACACTTCAACAATGAGTTTCGGATAGAACCCGACGGTAGATAAATCCTGCCTGTTGGGAGACGTACCGATGTGGTCGTCCGAAACATCACATGCCGAAGTGCGCCGCGTGCTGCGGCGATGGCGGCGCGACCGGCGCGGGTCCGCGGCCGTGGAGTTCGCGTTCATCGCACCGATGTTCTTCGGTATGCTGTTTGCGATCTTCGAGATCATTCTGACATTCCTTGCTGGCACGGTGTTGGACAACGGGCTGCAACAAAGCGCGCGAAAGATGTTTACGCATTACGCGGCTGATACCAACATGACTCAGGCTGATTTCACCCAGGATCTGTGCGATCGGGTTTCGGTTCTGCTGGAATGCAGCAAGCTGCGTGTCAATGTCAGCGTCAGCGCAGCCGGAGACGCTATCGCGATTTTGAAGCCGGTGACGTCCGACGGCACGTTCATCGACAAATTCACTTACCAGGTCCCGCAACCCAACACACGCGAGACGGTGGTGGTGAGCGCCTTCTATCAGTGGCCGCTTTTCGTGACTCAACTGGGCTACAGCATCGCCAACATCGACCCCGGGACTGCCAACGGTAAGTACCTGCTCGCATCGATGGTGGCGTTCCGCGTCGAGCCTAGGTGATTGGCCATGATCCATCTTGCGATGAAATCCCTGCATGACGTCAAGCGCCAGCTCGCAGTGTTCTCCGAGAATATCGGAGGACTGGCGGCGATCGAATTCGCGATCATTCTTCCGCTGATGTTGGTGACCGTGTTCGGTACTGTCGGCGTGACGTCGTTGATTGCGATCGACCGCAAAGTCACGCTGATCGCGCGAACGATGTCCGATCTGACGTCGCAGAGCACCGCGGTGACCGATGATATAATCAACAACCAGTTCTTTCCGATCGGTGACGCCATGCTGACGCCCTACAGCGCGGCGAAAAATCCCACCTCGGGCGGACCGCTGATGGCGGTTATTACCGAGGTCTATGTGGACAAGAATACCGGCGTGGCGCGGGTACAATGGAGCAGGGCAAACGCCGCGGGTTCGAGCCTGGTCAGGTCGCCGGGGGCTCCGGTCGATATCCCGTCGAATCTCATCGGGAAGGATGCCACCGGCAAGGTCTTGCCCAATCAGTATTTCATCATGAGCGAAGTGAGCTACGAATACGCGCCGTCGATCTTGCCGGGCGTGGTCACCAGGAAGCTTACGGAAACGACCTATACCCGCCCGCGCAACACGTCCGTTTATGCCTGCGTGCTGTTGAACGGCCAGACGGCTTGTCCGACCACCTGAGGGTGCTGGACATGGTTGCGCAAACGGAAAGGCCGCGCTTAAGCGCGGCCTTTCCTGTCTTGTAAACTGGAGTATCGCTCGACGCGAACGGTGTTCGCGAACGATGCGCCTTAGCCAGCAGCCCGCAGGTTGTCTGCGGAGGATTTGCCGGAACGGCGATCCGCGACGATCTCGTAGCTGATCTTCTGGCCTTCACGCAGCGTGCCGAGGCCGGCGCGCTCGACAGCACTGATGTGAACGAACACATCGTTGCCGCCGTCGTCGGGCTGAATGAAGCCATAGCCCTTGGTTGCGTTAAACCACTTTACGGTTCCCATGCTCATGGGATAGTCCCTTCTCAAAAAAGTATAGTCGAAGCCCACTCTCATGGGCTGGTGGCATCGAATTTTTGGAAGGGTCGTCAGCGTCTAAACCGGCTGTACCGGTAGTTAGCGAGTGTCGTCCGGCCGAAAATCGATCAGGGTATATTATTCGAAAGGCGTGTCCAAAACAATCCGGGCGCGCACGTTTTTTGCGGCGCGCCGGATGGCCGTCGTTCGGGCTATCGCCGCAGGGGCACGATGCCCCTGTTTTTTCAACATTTTTGTCCGTTCGCGCGCGATTACCGGCGGCGGAACTGGCCGCGGGGCGGCCCACTGCGCGGCGGCCCGCCGGAGGGGCGTTCGTCCTTGTGGCGGAAGATCAGCCGGCCTTTTTCGAGGTCGTAGGGCGACATCTCGATGGTCACGCGATCGCCCGCCAGCGTCTTGATGCGGTTCTTCTTCATCTTGCCGGCGGTGTAGGCGACGATCTCGTGCCCCGCGTCGAGCTGGACGCGGTAGCGGGCATCGGGGAGGATTTCGGTCACCAGTCCTTCGAACTGGATCAGCTCTTCTTTAGCCATGGGTTTCTCCAGGTCGAGAGGCTGTTATCGCTGTGGGCCTTGGTTGCGTTTGGGTTG
>JAFKKM010000073.1 GCA_017305555.1 Hyphomicrobiales bacterium | reverse complement strand
GCGCATGGCGACGGCGTTCACCAACAGCGAGGTGACGCCAACGGTGATCCAGTGGCCGACCTGGCCCGCTTACCTCTTTGTCGTCGTCGGCTCGTTGTCGCTGATGCTGCGCGCCGCCTATCGCACCGTCGGCCACCTCGCCTCCGCTATCGCCGGACATGCGCTGGTCGAGCTTCCGCCGCCGCCTGAAACCGAACTCTCCGCCGGGGAGACATCGGCATGACCACCTTGATCGGATGTCTGGTTCTTGCCGTCCTGTTGATGCTCGGCACACCGGTTGCTTTCGCCATGGCGATTGCCGGCGCCGTCGGTCTCTACATGATCGGCGGGCTTGCGATGGTGCTCGGCATTCTCAAGACCACGGCGTTCTCCGTCGCCAATTCCTATGAGATCATCACCATTCCGATGTTCATCCTGATGGCGGAATTCGTCATCCTCTCGGGTGTCGCGGACGATCTCTTCACCGCCGCGTCTGCATGGGTCGGGCGGCTGCGCGGTGGCCTTGCGATGGCGACCGCAATCGCCGGCGCAGGCTTCGGCGCGATCTCGGGCTCCAGCACCGCGGCAGCCGCAACACTGGCCTCGACCACCGTACCGGCAATGCTCAAGCAAGGCTACGAGCCGAAGCTCGCGACCGGCGTGGTGGCGATTTCCGGCACGCTGGCGATGCTGATCCCGCCATCCATCGCACTCATTCTTTATGGCATCATCGCCGACGTCAGCATCGGCGATCTGCTGATCGGTGGTGTCATTCCCGGAATTCTCGTCACTCTCACGATCATCCTGACGGTGGCGTTCCTGGTGTGGCAGGACCCCGACCGCGCGCCGGCCGGGCGTTCCTACACGGTGATGGAGAAAATCCGCGCGCTGAAGGTGGTCGGCCCACTGCTGATCCTGTTCGCGGCGGTCACCGGCTCGATCTATCTCGGCGTCGCGACGCCGACCGAGGCATCGGGCATCGGCGCATTCGGCGCCATGCTGCTGGCGCTGTGGGAACGCAAGTTGACATTCTCGACGCTGCGGATCGCGCTGATCGATGCGACGCGCACGAGTTGCATGATCGTCATGATCATTCTCGGCGCGCACATCTTCGGCTATTTCTTCACGCTGACGCAGACGACGCAGGATCTGGTGCGCTTTGTCGGCGATCTTAACACGTCGCGCTGGGTCATCATCGCGCTGATCCTGCTCGGCTACATCGTGCTCGGCTTCTTCATGGATCAGATCGCCATCCTGATCCTCACCGTGCCCGTGGTGCTGCCGGTGGTGGTCGCGCTGGGCTTCGATCCGGTATGGTTCGGCGTCATCGTCATCGTGACCGCGGAAGTCGGTATGGTGACGCCGCCGATGGGGCTCAATGTATTCGTCGTCGCACGCTATACGCGGCGGCCGCTCGGCGAGATTTTCCGTGGCGTGATGCCGCATGTCATCGCCCATCTCATCGTGATCTTTTTGCTCACGGTGTTCCCATCGATCGTGTTGTGGCTGCCGTCGACGATGCAGCGCTGATCACCCACCCGCCTTCAAGAAACCCAGCCAGAGAGGAAAAACATGACCGGAAACCAGTTGTCGCGTTTCACAGCATCCACCGCCGCATTGGCCTCCGTCGTGCTGTGGAGCGGCGTCGCGATGGCGCAAACCGCGCTGCGTGTGGCGGATTCATTTCCGACCGGGCATTACATCGCCGAGAACCAGACCAAGCCGTGGATGGAGAAGATGAAGGAACTGACCGGCGGCAAGGTCAACTTCCAGTATTTCCCCGCAGAACAGCTCGGGAAAGCGAAGGATCTGCTGTCGCTGACCCAGACCGGCGTCGTCGATATCGGCTATGTCGCGCCGTCGTTCGTCGGCGACAAGCTGCCGCTCGCGGCGGTGGCCGAGCTACCCGAAGCATTCTCGTCATCCTGCCAGGGGACGATGGCATTCTGGAATATCGCGAAGCCCGGCGGCGCGCTCGACAAGATCGAATTCGCGCCAAACGGGATGCGCGCCCTGTTCGTGCTGGTGTTGCCGCCTTACCAGCTCTACATGGCCAAGGACAATATCACCTCGCTCGATGCCGCGAAGGGCAAGAAGATCCGCACATCCGGCGGCGCAAAGGAACTCGCCGTGCGCGCGATCGGCGCAACGCCTGTCCAGATTCCGACGCCTGAGGTGCGCGAGGCCGTGGCACGTGGCACCGTGGATGGCATGTTGTTCCCGCATTCAAGCATCCCGCCTTACGATCTGACCAAGCAGGTCAAGTACGCGACGATCGGCGAGAACTTCGGCTCCTTCATCGTCACCTACATGATCAGCGTCAACAAGTGGAACGCGCTGCCGGCAGACGTCAAAAAGGCGATGGACGAGGCCGGCGACTGGGCGACGCAACACGGCTGCAAGATCGCCGACGAGCGCGAAGCTGCCGATATCGAGAAGCTCAAGGCCGGCGGCGTGACGTTTGTGCAACTATCCGATGCCGATCACAAGCAGCTTGAAGAAAAGCTAGCCGGCGTCAGCCAGGAATGGGCCAAGGGCCTCGATAAGCGCGGCAAGAAGGGCAGCGACATCCTCGCTGCATTCAAGAGCGGGCTGAAGAACTGACGATCGCACTCGCATTTGATATTCGGGCGGGCGAAACTCCAACGCCTGCCCGAACGGCTGTGATAAAATCGCTATTGCGATTGTTATTTCTCAACGCCGGCAATCTCAGGCGGCGCGCACGGTTTCCAGGAAACGATCCACTTCAAGCTTGAGACGATTGCTCTCACCCGAGAGCGACTGGGCCGAAGCCAGCACTTGCGACGACGCCGAGCTGGTCTCATAGGCGCCCTTGTTCACCTCGACGATATTGGCTGCGACCTGGCTGGTCGACTTCGCCGCATCCTGAACGTTGTGAACAATCTCCTGCGTCGCACCGCCTTGTTGCTCGACAGAGGCGGCGATGGTTGACGCAATCTCCGAGATACGACCAATGGTCGAGCCGATCTGCTTGATGGCGGCGACCGAATCCTGCGTCGCCACCTGCATTCCGGCGATCTGCGCGCTGATCTCGCTAGTGGCCTTGCTGGTCTGGGTCGCTAGCGTCTTCACCTCCTGCGCCACCACCGCGAAGCCCCGGCCGGATTCGCCCGCGCGTGCCGCTTCGATGGTTGCGTTCAATGCCAGCAGATTGGTCTGCTCGGCAATCGTGGTAATGAGATTGATGACGTCGCCGATTCGCGTCGCGGCTTTCGACAGTTCGTTGATGCGCGCGTCGGTCATTTCCGCCTGATGCACCGCTTCCGAAGCGATGCGAGTGGATTCCTGTACCTGACGATTGATCTCCGCGATGGAGGCCGTCATTTCCTCGGTCGCGATCGCCACCGAGTTAACGTTGTTGGACGCATCGCCGGACGCCGCCTCCACCATGCCCGACAACTGCTGGGTTTCCGATGCAGTATTGGTCAGCGTCTTGGCGGACGCTTCAAGCTCGGTCGAAGCCGAGGAGACGGTCTCGACGATTTCACCGATCGCCGCCTGGAATTCGTCGGCCAATCGCGACATGTCGGAACGACGCTGCGCCGCGACCTGCTTCTCGCTTTCAAGCCGCTCCGCGCGCAGGCGGTTGGATTCGGCCATGTTGTTCTTAAAGACTTGCAGCGCCGATGCCATCGCGCCGATTTCATCGGAGCCGCCGGTCGCAACCTGCGTGGACAAATCGCCCGCCGCCAACGCCTTCATGCTGACCTGCAACCCGACCAGTCGACGCACCACTGCGCGGCCGACATAGAGCCAGCCGATCAACAACGCCGCCAACAGACTGCCGACGGCAAGGCCGATCAGCACGATACGGCCGCTGCTGATTTCGGCTTCCGACGCGTTGACGCTGGCGGCGGCCGCAGCTTCGCTGCGCTGGCCGAGTTGCCTCACGCCGATTTCGAGCTGCGAGGTGAGTTCGCGATTTTGCGCCACCACGTCGGTCCCCGCTTTGGTCGCAGCGATCTCCTTCAGCTTCAGATCGAAGATGTTGTCCTTGCCGCTGCCGATCGCAACGAGCTCGCTCACCAGCTTGGTGGTTTCGGCGTCGTGAAGCACCGCGGCAGCCTTGCCGAGATGCCGTGCCGCGGCGTTAAATCGATCCTTCACCGGCGGCAGCAGATCGGCGGACGTCAGATCGGCTGCTTCGACAAGAATGCCGAGCAACAGGTTGGATTCGGCACGAAGCGCCAATACGGCTTGCAGCGCGCCAAGCTCGTTATCCGCGAGTCCGAGCAGCGTCTTGCGGATCGCATCGACATCCTGCTTATCGGCGGTGGTCTCCAACGCCATCGCCAGTGTAAAGCCGACGTCGTCGGCGATCGGGATCAACTTCTCGGCCAGCTTCCGATGTGTCTTTCGCAGCTCGGCGATTCGTGCCGTGCGAGCAGCCGCGATCGCCTGCCGCTCGGTGACGGATTTCTCAAGCCGAACCAGATTATCGAGGATCGGTCGCGCGGCCTTGTTGAGCAGCGCGGCATCTTCCGAGCTCAACGCACCGATGGCGCGCGTGAGATCGTCGCGAGACAAGGCCAGGGTTTTCGCCGCCTGTTCGCGCTCGCCATCGTTCGCGGCGGCAAGCAGGCTCGGCGCCGCAGCGCCAACGCTTGCCGCAGCTTTGACGACTTGCGACGACCGCGTGATCTCAGGCAGGCTCCGTTCGGCGATCACACCGAGCGAACTTCCAAGGCTGTTGTAGGATACGATGGCGTTGATGCTGGCGATCACGGTCAAGGCCGCCACCAGTCCGAATGCCATGAACAGGCGTCCCCGCAGACCAACCTGCAATTTCGACATCACGGCCTTCATCATTTCCCCCAATCAATTTTCAATCTATCGCTTAATGTCGTATAGCGGTCGCGAAACTCGAACGGCGCCGCTATGAGTGCGGATCAACTTCCAGTTTTCTGCAAACGTTCGACGGATTTGAAATGGCCATCGGGCTGGATCACGGTGAGAAACACTTGATCGGAGCCGCGATTACTGGTGGCGCTGAACGACAGCTTCATACCACCGAGATCAAGCGGGCTGGCCTTTTGCACGGCGTCGATCAAGCCCTTGCGCGTCGGTTCACCGTCGATCTTCTCAAGTCCGGCGATCAAAGTTCGACCGACCAGATAGCCTTCGAGCGAAACGAATCCTGGCTGCGCCTTCGGCGCCACGTCCTTCAACGACGCCTGATAGCGCGCGACCACCGGAATCTTGGTGTCGAGCGGGAACGGCACCACCTGCGTCACTACGACGCCGGCGCCATCCGATCCCAACTCCTTGGCCAAGGCATCGGAGCCGACGAAGGACACATTTACAAAGGTCGGGTCGAATTTGATCTGACGCGCCACTTTGATGAATTCGGCTGCCGGCTTGTAGGAAGCGATCATCACCACGGCCTCAGGTTTGGCCTTTCGCACCGCGAGCAGCGCACTCTTGATGGCAACGGTGTTGCGTTCGTAGGTGCCCTCGCCGGCAAGCTTCATCTTGCGCTTGTCGAGCGCGCGCTGTAGCCCGGCGAGACCGGCCTGCCCGTACGCGTCGTCCTGATACATGATGCCGATGCGGGTGTAGCCGAGATCCTTGGTGAGGTGCTCCACCATCGCTTCCGTCTCCTGGTAATAGGAAGCACGGACGTTCATCACCAGTGGCTTGTAAGGCTCGCGAAGAAACTCGACACCGGAGAAGGCGCCGATCATCGGGACGCCCGCATTGCTGGTGATCGGCTGGATCGCCGCGGCGGTCGGCGTGCCGACGGTGCCGATGATCGAGAAGACTTTGTCTTCGGTAAGCAGCTTTTTCACCACGCCGATCGAGCGCGTCGGCTCGTAGCCGTCATCGACGCTCTTGAGTTCGAGCTTGCGTCCCTTGATGCCGCCGGCCTTGTTGATTTCGGCGAACGCGGCCTCAAGCCCGACCTTCATGCCCAGGCCCAGTTCCGCCGCCGGCCCGGTTAACGCCGCCGCCTGACCGAGCACGATCTTGTCGGCCGTCACGCCGTCCTCAGCACGGACGCCGGGAGCGGAAAAGCCAACCAAGAATGCCGCCACTGCAACTGAAACAATATTCGTCGAAATCTCGCGCATCTGAAAACCCTTGAGCAACCGGGTGGAAAACTGCGCGGCGGGATGTTGCGGTGGGCCGAACCGGCCAGAATCCATCGCAGCGACTCAATCGTCCCTGCATGGTTAAGTAAAAACCTCTATTTTGAATGAATGAGATTGTTTGGCGGTGCGGCAATAGACGAAGTGATAACTTCGGCGGCCTTCGCATTTGCGAGGAAGCGCGCGCTGGCCCGAGGCTCGAACGGGCTATCTATCGATGATATCGATTGATGAGACTCCTTTTGTCGAACTGAAGTCGAAGGCACCGAGCACGAGCTTTCCAACCCCAACGCCATCGGCGAAATCGAAGGCCGTTCGCCTTCATGAACAAAAAACTCCGCCTCAAGAGGCGGAGTTTTTCAAAACTGTTACTTACTCAGAACTGATAAGCCGGCTTCGCGAACGGCCATGCGGCCTTCCGTTCTTAGCGCTCGGCAAATGCCTTCTCGACAACAAAGTGTCCGGGCTCGCCGTGATTGCCTTCGACGAAGCCGCGCTCCAGCAGCAGCGCGCGGGTGTCAACCAGCAGCGCGGGGCTGCCGCACATCATCACGCGATCATGCTCGGCATCGAGTTCCGGCAGATTGATATCGCCGAACAGCTTGCCCGAGGTGATCAGGTCGGTGATGCGGCCGCGATTGCGGAACGGATCGCGCGTCACGGTCGGATAGTAGATCAGTTGATTGCTGATGTATTCGCCGAGGAAATCGTGCTTCGGCAACGTCTCGGTGATCATCTCGCCATAGGCCAGTTCCTTGACGTGACGGCAGCCGTGCAGCAGCACCACCTTCTCGAAGCGCTCGTAGGTTTCGGGGTCTTTGATAACGCTGAGGAACGGCGCGAGACCGGTGCCGGTGCCGATCAGATACAGATTGCGGCCGCTATGCAGATTGTCGATCACCAGCGTTCCGGTCGCCTTGCGGCTGACGATGATCTGATCGCCTTCCTTGAGGTGCTGCAAACGCGAGGTCAGCGGCCCGTCCGGCACCTTGATCGAGAAGAACTCGAGGTTCTCTTCATAGTTGGCGCTCGCCACGCTGTAGGCACGCAGCAACGGCTTCTCACCGACCTTGAGGCCGATCATCGTGAATTCGCCATTGCGAAAGCGAAACGACGGATCGCGCGTGGTCGTGAAGCTGAAGAGGTTGTCGGTCCAGTGATGAACGCTGAGAACGCTTTCGAAGTTGAAGTTGCTCATTGCGGGCGGGTTCCATGGTCGTTTATTGCGTCGCACAATCGACGGTCAAAATGGCGCGCAATGTGACCAAAACGAGGCGCTTGCGCGGGCCGATATCGTTTGTATACTAATGAATAAACCGACTTGATCCTGCCGTCAAGATGGGATCAAATCTGTTTGCAAAACAACAGCTTAATGCCAGGGAGCAAGGCAAATGTCGCATGGCGAGCCGCAGGGAAACGCGCATTCCGGGAAATTGGTCGTCCGTAACATCGGACTGGTTCTAAGCGGCGCCCTCGAGAATCCGATCCTGGATGCGGATACCGTGGTCGCCATCGACGGAAAAATCACCGCCATCGGCCGCGCCAAGGACGTCGACACCGAAGGCGCCAACACGATCATCGACGCCAACGGCATCACGCTGACCCCCGGCCTGATCGACAGCCACGTTCACCCCGTCGCCGGCGACTGGACGCCGCGGCAGAACCAGATGAACTGGATCGACAGCAACCTGCATGGCGGCGTCACCACGATGATCTCCGCCGGTGAAGTGCATATGCCGGGACGGCCGAAGGATATCGTCGGCCTCAAAGCGATGGCGATCTTCGCGCAGCGCGCGTTCGACAATCTTCGTCCGAGCGGCGTCAAGGTTCACGCCGGCGCGCCGGTGATCGAGAACGGCATGGTCGAGGAAGACTTCAAGGAAATGGCCTCGGCCGGCGTACGCTGGCTCGGCGAAGTCGGCCTCGGCAGCGTCAAGGACGGCCCGACCGCGCGCAAGATGGTGGCGTGGGCACGCAAGTACGGCATGAACAGCACGATCCACACCGGCGGGCCCTCGATTCCCGGCTCAGGCTTGATCGATGCGGATGTCGTACTCGAAGCCGACACCGATATCGTCGGCCACATCAACGGCGGCCACACCGCGCTGCCTGACGGACAGATCCGCTGTATCTGCGAGGGCTGCAAGCGCGGCCTCGAACTCGTCCATAACGGCAACGAACGTTCGGCGCTCTATACGCTACGCCTCGCCAAGGAAATGGGCGACCTCAATCGCGTCATCCTCGGCACCGACGCGCCGGCGGGCTCCGGCGTGCAGCCGCTTGGCATTCTGCGCATGGTGTCGATGTTATCGTCGCTTGGCGACGTACCGGCCGAAGTCGCGTTCTGCTTCGCTACCGGCAACACCGCGCGGCAGCGTGCGCTCGATTGCGGGCTGATCGAGGTCGGCCGCGCCGCGGACTTCGTCTTCATGGACAAAGCGCAGCATTCATCCGGCAAGGACATTCTGGAGAGCGTGCAACTCGGCGATCTCCCCGGCGTTGCCATGACCGTGATCGACGGCATCGTCCGCAGCCAGCGCAGCCGCAACACCCCGCCCGCGGGGAGAGTGCCGACCATTGTGATGGGCTAGATTGCGCCCGAGATCAGCGCAGCTTGACGAGCAACGCGACGAACACGTCGCGTTCCTTCGCCGTCAACGGCGCCAGCGTTTCCTCGGTCACCTGCAACGCGCTGGGTGACAGCTTTTCGACCAGCGCCTGACCGGCGCGCGTCAGCGTCACCAGCAACCGGCGGCCATCGCGCGGGTCCGGTCCTGTCTCCGTCAAGCCGCGCGCGGTCAACCGGTCGATCACGCCCTTGATGGTCGCGACATCCATCGCGGTAAGGCGACCGAGTTGATTCTGTGAGGACGGTCCTGCCTCGGCCAGTTTCGATAGCGCCGCCCATTGCGTCGCGGTGAGTTGCGAGCCGATCGCCGCGGCGAAGATGGAGGTATGACGCTGTGAGACCTGACGCAGGATGAAGCCGACCTGCTCATCGAGGTTGTAAGAGGTTGGCTTCTGCGAGGCAGCCCTGCCCCTTGTCGACGGCTTCCTAGCCATTTGCGCTCCTTCGCGGAGCCACTGGTTGCAAACCTGTCCGTCGAATACGCATGGCGTTACATCGCAAGGTGCGCATCGCGGATATCCGGCCTCGCATCGAGATCGGCCATCGTGCCGCTGAAGCAGATGCGGCCACGCTCGATGATGTAGCTGCGATCCGAGATCAGCCGCGCGAAATGCAGATTCTGCTCGGACAGCAAAATGCTAAGGCCCTCCTTCTTCATCGTCAGGATGGCATAGGCCATC
The DNA here is from genome assembly GCA_017305555.1 of Hyphomicrobiales bacterium. Taxonomy (GTDB): domain Bacteria; phylum Pseudomonadota; class Alphaproteobacteria; order Rhizobiales; family Xanthobacteraceae; genus 62-47. The sequence continues at coordinate 16,582 of JAFKKM010000073.1, read as the reverse complement.
TGCTCGACGATCTTCGGCGACAGACCTTCCGACGGTTCGTCCAGCAGCACCAGCGACGGGTTGCCCATCAGCGTGCGCGCGATGGTCAGCATCTGCTGCTCGCCGCCGCTCATGCGGCCGCCGGCGCGGTGGCGCATTTCTGCAAGATTCGGAAACAGCGTGAACAGTTTCTCCCTGCTCCATTGCGGTGCGCCCGCGCGCGCGGGCTGGCGACCGACCTCGAGATTTTCCTCGACCGTGAGATCGGTAAAGATGCGTCGCTCCTCGGGAACGTAACCGAGACCAGCGCGGCCGATCGCGTGGGTCGGCGCTTTCGAGATGTCATGCCCTTCGAAGGTGATGCGGCCTTCGCGATGCGCGACAAGCCCGACGAGAGAGCGAAACGTAGTCGACTTGCCGGCACCGTTGCGACCGAGCAGCGCAACCACCTCACCCGCGCCAACCTCGAGATCGACGTCGAACAGGATATGCGCGGGCCCGTAGTAACTATTCAGCGCGGACACCGACAGCTTCATGCGCCCGCTCCTTCCTGATGCCGCGCGTCGTAGACGAGGCCTTCGCCGAGATAGATCGCGCGGACCTGCGGGTCGCGCCGCACCTGTTCGGGCGAGCCTTCCGCAATCAGTGTGCCGCGATTAAGCACCAGAATACGGTCCGCATGCTCGAACACCACGTCCATGTCGTGCTCGGTGAACAACACGCCGATCGACTGCTCGCGTGCGATCCGCGCCGTCAACCGCATCAGTTCGATGCGATCGCGCGGCGCCATGCCGGCGGTCGGCTCGTCCATCAACAGCAGCTTCGGTTCATTGGCCAGCGCGATCGCCAATTCGAGCCGCTTGAGATCGCCATAAGCGAGCTCACCGCACGGGCGCTCCGCATAGCCTTCGACGCCGACCAGCGCCAATAGCCGATCCGCCGCGTCGCGCTGGAAATCCGGCGTTGAGCGCCAGAGGTTGAATATCTGATTGGCGTGGGACACCAGCGCGACCTGAACATTCTCGCGCACCGTCATGGTCGGGAACGTCGCGGTGATCTGGAACGTACGTCCGACACCGAGCCGCCAGACGCGGCGCGGCGGCTGGCCGGTGATGTCCTTGCCGAGCAGTTGCACGCGACCGCGATCCGGCTTGCGCTGGCCATTGAGCATGTCGAAGCAGGTGCTCTTGCCGGCGCCGTTCGGCCCGATCAGCGCCAGGATTTCGCCGGCGGCGAGCGTGAACGAAACGCCACGTACGGCATGAACGCCGCCGTAGGATTTAGTCAGGCCATCGACGGCGAGGAGAGCGGCAGCGGTGCTCATTCCGCACCCTCCGTCTGGGTCGCACGCGACGATCCGCGCTTCAGGAACGAGAGTTTGCCGCTTTCAATAAGACTGTCGAACGTGCCGACGATTCCCTTCGGAAACATCACCACAAGCAGCACAATGACGCCGCCCATCACCAGCTTCGACAATTCGGTGTAGCTCACCAGCCAGATGCTCAGCGCCTTGTAGACGATGGCGCCGACGACAGCGCCGGACACGGTTTCGACACCGCCGAGCAGCACCATCACCAGCGAGTCCACCGACAACGCGATACCGGCATTGTCGGGAAACACGCTGCCTTTGAGATAAGCAAACAACGCGCCGGCGAGAGCCGCGAAGGTGCCGGCAATCACGAACGCCGTCCACTGGATGCGCTTGCTGTTGATGCCGACGGCCTCGCTGCGCAGGCCGGAATCGCGCGTCGCCCGCAGCGCATAGCCGAACGGCGAGAACACCAGCACACGCAGTACGACCACCGAGAGCGCGGTGATCGCCAGCGAAAGCCAATAGAACCGTGCCGGTGTTGCGACCAATGCCGCCGGCCATACGCCGAGAATGCCGTTGTCGCCGCCGGTGACGTCGACCCATTGGAACGCGATCGACCACACGATCTGCGCGAACGCCAGCGTCAGCATGGCGAAGTAGACACCGGACAGTTGCACCGAGAACCAGCCGAAGATGATCGCACCGAACAATCCGAGCAGCGGCCCGAGCAGCAGACACGCGATCATCGGCAACCCGGCGAGCTTGGCGAGAAACGCCACGCCGTAAGCGCCGAGCCCGAAATAAGCGGCATGGCCGAACGAGGCCATGCCGCCGACCGACATCATGAAGTGCAGGCTCACGGCGAAGATGACGAAGATCGCGATCTCCGCGCCGACAATCAGCGCGTAGTTGCTGCCGAGCAGCGGCAATGCCGCGGCAAGAACCAGTACGCCAATAAAGGCCAGCCGTGCCTGCGTCGACAGCGGCCGCCATGGCTGCACCGCGAGCCCCGGCGTCTGTCGCGCGGCGGCTTCGGGCTTTCCGAACAGGCCCCACGGCCGCACGATCAGTACCGCCGCCATCACCAGGAATACCAAAATGATGGAGATCTTCGGGAAGATCAGGATGCCGAACGCGTTCAGTTCCGACACCAGCACCGCCGCGACGAACGCGCCGGTGATGCTGCCGAGCCCGCCGATAACGACGACCACGAACACATCGACGATGATGCGCAGGTCCATGGTGTGATTGACCGCGTCGCGCGGAATCTGCAATGCGCCGCCGAGCGCCGCGAGAAAGACGCCGAGTGCGAATACACTGGTGAACAGCCACTTCTGATTGACGCCGAGCGCGGCCACCATGTCGCGGTCCTGCGTCGCGGCACGCACCAGCACGCCCCATCGCGTGCGATGAAACAACAGCCACAGCGCGCCGAGCACCACCGGCCCCAGCACCATCAGCAGCACATCGTAAGTCGGGATCGCCTGGCCGAAGAAGTCGAACGCGCCGCGCAGACCCGGCGCGCGGCGGCCGAGCAGATCGTCCGGCCCCCAGATCAACACCGCGAGATCTTCGACCATCAGCGTCAGACCGAAGGTCGCGAGAAGCTGGAATAGTTCGGGCGAACGATAGATGCGTCGCAACAGCAGCATCTCGACCAGCACGCCGATCAGCGCGACGACCACCGCCGCGAGAACGATGCCACCCCAGAAACCGAGCGTACCGGAAAGCCGCTCGGTCAGAGAGAAAGCGACATAGGCGCCCAGCATGTAGAAGGCGCCGTGCGCGAAGTTCACGATGCGGGTGACGCCGAAGATGATCGACAGGCCGGACGCGACGAGAAACAGCGCCGCGGCACTGGCAAGTCCGGATAGAAACTGGACGACATAAAAGCTCATCGGGCCTGCCCGGCAGGGCGATGGTCAGCAGCAACCATCGCCCGATCATGCGAGAGGAAAAGCAACGATCATGATGTGACGATGACCGGGGCAGCGCGCCCCGGTCATCGGGTTCGCATCAATCCTTCGGACGTTCCTTGGCGACATCTTCCTCGCTCGGCAGGAAATCCTTGCCGTCGCGATAGACCGAATCGACCATCACGCCCTTGCCGTCCTTCACCGCGGTCTTGCCGACATAAGCACCGAGCGTCGCCTGGTGATCACTCTTGCGGAAGGTGATTTCACCGAACGGCGAACCGAGCTTGATGCCTTCGGCCGCCGCGATCAACTTGTCAGTGTCGGTCGAATTGGCCTTGGCCAGGATCGCCGCCGCGGACTTGATCACTTCATAGCCGACCACCGAACCGAGACGCGGGTAGTCCTTGTACTTGGCTTGATAGGCCTTCAGGAACTTGTCGTGATCTGCGCTCTTGATATCGTACCAGGGATAGCCGGTGACGATCCAGCCGGTCGGCGTTTCATCCTTGAGCGGATCGAGATACTCCGGCTCGCCGGTGAGGAAGCTCACCACCGATTTGCCTTTGAAGAGGCCGCGCGTGTTGCCTTCACGCACGAACTTCACAAGGTCCGGACCGAACTCGACGTTGAGGATCGCTTCCGGATTGGTCGCGGCAAGCGCCTGCACCACCGGGCCCGCATCGATCTTGCCCTGCGGCGGCCACTGCTCGCCGACCCACTGAATGTCCGGCCGCTTCTTCGACAGCAGCTCCTTGAAGACAGCAACCGCCGACTGGCCGTATTCGTAATTCGGCGCCACCGTGGCCCAACGCTTGGCCGGCAGCTTCGCGGCTTCATCCGCCAGCATCGCCGCCTGCATGTAGTTCGACGGACGCAGCCGGAACGTATAGCGGTTGCCCTTCGACATCGTGATGGCGTCGGTTAAAGGTTCGGCCGCAAGGAAGAATACCTTCTTCTGCTTGGCGAAGTCGCTTACCGCAAGGCCGATGTGCGAGAAGAAAGTGCCGGTCAGCATCACCACCTTTTCGCTCGACACCAGTTCGTTGGCGGCGGTGACCGCGTCAGCGGGCTTGCCGCCGTCGTCCTTCGATACCACCACCAGCTTCTTGCCGTTGATACCGCCGGCTGCGTTGACTTCCTCGACCGCGAGTTGCCAGCCCTTGCGATAGGGTTCGGTGAACGACGGCAGAGCCGAATAGCTGTTAATCTCGCCGATCTTGATTTCGTCCTGCGCGAACGCGGCCCTGGTCGCGCCGGTCGTCATCGCGGCGGCCGCCAATCCCGCCAGAACGATGCCGAGAAGTCCACTCTGTCGTCGCATTCCATCCTCCACTGTTGGAAGGGACATGTCGTCCCTACGGTGCATCTCCGTCCATCCGCTTGTAACCGATGGGATGGTTCGAAGCAGTTCTATTTTTCAGGCACGGCGGCGCGATTTAACGCAGCCCGTCCTCGCCCTTGATCTCGCTGTGTTTCAAGCCGCCGACACGTGGCAATGGCCGGCCGCTGTCGGTGACCGCAACCGCGACCATAATCTCGCCCGCGCGCGGCGCGTCGTTGATCTGCACCTCCATGCCGTCGAAGTGGCTGCGCACGAAAGCCGCGTCCTTATGCCCGAGCGGAATATCGAGCACGGTGCCGAGCCCGCCGCGCTTTTTCGACGACGGGATCAATGCCGCGCCCTTGGTCAGCACCTTACGGAACGGCGCGCCGAGTTTCGGGTGCAGAATCGCGGCGGCGTGCTCGAGTTCGCCGTTCTCGCCGACAGCCGCCGCCTTGCCGTAGCTTTGCACCTTGCCGCCATCGATGCCGAGCGCCGCGACGGCGCGCTTCGCCAGCAAATCACCGAGCTGCTCGCCAATATCCATCAGCGGCGCGAGATCATCGACATACTTTCCGGCGAATGGATTTTCGATCACCGCGATTGCAGCCGCGCGCCGCGTCGGCGGACTCACCGCATGGCCGCCCTCCTGCAAGGTTTCCTCGACCACTGTGACAATCTTGCGAATCCGAACACTCATCGCAGCCCATCCTGTCCCTTGATCTCGCTGGCCTTCAGCCCGCCGACGCGCGCGTGAATTCGCGAGCCCGTCGTCATCACCAGCGCCAGCAGCAGTTCATCGGCGCGCGGCGCATCGTTGATGCCGACTTCCATCGCATCGAAATGTGAGCGCACGTAAGACGCGTTGATATGTGTCACCGGCACATCGAGCCGCGCACCGGGCCCACCGACTTTCTTCGCCGATGGTACAATGGCTTTCGCTTCGCCGAGAATCGCGCGCATCGCGTAGCCGCCCGGCACATGCCACAGCGCGCCGTGCTCCAACTCTCCGGCCGAGCCGACGATCGCGCCCTTGCCATAGCCTTGAATGCGCGACGGGTCATCACCCAGCGCTTTCACCAGGCTCCGCGCCATCTCGACGCCGAGCGGATTCAGATCCTCCATGAAGCCGGCGATGTCTTCGACATAACGCCCGGCGAACGGATTACGGATCACCGCGAGCGCGGCGCCGCGCAGCAACGGCTGCGCCGGCGGCGCGCCGCCTTCGTGCAGAATTTCCTCGACGACGATGACACGCTTACGAATGACGACTTCAGGCATCGATCAGATTTCCCGTTGGCGCGAGAACCGCGCGTGAATGCGACATGTCGAATGCACGCGAATGAGATGGCGCGACGATCTGCGTTTCGCCCTGCAGGCATAGCGCTGCGCCTTCAATCAGGCCGACCGACAGAAGTTCGCGTGCGTAAGCCGCGCCTGCTTCCAGCGCCATCATCACGTCGTCATATGTCAACGGCGCGACATCGCGGGTGACGAGACGCTCACCGAGATCGCTGTCGGGCTGAAGCTCGCACGCCGGCACGCGCACGATGCCGGGATGGCCCGGGAGATCGACAGCATTGGCAATCATCGTCGCCGCCGCATCGGCTTGCGATGCCGTGCGTGCAAGCACGGTCACCGCATCGGCAATGCCGAGCGAGAAGCTGCGGCCATGGCGGCCGCTGGTGGCGATGCCGCGCACAACGCTGTCGGCCTCGATGATCGTCTTGCCCGCAAGCGTCGGCGGATCGACGTGCGCGACCAACCCGACGATGAATTTTTCACCTGACAAAAGATGCAGCGCGATATCGCCGCCGTTGTTGACGTAGGCACGCGTCAGCGTCGCCGCGCGCGTCATCGCGCCCAGCACCTCTTCGGCGACCGCACCGGCGACTGCCGCCATCGGCGTGATAAAGTGGGTGTCGGCATAAGGCAAAACGGCGGCGTGCATGCGCCGCGCAACCACGCCTTTGAGGCCCGGGATTCTTGCGGCAGCACGACGGCGCAATTCGGGCAACTCGCCACAAAGCCTATCCAGCAATCCGGTGAAGGATTCCGCCGCCGCGGCGTAGGCGATCTCGACCTCGGCGCGGTCCCCGCAGGCTTCGATCACCAGATCGATGGGGCCATCCTGCAAATGCAGACGGCGGCCATCCGGCAATAGCGCGATCTGCGGACGACGCATCATTGCGACGCGTCCTTCTTCGGGTGGGCCGGTGCCTGCCGTACTTCAGTGTCGCGGTTGAGCGATGATAGCGGCCGCACATAATCCATGTGACCGCCGAGCGCGGCGTAGTCTGACAATCGCAAAGTGAATTCGATCGGCGCGACCAGCGCAGGCGTCGGCACGTAGCCGAACGCACCCGCAGGCATCTGCGTCACGTCGACCATGAAGGTGATGCCACCGCCCGGCCAGACATAGACCGGCGCGCCGCCGCTGGTCACCGAGGTGAGCGAATCTTTCACCGAGCGCGTCAGCCGCACCGGATTGTCGGTGACGCCGGCGCGCAGCGATCCACCGGCACCGCCCATGAACAGCACGGTGCACAACGCCGGTTCGCAGTTTTCCTGAATCCGTTCAACCGACTGCTGGAGCGTGTCCGGCAACGGCTTCTCGACCGGTTGAAGGCTCTCATCGAGTTCGAAGTAAGCGGAGTGTTCGCCGGTGGTGGAAACCATCAGCATCCGCGTGCCGGGCTTGGCGACTTTCGGATTGAACGGCCCGAGCACGGTGAGCGGATCGGAAATCTGCGTACCGCCCCAGCCGGTGCCGGGCTCGGCGACCTGGAAGTAACGGCCCGGCGTCGAGCGGCGGCCCTTCATCTTGATGCCGGTCTCGGGAATATCGAGCAGCTTGCCGGCCTGATGCTCCGACAGCACGCCGGTGATGTGATCGTCGACGACGACAACCTCATCGACCTTGCCCTGCCATTGCTTCGCGAACATGCCGATGGTCGCGGAGCCGCAGCCGACGCGCATCCGCACTTCCGGCACGCCGTTGACGATGGGCGGTTGGCCGGCCTGCACAACAACGCTCGCGCCGCCGTCGATGGTGAGTTCGACGGCCTTGCCGTTGCACAGATCCATCAACGCGTCGCAAGTGACGCGACCCTCCTTCTTCGAGCCGCCGGTGAGATGATGCACGCCGCCGAGCGAGAGCATCTGCGAGCCGTATTCGCCGGTGGTGACGTGACCGATGGCCTCGCCTTCGGCGCGCACCGTCGCAGTTTCCGGACCGAGGAAGCGGTCGGTATCGATCTTCACCTTGACACCGCAGTAACTGAAGATGCCCTCGGTCACCACCGTCACCATATCGACGCCGTCGATCTCCGACGACACAATGAATGGCGCGGGCTTGTAATCGGGATAGGTCGTTCCCGCACCGATGGCGGTGACCATCACGTCGCGGCCGGAGACGAGCTTGCCGTCCCACTCGCCGGACTTCTGGAACGGCACCACCGCGCCGCCCTGCGACACCGTGCGCTGAAGCACGACATGCGGATCGACGCGCACCAAAGTGCCGGCATCGTTGGCATAGCGGTCGCACGCGCCGGATGCGCCGGGTTTGATGTAGCACATCACCGGACAGGCATCGCAGCGGATCTTGTCACCGTCGGTGGCGACTGCTGCTATCGGCGAGCCTTCATTCATCATCCGCACAATCCGCGCGCGAGAACAGATAAGTCAAAGGAAGATTTCGGGCTTCGCCGTCACGACGGCGCGATCTCCCGCGCATCTCCATCCCTGCCTCGTCCGGCCTCGCCGGTCACATCATTCGTATACGAACGATCTTGGAGGCCACCTTAGAAACTGTCAAGCGGGCGAATGCGCAAAATCTCGTGCGTCGCTTTGCCTTCGCGCCGCACAATCAGACTGGGCGATGCAACAATCCATCGCTTGCGCCGGCCTTTGACGGCCGCGCAATCCGCCGCAGCATACCAGCGCGACCGATCCTTGCACGTTTGTATACAAACGGTATTCTCGATTCCAGATTTGCCTTCGGCCACCAGCGATGATGGGTTCAGATTGAATCGGCAACCCTCACCCTGAGAGCATGACCGGGACTTCGTATGATGCGCAGATTTGCAGCACGAGAATCGTCGTCCCTGCGCAGGCAGGGACCCATACGCCGCAGCGGTTCGGCTCAATCATCCATGGCGAAGTTCTTCTATAATCACTCAGGCCAGGGGGTATGGGTCCCCGCCTCCGCGGGGACGACGCTGATGTTGTTTGATCCCGCAAAATCTATTTCATGCGGTCATCAGAATGACTGATGACCCGATCCGCCTGACCGTCAACGGCACCGGCCACAGCATCGCAGCGGCAGCGGACACGCCGCTGCTCTATATCCTGCGCAACGATCTCGAACTCAACGGCCCGAAATACGGTTGCGGGCTCGGCGAATGCGGCGCGTGCACGGTGATCGTCGACGGCGTCGCTGCGCGCTCCTGCGTGTTGCCGCTGTCGGCCTGCGCGGGACGCAGTATCACCACGCTGGAAGGACTCGGTTCGCGCGAGCGGCCGGACCCGTTGCAGGCCGCATTCGTGAAACATCAGGCGGCGCAGTGCGGCTATTGCCTCAACGGCATGATCATGACCGCGAAGGCACTGCTGCTGCGCAATCCGCACCCCTCCGAACAGGAGATCAAGCAGGCGCTGCGCTACAACCTGTGCCGCTGCGGCACGCATGTAGAGATTCTCGCCGCGGTGATGACAGCGGCCGGTCATCATATTGCACGCGATCACGCGACGGGAGACGCGGCCGATGCGACGCACTGACGCCGCCGATCCCGACAAGATGGAATCCTCCGGTGCCGGATCGCTGTCGATCATCCGCAGTACGCCGAACGACGACGCCGGAGCCGGAGCCGGATTCGAAATCTACATCGCCATCGACGCCAACGGGCAGGTGTTCGCTTACAACGGCCATGTCGATCTCGGCACCGGCATCCGCACCGCGCTGACGCAGATCGTGGCGGAAGAACTCGACGTCGCGCTGGACCGCGTCACCATGGTACTGGGCGATACGACGAAGACGCCCAATCAGGGCCCGACCATCGCCAGCGAAACCATTCAGATCACCGCGGTGCCGCTGCGCAACGCGGCCGCGAAGGCGCGGCATTATCTGCTGGCGCGCGCAGCCGAACAACTCGACCAGCCGCTCGACTCGCTGTCGATCGAGGACGGCCTCATCCGCGCGCAGAACAACCACAGCGTCAGCTACGCCGAGCTGGTGGCGGGCAACACGGTGCGCCTTGAACTCCGCGACGACGTGACCTTGAAGGACGTCAACTCCTACAAGCTGGTCGGCCGCGCGATTCCGCGCCTTGAAATTCCGGCGATGACCACCGGCGAGATGATCTATGTGCATGACGTGCGCGTGCCCGGCATGTTGCACGGCCGCGTGGTGCGCCCGCCTTATGCCGGCGTCGATGCCGGCGATTTCGTCGGCACCAGCCTGATCGCGGTGGACGAAAGCTCAGTCGCGGATATTCCCGGCCTCATCGCCGTGGTGCGGATCGGCGATTTCGTCGGCGTGGTGACCGACCGCGAGGAAAACGCGATCCGCGCCGCCGCGCAGCTTAAGGTCACATGGAAGCCGACGCCGACCTTGCCGGACCTGAAAGACATCGCCACAGCGTTGCGCGCCAATCCGAGCACGCCACGCGTGTTGCGCGACACCGGCGGCGTCGACGACGCGTTGGCCAACGCCGCGACGCCGATGCCGCGCACGTATGTGTGGCCGTATCATATCCACGGCTCGATCGGCCCATCGTGCTCGGTCGCGGATTACAGCGACGACGGCTTGCGGGTGTGGACCGGATCGCAAAACCCGCACAACCTGCGCGCCGACCTCGCCAAGCTGATGGCGCTGCCGGAAGCGCGGATCGACGTGATCCGGCTGGAAGCCGCCGGCTGCTACGGCCGCAACGGCGCCGACGACGTCAGCGCCGACGCGGCGCTCTTGTCGCGCGCGGTCGGCCGCCCGGTGCGCGTGCAGCTCACCCGCGAGCAGGAACATGCGTGGGACCCGAAGGGCACCGGGCAATTGATGGAGGTCAACGGCGGCCTCGACGCGAATGGCGAGCCCGCCGCTTACGATTTCGCCACGCGCTATCCTTCCAATGCCGCGCCGACCCTGGCGCTGCTGCTCACCGGTGCGGTGCCGCCGGTCGCCGCGACCTTGCAGATGGGCGACCGCACCGCGATTCCGCCCTACGATTATCAAGCGATGCGCATCGTCGCCCACGACATGGCGCCGATCGTGCGCGCCTCGTGGTTTCGCGGCGTCTCGGCACTGCCCAACACCTTCGCGCACGAATCCTACATCGACGAACTCGCCACCGAAGCGAATGTCGATCCGGTCGAATACCGGCTGCGCTATTTGAAAGACGAGCGCGCGGCGAAGCTCGTTCGCGATGTCGCCGAGCGCGCCAAATGGGAGCCGCGCCCGACGTGGACGCCGAAGGATGCCGACGGCGACGTGGTACGCGGCCGCGGCTTCGCTTACGCCGTTTATGTGCACGGCCCGTTTCCCGGCAAGGCGGCGGCGTGGTCGGCGTGGGTGGCCGACGTCGCAGTGAACAAGGCGACCGGCGACGTCGCGGTGACGCATGTGACGGTGGGGCAGGACTCCGGCCTCGTCATCAATCCCGACGGCGTGCGGCATCAGATCCACGGCAACGTCATCCAGTCCACCAGCCGCGCACTGATGGAGGAAGTGACGTTCGAGCCCTCCGCCGTGGCGAGCCGCGAATGGGGCGGCTATCCCATCATCACCTTTCCCGAGGTGCCGACAATCGACGTGGTGATCGTCGAGCGACAGGACCAACCGCCGCTCGGCGTGGGCGAGTCCGCATCGGTGCCGAGCGCCGCCGCCATCGCCAACGCCATTTTCGATGCGACCGGCGTGCGTTTCAGGGAACTGCCGTTCACGCCGGACCGGATTCGTGCGGGACTGCTGGCGGCGGAACAAAAGACGAAGTCCGCGTCACCTTTGAAGAAGCGCGGGCTGTTAGCGGGGCTCGCAACGTTCTGCACGGCTGTCGTCGGCTTGATCGTCGCCGCCTCGCCGTGGCGGCCGGCAATCGCGCCGATTGCGCCGCCGGATGTTGCGACCTACTCGGCCGCGACCATCGCGCGCGGCGCGCAACTCGCGGCGCTCGGCGACTGCGCGGTGTGCCATACGGCGGAGGGCGGCATCGTCAATGCCGGCGGGCGCGCGCTGGAGACACCGTTCGGCACCGTGATCGCCACCAACATCACGCCCGACGTCGAAACCGGCATCGGCGCGTGGTCGTATCCGGCGTTCGAGCGCGCGATGCGACAGGGCATCCATCGCGACGGCCGGCACCTTTATCCGGCGTTTCCTTACAATCACTTCGCAAAAACCAGCGAAGCCGATTTGCAGGCGCTCTACGCCTATCTGATGGCGCAGCCGGCGGTACGGCAGACCAATCCGGAAACCAGGCTTCCCTTCCCGTTGAATCTGCGGCCGCTGCTGGCGGGATGGAATCTCTTGTTTCATTCGCCCGCTGCGTTCGCGGCCGACCCGACCAAATCGGAAGTGTGGAATCGCGGCGCATATCTGGTGGAGGGGCTCGGCCATTGCGGCGCGTGTCACACGCCGCGCAACGCGCTCGGCGCGGAGAAAGCTTCGCTGAAACTCGCCGGCGGCACCGCCGAAGGCTGGACCGCGCCGCCGCTGACATCGCTGTCGCACGCGCCGATCCCGTGGAGCGAGCAGGAGCTGTTCACGTATCTGCGCAGCGGCATCTCGCAGTTTCACGGCGTCGCCGCCGGGCCGATGGCGCCGGTGGTGAAGGAATTGACGGCACTCCCGGACAGCGACATCCGCGCCATGGCCACCTATCTCGCCTCGTTCACGTCCAACGCGCCATCGCACGCGGCACAGCAAGCGATGGCGGTACGGTTAGAGACCGTCACCAGCGCGAAACCGCTGGAAGCCTCGCAGCAAGGCGCGCGCATCTACGACGGCGCCTGCGCGGTGTGCCACGAGCCGGGCGGGCCGCAATGGTTCGGCAGCCGCCCGTCGCTGGCGCTGAACAGCAATCTGCACGGCGCGTCGCCGGATAATTTGGCGCGCGTCATCGTCGAGGGCATCACCAAGCCGGTAAACGGTGAACTCGGCGCGATGCCCGGCTTCGCCGACAGCCTCAACGACCAGCAACTCACCGAACTGATCCGCTACCTGCGCACCCGCTTCGCACCCGACAAGCCGGCATGGAACGGCATCGACACGGCGTTACGCGCAGCGCGTGGAGTGGCGCGGTGAACCAACCGTGTCGTCTTGAGAGTCCGACCGGAAACTTTCGGATGGATTCGCAATCCGAAAATCGTCGTCCCCGCGCAGGCGGGGGCCCAGACGCCGCAGCGGTTCGGTTCTATTCTCAAGGCGAGTTTCTTTGCGATAACGAACGCCAGGGGTTATGGGTCCCCGCCTGCGCGGGGACGACGCCGAGGCGATTGACAGGAGCCGCACCATGTCATCCGAAACCAACGACCTCGCCACCGAATTGGACGTGCTGACCTGGCTCAACACGCCGGAGCCGATTACGCTGGCGAGCTTGCGTGGACGCGTGGTGATCGTCGAGGCGTTTCAGATGCTCTGTCCCGGCTGCGCGCAGCAGGCGCTGCCGCAATTGACCCGCATTCAGGAGACGTTTTCGACCGACGACGTGATGGTGCTCGGCTTGCATACCGTGTTCGAGCATCATGCCGCGCAGGGCTCGCGCGACGCCATTAGCGCCTTCCTGCACGAATATCGCTACACCTTCCCGGTGGGCATCGACCGCCCCTCCGACGACGGCGGATTGCCGCGCACCATGGCGGCTTACGCCATGCAAGGCACACCGACCATGCTGCTGATCGATCGCAGCGGGCGGCTGCGGCGGCAGGCGTTCGGCCATGTGCCGGATTTGCGGCTCGGCGCGGAGATCATGGCGCTGGCGACCGAACGCGCGCCGTAGCTCTTGCATGAAAGGCGCGCGACTTTGCGCTCGCGCAAAGGAGACACCGCATCGCGCGCTATGGTGCCGGTATCCCGAGCAGTCTGAAGTATGAATTCGATGTCCACGCCACCTGTCCTCAGCCATGCCTTTCGCATCTGCTTTCTGCTCGCCGCGATCTGGGCGGCGCTGGCGGTGCCGCTGTGGCTGATGACCTATGCCGGAATGCTGACCATCGCCGATGCTTACGGCGGCGTCGCCTGGCACGCGCATGAACTGATCTTCGGCTATGCGGCGCTGGTGATCTGCGGCTTCCTCTTCACCGCGATCCCGAACTGGACCGGGCGGCTACCGGTGGCGGGATTTCCGCTGGTGTCGCTGATTTTGATCTGGGTGCTCGGGCGCATCGCGATGCTATGCGCGGCAAAAATCGGCACCACCGTCGCCGCGCTGGTCGACCTCACATTTCTTGCCGCAGTGCTGACGGTGGCCGGGCGCGAGATCATCGCCGGCAAGAACTGGCGTAATCTGCGGGTGCTGGTAATCGTGGCCTGGCTGTTCGTCGCCAACGCCGCGTTCCATGCCGCCGTGCTCAGCGGCACCATGCTCGATGTCAGCCTGCGCGGCGCAGTCGGCGCGCTGGTGGCGCTGATCACGCTGATCGGCGGGCGGTTGACGCCGAGTTTCACCCGCAACTGGCTGGTGAAGCGTGATCCCTCGCGCCTGCCGGCACCGTTCGGAACGCTCGACGCCATCGCCATCGGCACCGGCGTGGTCGCGCTGCTGGCATGGGTGATTGCCCCGGAAGGCTCTATCACAGCGGCGCTGGCGGCGCTCGCGGCTCTGTTGCTGATCGTCCGGCTGGTGCGCTGGCGCGGCATTCTCACCTTTGCCGAACCGCTGCTGGCGATCCTGCACCTCGGCTACGCCTTCGTGCCACTCGGCTTCGCGCTGGCCGCCGGCCATGCGCTGTGGCCGGAAACCATTCCCGCCGCCGCCGTAATTCACGCCTGGACCGCCGGCGCGGTCGGCGTGATGACCTTGGCGGTGATGACGCGCGCCAGCCTCGGCCATACCGGCCACGCGCTGACCGCGGGCCCGGCGACGACATCGATCTATCTCGCGATTCTCACCGCCGCGCTCCTGCGTGTCGTCGCACCGTTCGCAGCCGAATGGCAGCACCCGCTGCTGAATTTGTCCGGCGCCGCATGGACATTGGCGTTCCTGCTGTTCGTCGCGAGCTACGGACCGATGCTGTGCACGGCACGGAAGAAGAAGCGTGTCGAGGCGGCCGCCTAGACTTCTTCCGCCACTTCGGCGAGCGCTTCGGGCTTGGCGACAATCACGCGGCGGCGGCCGCTGTCGACGAGCCCCTTCGCCTCCCAGCCGCTCAAGGTGCGGCTGACGGTGTGCAGCGTGGTGCCGGTCATTTCCGCGAGGTCCTGCCGCGACAGCGGAAACGCGATCTCGACGCCGCGCGCGGTGCGGCGCCCGGCCTGCTGCGACAACCGCAGCAACGTATGCGCGATGCGCCGCTCCACCTTCTCCGTAGCAAGTTCACGCAGCCGAAGCTGGAGGTCCTGATAGCGCTCGCCCATCAAGGTGACGGCGTTCATCGCGATCCGCGAATGCCGGCTCATCATCTCCCGCAGCATCGTTGCCGGCATCCCGATCAGATGGCTGTCGTCCACCGCCGTCACCGCGCCGGGATGCGCCGTGCCGCCGGTCAACGCCGCGTAGCCGACCACGTCGCCGGGTCCGAGATAGCGGATGATGATCTGCTGGCCGTCCAGCGTGGTCTGGGTGACGCGCAACCGCCCGACGGCGACCACATAAAATGTCGTGACGGCGTCTTCCTGCTGAAACACGGCCTCGCCGGCCGGAAACTTGCGGCGGAACGACATCGCCTGCAATTCCCGCAGCAGTTCGACCGGAACGCCACGGAACAGCTCGCTGCGCGCCAGAATGTCGATATCGAGGTGTTCGGCCATACCCGCTACTTTATCGAATCCACTGGTCGCGCCCGCAACTTCGCCGCATAGTGCCGCCATCGAATCGCGGACCCCGTCGGGCGGCATATTGCGGATTAATTGCGTTGGCGCAAAGACGGTGACGCCGGCCTGCGGCACTGGCACGATGGGGTGCGATTTTCACGGAGTTGCGATGCTCAACGTCAACAAGACCGACCTGTTGCGCCATCACGAGCCGGAAACGCTGTCGGATCGTTTTGCCGCGTGGGCGGAACGGCTGTTGACGGCGATGGCCGGCGGCTTCAGCCGCCGCTACGGCGGCCGGGTGGTGGTGCTGGAGACCATCGCGGCGGTGCCGGCGATGGTGGCGGCGAGCCTGCTCCATTTACAATGCCTGCGGCAATTGATCGACGACCGGGGCTGGGTGCGCGCCTTCATGGACGAGGCCGAGAACCAGCGCGCCCACCTGATGGCCTTCGTCGCGATCAAGCGCCCGAGTTGGGGCGAGCGCTGGCTGATCGCGATCGGCCAGGGCACGTTCTATAATGCCTATTTCCTGCTGTCGCTGATTTCGGGACGTTGCGCCCACCGCCTCGCCGGTTATCTCGCCGAACGCTCGGTGAAGGGCTATTCGGACTATCTCGAGTCGCTGGAATCCGGCGCAATCCCCAACGGTCCGGCGCCCGACACCGCAGTCGCCTACTGGAATCTCGCTCCCGGCGCGCTGCTCAGCGACATGATCATGGCGATGCGCGAGGACGAAGCGATCCACCGCGACATCCACCACGCCTTCGCCGACGCGCTCGCCGAAGGCCGCGTGCTGCCGGAGCGGCCGGGGCCGCTGCTGTAGCACACGCTGCATCAAAGAAGATCGTCGTCCCCGCGAAGGCGGGGACCCAGACGCCGCAGCGGTTCGGCTCAATCACCAAGGTGAGTATATTCTATAACAACCAACGCCAGGGGTTATGGGTCCCCGCCTTCGCGAGGCCTCTGCGAAAGTATTTATTTGGCTGGGGCGTGATGTTTGGCCGGAGAGATCGCTGCTGAGGCGAGAGGGGTCTGTGTTCTGTGTTGGGTGGCGGCTTCAAGCAGGTCGTGCTGCGATCCGGTTGAGG
>JAFKKM010000008.1 GCA_017305555.1 Hyphomicrobiales bacterium | reverse complement strand
TCGAGTTCGACGGACGAAGCTATCGCCTCAAAGAGGCCGCTGAAACTCTTGCCCGGGAAACAAAGGCAAACTAACAATCACCATGTCCTGCCTCGGGGTGGAGGAATTTGACTGACCGCACCCGGAGGAATTTGAAGTGACCCGCGGGGCGGCCTCCCAATGTTTCGGACGCCTATGGCGCGCGATGTAGGCTGCCTCCTTGATCTCGACCCATCCGTCATCTCCTGGATTTGCCTGCCGATGGTCCTGGGCCGACGAAATCGACGGCATGTACCCGCTTTTACGTCCTTGGCGAACGCGCCGCCACGCGCGCCGCCCACTAAGCGGCATCTGCGCCGTCTCGATGGAGATGACAATGAACAACAGTTTTAGGTTGCGACGAATGCGGATGATGGACGATCGCCGGGCCCCCGAGTTTGCAAAGATCGTCGCCCGATGCCTCATCGTCCGCGCGTTGCGACGTGCAAGCTTGCGCTATGCGCTTTACGGACAACCATGCGTGATCGCGTTTGTTCTCCCGCTCGCGAGCGACGCCGACATCTTCGTGGAAGCCGCACAAGATATTCTACGGAGCCGATGCCGATCCAGGGATAGAGGCGCGGCCTATTACAAGGTCGTTTATTGGAACAAACCAAGGCCCGTTGGGAAACCGTCGGCGCCGGACACAAACCTCAGGGAAATGCTGGCCGAAAACAGGTTGTTTGTTTTTGTATCGGAGATGGAATCTCTCCCGCCCTCCATTCGTTCGGCATCGGACGCCATCATCGATCTGGTCACTCCCGACATCGATGTTCTCAAGATGGCCGCTCGCACCATCACCAAGCGTAACGTGCCTGATGATGTGATCTCCGCGGTGGCTGGCGAACCCTTGTCGCTTCTGAACGAGGTCTTCAAACCGAACCGCGATCCTGTACCCATCGTCCGGAGGCTGACGCGAGCCAGAGATGTCGGACCTGACCAGCAGCGCATCCGCTCCGCTGTCGAGCAGCCGACCCTGGATGACATTCATGGACTCGGCGAAGCGGCCGTTTGGGGACGCGAACTGGCAAAAGACCTCGCCGATTTTCGCGAAGGGCTATTGCCGTGGGCTGATGTTGACCGGGGCGTATTTGTGAGTGGCCCGACGGGAACGGGCAAAACCACCTTTGCACAGGCGCTGGCTCGAACCTGCAATGTTCCGATTCACATTCATTCGCTCGCCCGTTGGCAGGCCAAGGGGTACCTGAATGACTTGCTGAAGGCGATGCGGGCCGCATTCGACGAAGCCCGAAGGGCTGCCCCCTGCATCCTGTTTGTCGATGAGATCGATTCATTCGGGGATCGTGAGACCCTTGATGGGAAAAACGAACAGTACTGTCGCGAAGTGATCAACGCTTTCCTCGAGTGTCTTGACGGCATCGAGGCGCGTGAGGGTGTCGTCGTCATCGGCGCCAGCAATATGCCCGGTAAGATCGACAAAGCCATCCTCCGGCCCGGTAGACTGGGAAAGCATGTCAGAATTCCCTTGCCCGACGCAGAGGCTCGCATTGGCATCCTGCGCCATCATCTTAGAGGTGAGCTTGCCTCTGAGGACATGAAGGACATCGCCATTCGGCTCGATGGTTCCTCCGGCGCCGTGATCGAACAAGCGGTCCGCGATGCGCGGCGGAAGGCTCGATCCGAGCGTCGTCCCCTGACGGTTGCCGACCTGCAACACGGGTTGCCGCCGCGTATCGCATTGTCAGACGAAGCGTTCGCTCTCGCATGTGTTCACGAGGCCGGGCATGTCGTCGTTGGTCACCTGCTCGGCAACGAGGCCGGACGATATCTGGTTGAAGCGCGCACGTTCCGGGAAATCACGCATGACGGAAGCGCGGGTTGGACCGCCTTCCGGCAGACCCCGGGCGTGACCCGGGGAAAGCGCGCGTACCTTGCGCAGATCACGATCCTCGTTTCCGGGATCGCGGCGGAGGCAATTTCCTTTGGAGAGCACACGGACGGCGGTGGCGGCGGCGACGACTCGGACTTGCGGCACGCGACGCTGATTGCCGCGGCAATGCACGTATCGGCAGGAATGGTTGGAGGCTCGAGATTTGGAGATGCCGGAGGCCGAGGTCAGAGCACGCGGCTTCGAAATTCTGAAGAATCGACGGCTCGATATGGTTCTCGATAACGTCTACGACCAGTTTCTGGCATCCGGCGACCATACCGTCGCGAGACTACACACTGCCTATGGCTGGTTCGGGCATTGGTTCTCGTTCCTCAGGCCCGACAATTACCCAAGGGAAATCAGCGACGTCGTACTGGCGAATGCGGCGCGGAAGTTCGACGTCACCCCCAAGACATTCCGCCTCGTTCCGTATGCCGCACACCCTGTCTCCTGTACCTTGTGAGGGAAGCCACTCATGACAGATGACCAAGTACTCGCGAAATCCTGGCTCGACGCTCTGTTTGCCGAACGGGGATCTTCGGCGTATAGCGCGACAATCAGGATGAGAGCGGCGCGTCAATCAAGATGAGACGAGGCGGCCAAGTCAGAGGATCATTGTCGCTGGCGGCGTTTTTGACAAGTCGTAATTGACGCTGCGCGACAATCAGGCGGGATTGCCAGTGTCAATCATGG
>JAFKKM010000007.1 GCA_017305555.1 Hyphomicrobiales bacterium | reverse complement strand
GCGGGCCAGACCACGTCCGATCTCTCCGTCTCGTCGTTGAATCTCAACGGCGCAGTCATCAGCGACGGCGCCGGCAACACCGCCAACCTGTCGGGCGCCACCAACTACAATCCCGCCGGCATCTTGCAGGTCAATGCGGCCACCGCCTCTAGCGTACCGAGCCACATCGTTGTCCTTTCCTTGGAAAACGAGAACTACTCCGACATCGTAGGTAATGCCCAGGCGCCTTATCTGAACTCGCTGATCGCTCAGGGGATGCTGCTCACCAACTACTACGGCGTCACCCATCCGAGTCAGCCCAATTACATTGCATTGTTTTCTGGCTCGACGCAGGGCATCACCAACAACGGCGCCTTTCCCCAGTTTTCAGCCAGCGTACCGACGCTGGCAAGCACGCTCGCCGCCAGCGGCTATACCTTCGGCGGGTACGCTGAAGCCACGGCGGATCCCGAACGCCAACCCTGGATCCACTTCGCCAATTCAGCCAGTGACGCTCACGATTTCAGTACCTTTCCGCAGACCGCGAACGGCTTCGCTAGCCTTCCGACCGTTTCCTATGTTTCGCCCAACGATGCCGACAATATGACACCCACAAGCGACAACGGCGGTGGGATTCCGGCCGGCGACGCCTGGGTCCAGGCCAATCTCTCAGCCTACGCCGCTTGGGCGCAGGCCAACAATTCCCTGCTGATCGTTACCTTCGACGAGAACAACACCAATCCAGCAGTGACTTATCCCGATCACGTTGCGGCGATGGTCGTTGGCGCGGGCGTACCTGCTGGGGCCGTCAACAACTCGCCGGCTGATCCCTATTCCCTGCTCGCCACGATCGAAGGTTTCTATGGCGCTACGGCGATCGGCGCCAGCGCCGGAGCGCCAGCGCTCAACTTCTATGCGTCGACGCCGGCGACGGCGTCTGCCTCGGTCACCCGGTCATTTTCCGGAGTGTCCGATCCGACCAACAATCCACCTCAAAATGCGTTGGCAGTAGGGCTGAATTACGTTTTCACCGCCGAGACCACTCATTACGAGATAACGGATCTTAGCGGCAATCCGATCGTATCCAACGGATCGTTGTATGGTCTGTTCTCGCCGCTTGGCGGCACGCTTGATAACAGCCTTCTCGACGCGCGGGCGGCCTATGACGGTTCGACAGGCCACTATGTGGTCATCGCGAATAATTTCCAACCGGGTGGCGGGAACTTCGCCACCAATATCGATATCGCCGTGTCGGTGGACAGCAATCCAAACGATGGCTGGTACTTGGCTTCGATCGACACGTCTAATGACGGCACGACCCAATCAGACATGCCCCATCTGTCCGTCAGCGACGGCAATATCTATATCTCGACGCCCGAATTCCTTGACGCGGGAGGCGGCTACAGCAACGGCGAATTCGTCATCAACGAAAACAGCGTAATCGCCGCTGGAAACGGCGCGATCACGCCCGACGTCAGCAACAGCGTGTCGGGAAACGGCGGCATCATGCGCAATGTCGCAGGCAACAATGGGCTGACCTATTATCTGGGCGCCTATTCGACCGGCAGGGAGACCGCGGTCACATATCAAACGTATGATCCGACGCACGGCCTCAGCGCGACCCGAACGCTCTATCTTGGTGACGCGGATGTAGGAGGGCACGGAAGCGATTACACTGCCGCGCAGCTAGGTACGACCAAAGGGCTCGACATCGGCGACGGGCGCATCCAAAGCCTTGCCTACACTTTCTCTGGAGGACACAATTACGTCTTGGGCGTGAGTGAAGTCATGCCGAGTGCAGGGGCACTTGCTGAAATCGAGTGGTTCAAGCTCGATGTCACCGATCCCGCGAATCCACAATATGTCATCGGAAACGTCATTTCCGGCGCGTCCATCGGCACGGGGGTCGCTGTGTTCAACCCTTCGATCGCGGTCGATGGGAACGGCGATGTGCTTATCAATTTTTCGGCCTCCGGGCCGAACATGTATCCTTCCGACTATTATATGGTGCTCGGCGCTGGCACTTCCGCCTTCAGCGCGCCGACGCTTTATAAGGCGAGTACCACGTATTTGGATACCGGAAGTCTGAACGACCAGCGCTGGGGGACCTATTCGACCGCGATTGCCGATCCGAACAGCCCAAACGGATTCTGGATTTCGAACGAATATGTCGCCAGCGGCTGGTGGCAGACATCGGTGGCGCAGATCGCCGTCCAGAACTCAACGGCCGCGGCGCCGACGATTGCCTCGATTGCGACTTCGGGTGCCGGCATCACCAACGGCAGCGGCGATCTCGACGCCGGGCAGGTGGTCACGTTGACGGTTAATCTCAGCGCGGCGGTGACGGTCAACACCACCGGCGGTACGCCGACGCTTGCCCTCAACGATGGCGGCACGGCGAGCTACAGCGGTGGCTCGGGCGGCACCGCGCTCACCTTCAGCTACACGGTGGCGGCAGGCCAGAACACCGCCGATCTGATCGTCTCATCGCTCAACCTCAACGGCGCGACCATCACCGATGGCAACGGCAACGCCGCCAACTTGACGGGAGCCTCCAACTTCAATCCGGCCGGCACGCTGCAGATCGACACGACGGCGCCGACGATTGCCTCGATCGTCGCAACCGGCGCCGGCAT
>JAFKKM010000072.1 GCA_017305555.1 Hyphomicrobiales bacterium | reverse complement strand
GCGGGCCAGACCACGTCCGATCTCTCCGTCTCGTCGTTGAATCTCAACGGCGCAGTCATCAGCGACGGCGCCGGCAACACCGCCAACCTGTCGGGCGCCACCAACTACAATCCCGCCGGCATCTTGCAGGTCAATGCGGCCACCGCCTCCGGCGTACCGCACTACAGCCATATCGTGGTCGTCGTCGAAGAGAATCATAACTACGACGAGATCGCCGGCAGCAGCCAGGCCCCCTATATCAACAGCCTTATGGCCAACGGCGCGTCGTTGACCAATTTCACGGCGGAGGCTCATCCAAGCCAGCCCGACTATTTCGCGCTCTACGCCGGCTCGACATTCGGCGTCACCGACGACAACGCTTACAGCCTTCCGGGTCCAACGCTCTACACAACGTTGAACAACGCGGGCCTCAGCTTCACGGGTTATGTCGACGAGGGAGGAGGGGGTAGTGACTTCAACCACGATCCTTGGGTGTCATTTCCCGAGGGCCGTACCGTTCAGACCGATTTCACCAGTTTCCCCGCGCTTTTCTCCAGTGGCGATTATTCGAGTCTCCCGACGGTTTCGTTCGTCATTCCTAGTCCAGGCGATGACATGCACAACGGGACGATCGCTCAAGGCGATACCTGGCTTCAGCAAAACCTGAGCGCCTATGCACAGTGGGCGCTCAACAACAATTCGCTCCTCGTCGTGACATGGGACGAAAATGACGATGCTACCGCCGAGGCTGCTGCGAACCAGGTTCCAACTCTGCTGTATGGCGCCAACGTGGTCCCGGGAAACTACGGCACCGCCTACAATCATTACAATCTCCTCAGTACGATCACTACTTCGTATGGTCTGACGGCGCCGAACGACGCCGCGACTGCCGCGCCTATTCAGGTGTTTGGCAACGCGACTGCGGGATCCACGACGAAAATTGCCTCGATCGCGACTTCCGGCACCGGAATCGCCAGCGGCGGCGGCGATCTGAACGCAGGCAAGGTGGTCACGTTGACTGTCAATCTCAACGCCGCCGTGACGGTCAACACCAGCGGCGGCACGCCGACGCTTGCCCTCAACGACGGCGGCACGGCGAGCTACAGCGGAGGTTCGGGCAGCAGCGCGCTCAGCTTCAGTTACACCGTGGCGGCAGGCCGGAATACCGCCGACCTGATCGTCTCGTCGCTCAACCTCAACGGCGCGACCATCACCGACGGCAACGGCAACGCCGCCAATCTGTTGGGCGCCACCAACTACAATCCGGCCGGCACGCTGCAGATCGACACGACGGCGCCGACGATGGGCAGGTGACAACATTCTCAATGCCACCGAAGCTTCTCAGGGCTTCGCGATCAGGGGCACGACGACAGGTGTTGAGAACGGTCGGGCTGTCACCGTCAATATTCTCAATAGCGCGAACGCGATCGTGAATTCTTATACGGCAACGGACAGCAACAATGCGTGGTCGGTCGCCGTTACACGCGCGCAGGCTACCGCCCTGACGGATGGAAATTATACCATTTCCGCCAATGTTTCGGACGCGGCCGGAAATCCGGCGCAGGCTGCGGCCCGCGCTCTGACGGTGGATCAAGACAGGGTGCCGGAAGTCTCGACACTGGCCATCAGCAGCACCTCGCTGACGGTGCCTGCTGGAGGATCGGTGGCGTTGGGCATCACCGCGACGCCCGTCGACTCCGACGACAGGCTGTCGCTGACGATCAGCGGGTTGCCCAGTTACGAGTCGATCACGGCTCCTGCCGGAAATACTGTTGCTAGAAGCCTTCAAAGCAATGGAACCTACACGTGGACCATCACTGAGGGGTCTTCCACGACAGGCAAATCGCTCAGCGGGCTGATCCTGTCGTCAAGCTATAGGGGCACGGACCATCCGGTTGCGACGTTCACGGTGACGGCGCGCAACACAACTTCCGGCGAAACCGCGACATCGGCGGCTCAAACCATGACAGTGACCGATCCGCCGGCGCAGTCTTCAGGCGGGGCTGGATCTTCGCCGGACGCGTTCGTCGCTTCGCGCCAAGAAGCCGCGCATATTCACCGCCTCGCGGCGCTAATGGATCAATTCGCGGCGGTGGGTTTCCGCGGGGATTACTCTGGCCTGTCTGCCTCGACGCCCAATCCGAACGTTGGTTGGGAGAACTCAGCCATCCTGGCTGCTTCTCATTTTCACCCAGGATAAGCAAATGGGGATCCGGCGGCGTATCAGTCCTTCGCACCGGTTGAATCCCCAAGCCCATGTTTAGCGGTAAATATGCTGCCTTGAACATGGCGTAGTTGCAGCCGAACACGGTCGTGTCTCTCGAGGTGCGACGAAAGACTCGACACCCAAGTGTTAAACTCATGCACGCGATACGGGACAGGTTGCGTGGTCCGTCAGTTGCGGCATGGCGGCTGTTTCGCCGTGTGTCGATGATCGGCGTTCCGAAGGGAGGCACGGTTTGGGAGCGGGTGTGTTGATCTGACCCCAGATGTTCCTCGGTCTTGTCCCTTTCGCCGCACGATCTCGTTAGGTGCGCCCGTCTATTTTGTCCTGACAGGGGTGGAGCTTATCTCCGTGCGCTAATGATGAGGAACCATCATGATAAGCGTCGCCAGGTCGACTTTCGGGTCTCTCCGCCTTTCCTGTAGCGCAATTCACGGTCGCGATCGCGGCCTTGTACGGAATTTGGATGGCTGTAAGGCGCGGTCCGTGGGACAACGGTACAATGCACGATGCGAATATGCAGTGGGTCCTGATTGGCTTAACGCCTGACGCGATGGCAGCAGTGCATAACGCGGCGGAAGAAACCCGGCGCACCAACGATCTCTTATGCGAGTTCAGGATCTGCAAAACGATATTCGTCGGGAGTTGCAGCACGCCCGGCAAGCGTTCGGACGGATCCACAACGAACGTTGAACGCGATAGCAGAGGGGCCGTCGTAGGAGGAGACTCCGAGGTGTCTCGACAGCCCCATGCCGGTCAGAGCGGGAGAGGGGGACGCTTGACCTGGCCGGCGAACCTATACTGATCCGATGAGCGAAAAAGACAACATGCTTCGACCAGAATGCTGGTGGCGTTCAGGTCGTCATCATTTCGCGCGTTGAGCGACTTGTTACGACTCTGCAAAAAGAGGCCGCCAAAGGTGGGGGAGTCCTTGCAGGCGGCCTAAGTTATGTGGGGAACACGTGTCCCTCACTACAATTGGCGTTGCGGAACCGCCTTGGCCAGATCTGCCGCATTCGTCTTTGGTCCAATACGCTGGCCGCGACGCTGTCATCTTCATTTTACGAGAGGCGTCCTGACGCGATCGACTGCTCCAGCTCATTGTTTGTCGGTTGTTTCGGCACTGTGCGCAGGCGCTTCCTGCTGGGCCTTTTTCGTTGCCAGTCGGCCGATCAACCAGCATTCCTCCCTTTCATTCCGCAGGGCATAGCGCGTCGGATCCAAATGATCCCGAGGAGATGTCCGGCATTGAGATCTTCGCGGAGGAAAGCCAGCCCGGTCTTGAGGGAGCGACCAATTAATGGTTTCCTCAGCGCTGCTGGGTTTCCCGGTCTATTTGGCGCTATGGAGACTATAAAGTGAAGCCGATGGCGTCGATAACTTACGTATTCAGACCGTAGGTGTGCTTGACGAACTTGCGGGGGCCTTGAGGTTGCCGTTTCGGCCGCGCCGTAATGAGCCGTCGGCGACAGTAAGGCGACCAGACCGCTCCCAGCGCATCCCGCGACGCCAAAACAGCCGTTATCGGCAATCATCTTGATGTCCTTCATCACCACCTCCTCTCGGGATCGTCGTAGCAGGCCAGAAAGCCATTGCTGTAGGACTGGCTACAGGTGGTCGGTTCCGGAGAAACTCAAACTGCCCCGCTCGGCGGTGACTTCTGGTTCGCTTGCTGTATGCTCGACGGGCCCAGAGGGACGCGTCGGAGCCACGATCCGGCGTGATAGACATCGCAATCGCGGGAGCGGCAGCATGAACGAGGGCGCGCGACCAGCGTCAGAACATCTGATGCTGATCAGTCCGGAGCGGGTTTTTTACGCCGGATTGCTCGGCAGACCGCGGCGGCGGACCAGCGGTGGCTTGAACGTCTATGTTGCGCTGCGTGGGGAACTCAGTGTGGCGCAGGGTGGCACGGTGACCCGTGGCGAGATCGTCGTGGTGCCGCCCTATACCGTGCACGGCGTCGACAGCGATTACCCCGCCACCATCTGCATGGTGATCGAGCCGGAAACAGTGCTGCCGTCGGCGCTGTCGGCGCTTGAGCGGCGTTTGCGTGGTCCGGCAGGCAAAGCGATCACGGCGCGGATACGCGGTGCTTACGACGCGCTACGCATTACCGGACGCCGCGAGGGGTTCACCACCTGCGAGTTCGACACGATCTTTTTCGGCGAGCCGCTCGAAGTGCGTGCACTTGACCAGCGGATCGTCGACGCCATCGCGAGGTTGTGTGAATTTTCCAATGTCAACGTCAACGCCGCCGAATGCGCGGCGGCGGTGAGGCTGTCGCAGTCGCGCTTCTTGCATCTGTTCAAGGAGCAGACCGGGGTGTCGTTCCGCGCCTTCCGCGCCTGGAAACGCGCACGGCATTTGCTGCACTATGTCAACGAGGACATCAACCTCGCGCATCTGGCGCAGGATATCGGCTATCCGGATTCGACGCATTTCAGCCATTCGATCCGCAGCTTCTATGGCCTGAAACCGCGCGCTATCTTCATCGGCTCGCGTGATCTTGCGATCTACCGCAGTGACGCCGCGATAGGTCTCGGTCTACGCTCGGAGCGCTCCTGAGGTGCAAGGCATCGCAATAGCCGGTTGACGCAAGAAGCCGCGCGAGCGGTTTCGCATCATGCGCTCATATTCGCCGACGCACGATCGGCGGGCAAATGAGGGCTTCCCGGCATGAGCGACAAGGTTGTCATCACCTGCGCGCTGAACGGCGTGTTGACCGATCCCAAGCAGCATCATGTGCCGGTGACTCCGGAGGAAATGGCGCGGGAGGCCAAGGCCGCCTATGACGCTGGCGCCAGCGTGATGCATATCCATCTGCGTCAGCAGGCGCCGAACAAGGGCCATCTGCCGTCGTGGGAGGTGAGCGTTTCGCGCGAGATCCAGCAGGCGATCCGCGAGGCTTGCCCCGGCGTCATCATCAATCACACCACCGGCACGTCGGGTCTGGAATATGCCGGCCCGCTGGCCTGCGTGCGCGAGACGAAACCGGAGATGGCGGCGTGCAACGCCGGCTCACTGAACTACCTGAAAGTGAAGGCCGACAGCACCTGGGCCTGGCCGCCGATGATGTTCGACAATTCGGTGGAGAAGGTGCAGGACTTTCTCGATGCGATGAAGGATGCCGGTACGGTACCGGAATTCGAATGCTTCGACGTCGGCATCGTGCGCTGCGTCGGCATGTATCGCCAGACCGGCATGTATGAGGGCCCGCTCGAATACAATTTCGTCATGGGTGTCGCATCGGGAATGCCGGCCGATCCCGAACTGCTGCCCATTCTCATCAAGTTGAAGCAGCCAGACGCGAAATTCCAGGTCACTGCGATCGGCCGCGCCGAAATCTGGCCACTGCACCGGCGTTGCGCCGAGTTGGGCGGCCATCTGCGCACCGGCCTTGAGGATACGTTCTATCGCCCCGACGGCAGCAAGGTGACCTCGAACGGGCAATTGATCGAAACCATGGCGACATATGCGCGCGAGGTTGGGCGCACCATTGCAAGCCCGGCCGACGCACGGCAGATTTTCGGCATTCAGAACTAGAGCTTTGGATAACAGAGGTCAGCGTCCGCAGAGCCGCGGCCTCGCATCGTTGGGAGGAGGATCATCATGAGTAATCTGGAAGCTACCGGTGGCGTACCGGGTCCAGGCCGTATCGGTCGTGTCGCGGTCGGCGATCTGTTGAAGCGCGCCGCGCGCCGTTTCCCTGAACGCATCGCGCTGACCGAAGGCGCGCGCCGCGTCAGCTACACCGAGTTGGAGCGCGACGCCAACCGCTTCGCGAACTATCTTGTTTCACGCGGCCTCAAGCCCGGTGATAAGATTTCGACCGTCTGTAACAATTCGGTCGAGTTCGTCAAGGCGCTGTTCGGCATTCATCGCGCCGGGCTCGTCTGGGTACCGATCAACACGATGCTCGGCCCGGACGACATGAGTTATATTCTCGATCACGCTGGCGTGCGCTTCGCATTGATTGACGACAACCTGCACGCCCAGCCGGATCGCCGCGCGGCGCTGGAGCAGCGTGGCATCAAGCTGATCGCGGTCGATCTCGTCGGTAAGGCGAAGGAGCAGGGGCTCGAGGAATTCAACGCACTGCTTGATGGTCAATCTGACATTGAGCCGGAGATCGCCTTCGACGACCGCGATCTGGCGATGATCATCTACACCAGCGGTACCACGTCGCGGCCGAAGGGGGCGATGCATTGCCATCTCGCGGTGGTGATGGCGGCGATGAGCAATGCCATCGAGATGCATCTCGACCGCAACGACGGCATCACCGGCCAGTTCCCGCTGTTCCACTGTGCCGCGCATGTGCTGCTGCTGACCTATCTCGCGGTTGGCGGCAAGATGGCGCTGATGCGCGGCTTCGATCCGGTGGCCTGCATGGAGGCGATCCAGCGCGACAAGCTGTCGATCTTCATCGGCCTGCCGCTGATGTATCAGGCGATCCTCGATCACCCGCGCCGCAAGGAGTTCGATCTCTCCACTCTGCGAACCTGTATCTACACCATGGCGCCGATGCCGCGTCCGTTGCTGGAGCGCTGCATTGCCGAGCTGTGCCCGAACTTCATGCAGCCGAGCGGTCAGACCGAGATGTATCCGGCAACGACGATGTCGCAACCGGACCGCCAGCTCAAACGCTTCGGCAACTACTGGGGCGAGTCGATGATCGTGAACGAGACCGCGATCATGGACGACGACGGCAATCTGCTGCCGCGCAATCAGGTTGGCGAAATCGTGCATCGCGGGCCGAACGTGATGCTCGGCTACTACAAGGATCCGAAGGCAACTGAAGACGCGCGCAAGTTCGGCTGGCACCACACCGGCGATCTCGGCCTGATCGACGATCACGGCGAGGTGCTGTTCCTCGACCGCAAGAAGGACATGATCAAGTCCGGCGGCGAAAATGTCGCTTCGGTGAAGATCGAGGAGACCTTATTGGCGCATCCGGCGGTGCTCGCCGCTGCGGTGGTCGGCTTGCCACATCCGCAGTGGGGGGAGGCAGTTTCCGCCTTCGTTAAGCTCAAGCCCGGTGCGAGTGCGGATGAGGGCGCGATCATCGAGCATTGCCGCCAGCATCTCGGCGGCTTCCAGGTGCCGAAGTTCATCAAGCTGTTGGACGAGATGCCGATGACCGCCACCGGCAAACTGCGCAAGGTCGAGTTGCGCCAGCAGTTCAGCGAACATTTCGCGCAGGGCTGATCGCCCTCGTTCAATTGGAGAGTTAGCGCCAACATGGCAGTCATTGAATCGACCATCGCGACCGGCAGCGCCGGATTCAAGGCCAACCGCGACGGCATGTTGGCGTTGATCGAGCGGATGCGGATGCTGGAGGCACGCAGCCGCGCCAAGTCCGCCGCGGCCAAGGATCGCTTCCATAAACGCCACCAGTTGCTGCCGCGCGAGCGTGTGGCGCTGGTGCTCGATCCCGGCGCGCCGTTCCTCGAACTCTCGACGCTGGCTGGTTACATGTTCGATGTACCGGACCCCGACAAGAGCGCGCCGGGCGGCGGTCTTGTCGCCGGCATCGGCTTCGTCTCCGGCATCCGCTGTATGGTCAGCGCCAACGACGCTGGCATCGATGCCGGCGCGTTGCAGCCCTACGGCCTCGACAAGACGTTACGGGTGCAGGAACTGGCGCTGGAGAACCGGCTACCTTACGTGCAACTGGTGGAAAGCGCCGGCGCTAATCTGCTCCGTTATCGCGTCGAGGATTTCGTGCGCGGCGGCAACATCTTCCGCAATCTGGCGCGGATGTCGGCGGCGGGATTGCCGGTAGTGACCGTGACGCACGGCTCCTCCACGGCGGGCGGTGCGTACCAGACCGGCCTGTCGGATTACATCGTCATGGTACGCGGTCGCACGCGTGCGTTCCTCGCAGGACCGCCGCTGCTGAAAGCCGCGACTGGCGAGATCGCCACCGAGGAAGAACTCGGCGGTGCGGTGATGCATACCAGTGTCTCCGGCCTTGGCGATTACCTTGCCGAGGATGATCGCGATGCCTTGCGCATCGCGCGCGACATCATGGCCGGTCTCGACTGGGATCGCCCGCAAGCGGACGAGAAGCGCATTGACGCGCGACCGCCCCGCTACGACGCCGAGGAGTTGCTCGGTATCATGCCGATGGATCACAAGCGCCCCGTAGATATGCGGCAGGCCATCGCGCGCTTCGTCGACGATTCCGATTTCGTCGAGTTCGGCCCGGACTATGGCCCGGCGACGGTCTGCGGGCAGGCCCGCATCGAAGGCCATGCCATCGGCATCATCACCAACAACGGGCCGCTGGACCCGGCCGGGGCCAACAAGGCAACGCATTTCATTCAGGCGTGCTGCCAGTCGCAGACGCCGCTGCTCTATCTCAACAACACCACCGGCTACATGGTCGGCAAGGCTTATGAAGAAGCCGGCATGATCAAGCACGGGTCGAAGATGATCCAGGCAGTGACCAGCGCCACCGTGCCGCAGATCACCATCTATTGTGGCGCATCGTTCGGCGCCGGCAATTACGGCATGTGCGGGCGCGGCTTCCATCCGCGCTTCTGCTTCTCGTGGCCCAACGCCAAGACGGCGGTGATGGGCGGCGAGCAGGCGGCGGAAACCATGGCGATCGTCACCGAAGCCGCTGCCGCCCGCAAGGGCGCGCCAGTCGAGCGCGACAAGATCGATGCGATGAAGGCCAAGATCACCTCGGTGTTCGACGGTCAGATGGATGTGTTCTCCACCAGCGCGCGCGTGCTCGATGACGGCGTGATCGATTCGCGCGACACCCGCGCGGTGCTCGCCGAAGTGATGGCGATCTGCCGCGAGGGCGATGTCCGCACCCCGCATCGGATGCAATTCTCGGTGGCGCGGCCATGAGCGGAGACGCAATCGTGAAGCTCACCCCGTTCCGCAAGATTCTGGTCGCCAACCGCGGCGAGATCGCGCTGCGCGTGATGCGCACCGCCCGCCGCCTCGGTTTCGCGACGGTCGCGGTTTATTCCGATGCCGACGCCGATGCACCCCATGTTCGTGCCGCCGATCAGGCGGTGCGGATCGGCGAACCGCTGCCGGCGCAATCCTATCTGCGCATCGATGCCATCATTTCGGCCGCGAAAGCCACCGGTGCTGATGCCGTGCATCCCGGCTACGGCTTCCTCGCCGAGAACGAGGATTTCGCGAGTGCCTGCCGCGATGCCGGGCTGGTGTTCATCGGTCCATCACCGGAAGCCATCGAATCGATGGGCAACAAGGCCGGGGCCAAGGCGATCATGCAAAAGGCCGGTGTGCCATGCGTGTCGGGCTATCAGGGCGAGGACCAGTCCGACGCCACCATGGCGGCCGAGGCTGCGCGCATCGGTTTCCCGGTAATGATCAAGGCCGTCGCCGGCGGCGGCGGGCGCGGTATGCGGCTAGTCGAAAGCGCGGAAGCGTTCCCGGATCACTTGCGCAGCGCGCGGTCCGAGGCGCAAGGCGCATTCGGCGATCCGACGGTCATTCTCGAGCGTGCCATCGTCGAGCCGCGCCATATCGAAATTCAGGTGTTCGGCGATCGCTACGGCAATGGCATCCATCTTGGCGAGCGCGACTGCTCGGTGCAGCGCCGTCATCAGAAGGTGATCGAGGAAGCGCCGTCGCCGGCGGTGACGCCGGAGTTGCGTGCGCGCATGGGCGAGATCGCGGTGAAGGCGGTCAAAGCCATCGGCTACGAGGGGGCGGGCACGCTGGAATTTCTGCTGGATGGCGTGGGCAACTTCTACTTCATGGAGATGAACACGCGCCTGCAAGTCGAGCATCCGGTGACCGAAGCGATCACCGGTCTCGACCTGGTGGAACTGCAATTGCGCATCGCGTCCGGCGAGCCGTTGGCGCTCAAGCAGGAGGATGTCCGCTTCTCCGGCCACGCCATCGAGGTACGGCTGTGCTCGGAGGATGCGCGCCACGGTTTCATGCCGCAGTCGGGCCGGATGCTGGAATGGCAGCCGGCGGATCACTTACGGGTCGAGCACGCGCTGCATTCCGGCATCGAGATCCCCCCGTTCTACGACTCCATGATCGCCAAGGTGGTCGCTCACGGCGCGACCCGTGACGAAGCGCGGCGGCGGCTGATTCATGGAATGGAACAGACGGTGGCGTTTGGCGTCACCACCAATCAGGAATTCCTGACCTCCTGCCTGCGCAATGAGGTGTTCGCGCAAGGCGGTGCGACCACTGCGTTCATCGGGCAACACGTCGACGATCTGTTGGCGCGGCCTCCCGCTGCCGGGATCACCAATGACGTGTTGGCGGCGCTGCTGCTTTACGTGACCGATCCGCACGCCGCGTCGTGGCGCGCCGGCCGCTCGCTGGCGACGACCTTTCCGATGCTGATGCGCTTCACCATTGATGGTGAAGCCTGCGAGATCGAGATCGCGCGGACTCGCGAGGGCGACTACGCGATCGGTTCGAACGGCGAGGGCCGCCGCATCGCCATTGCCGCACTCGACGGCGGTATCATCCGCGTCAAGGCCGATGGTCTGACCGAGAGCGTGCGCTATCATCGCGATGACAGCCATCTCTACATCCTGCGCGACGGCGCGGTGCTGACCGTCCGCGATCTCACCCGCGCCGCACCGGAACGCGCGGCGGCGGGTGCCGGCGACGGCAAGCTGCGCGCTGCGCTCAACGGCCGCGTGGTGGCGGTGCTGGTCAGTGTCGGGGACACCGTCAAGGCCGGGCAGCCGGTGGCGACGCTCGAGGCCATGAAGATGGAGCACGTGCATGTCGCGCCGGTTTCGGGCATCATCGCGGAACTTGGCGTCACCGAGGGCGAGCAGGTCACCACCGGCCACATCGTCGCGGTGATCGATCCGGCGAAGGATGACGCGGCATAACCACAGGATACAGCGGACGATGGCGGACAATACGAGCGTAATACTGGAAAAGCGCGGGCAGGCCCTTTGGATCACCATCAACCGGCCGGAGAAGCGCAATGCGCTCAACGCCGAGGTGATCGCCGGGATCGTGCGCGGCTATCGCGAGGCGCATGACGATCCCGCCATCCGTGTCATCGTGCTGACTGGCGCAGGCGACAAAGCGTTCTGCGCCGGCGCCGATCTGGCGAACACCGGCGGCGCGTTTGCAGCGATGGATTTCGCCAAGCCCAATGTCGATTACGCCGATCTGCTTCGGCTGGCGCAGAATGCCACCAAGCCGTCGATCGCGCGCATCAACGGCGTCTGCATGGCCGGTGGCATGGGCCTGTTGTGCATGACCGACATGGCGGTGGCGACCGAGACGGCGATCTTCGGCCTGCCGGAGGTCAAGGTCGGCGTGTTCCCGATGCAGGTGATGAGCCTGCTGCAATCGCTGGCGCCGCGCCGGCTGATCAATGAATGGTCGCTGACCGGCGAGCCATTCGACGTCCATGCCGCGCAGGCCGCCGGTCTCGTCAACCACATCGCACCGGCCGCTGAACTCGACGCCAAGGTCGATTGGCTGATTGGCCGCCTCACCGACAAGTCACCGACCGCGATACGCCGCGGTAAATACGCCATGCGCGCCATCGCCGCGATGTCGTTCGACGAGGCCATCGCCTATACCGAAAGCCAGATCGCGCTGCTGGCGATGACCGAGGACGCCAAGGAAGGCCTGAAAGCCTTCGGCGAGAAGCGGAAGCCGTCCTGGCCAGGGCGGTAGCGTCAAAAAGGTTGGGATCGTCATTGCGAGAACTCGGATCGGCGCTCCGCGCCGTCCGGGTTCAGGCTCAGCGGAGCAATCTAGAAAGATAAAATAAAGAGCTGGATTGCTTCGTCACTAACGCTCCTCGCAATGACGGAGAATATGGGTCCTCCAAGGCCCCACGAGCAAAGACATAGCGGGAGGTAGCGATGTTGATGACGGAACTTGTGCGTCGGGGCGCTGTCTATTTCGGGCCGCGAACGGCGGTGATGTACGGCAACGACAAGCTTACCTTCACGCAGATCGATCGGCTTTCGAACCAGATCGCGGGCGTCTTCATCAACGCGCTTGGGCTTGCGGTCGGCACCCGCGTCGGGCTTCTGTTGAACAATTCGGTCTTCACCATTCCGGTGGATTTCGGCTTCGCAAAGGCGCGGCTGTCGCGCGTGCCGCTCAACTCGCGGCTTTCGGTGGCGGAGCAGCAGCAGATGCTGGAGGGGGCCGGCGTTGGCATTCTGCTGCACGGCGCCGATCTTGCCGACCGCGCGCGCGAACTGGCTCAAATCATGCCCGGGCTGAAGACCATCAGCATCGGTGACGCCGCGAGCCCGAACGACCTTCAGGCGCTGGCGAAAGCTCAGCCGGCGACGCCGCCGGATCGTAAGCCGGAAGCGGGTGACATCGTCGTCACCATCTTCACCTCGGGCACGACCGGCAAGCTGAAAGCCGTCCAGCACACCCAGGCGAGCTGGGCTGCGATGGCGCTGAACATTCTCGCCAATCACGACGTGCGCGAAGGCGATATCATGCTGCACGCGGCGTCGATGATCCACGCCAGCGGTTGCTTCATCCTGCCATACTGGATCAGCGGCGGCACCGCCGCCGTGCTGCCCGGATTCACGCCGGCGTCCTATATCGATGCGGTGGAGCGCTGGAAGCCGACCGCACTCAACATGGTGCCGACCATGCTCGGCATGTTGCTGGATCAGCCCGGCATCGCGGAAGCCGATTTCAGTTCTGTGCGCTCCATCATCTATGGCGCGTCGCCGATGCCGCGCCCGACCATCAACCGCGCACTGAAATTGTGGGGGCCGCGCTTCCTGCAATATTACGGGCAGACCGAGGCGCCGGTGTTCATCACCCACCTGACCAAGGAAGATCACGTCGGCCCGGATGCGGAGCAACGCCTCGCGGCGTGCGGGCGGCCGAGCATCGATTGCGAAATCCACCTTGTCGATGAGGACGGCAACGAGGTTGCTCCGGGTGAGGTCGGCGAGATCGCGCTGCGCGCGCCGTTCATGATGCACGGCTATTTCGACGCACCGGAATTGAACGCTCAGATGGCGTTGCCCGGCGGCTTCATCCGCACCCGCGATGTCGGCCGCTTCGACGCGGACGGCTATCTTTATCTGGTGGACCGCACCTCGGACATGATCGTCACCGGCGGCTATAACGTCTATCCGCGCGAGGTCGAGGATGCGCTTGCCGCGCATCCCGCGGTGCGCGAGGTGGTAGTGGTCGGCATTCCGGACGATAAGTGGGGCGAGGCGGTCGCCGCCTTCGTCGCGTTGCGTGCTGATCAGCAGGCCGACGATGCGGCGCTGATGGCCTTCGCTCGCGAGCGGCTTGCCGGGTACAAGGTGCCGAAATCGGTGCACTTCATCGACGAGGTGCCGAAGAGCCCGGTCGGCAAGCTGTTGCGCCGCGCGGTGCGCGATCCGTTCTGGAAAGGTCGCGACCGACGGATTGGGTAGCAGCTCTCGCGCCAGAACATCGTTCGTTCAGATCGAAGCCACCATATCGAAGATGGGCGAGCGAACGTTGCGGCGCTCGCTTATAATCGGTACCAGCGCGGTTGAGCCCGCCATCCTATAAGTCATCAACGACAACCGGAGCAATCCCGTGATCGCTACACCGGACAGCGCCAAGCGCATCGATAAGGAAGCTCTGCTCGCGAAATACGTCGCTGAACGCGACAAGCGACTACGCGCAGACGGCAACGCGCAGTATATCCGCCTGACCGGCCGCTTCGCCGACTACAACACCGATCCCTATACAGCGCCGATCGAGCGCGCGCCGGTGTTCGACCATGTGCCCTTCACTTTCGTCGGCGGCGGATTCGCAGGCCTCTTGACCGGCGCGCGCCTTGCCGAGGCGGGCGTGCCCGGCGCACGCATCGTCGAGAAGGGTGGCGATTTCGGTGGCACCTGGTACTGGAATCGCTACCCTGGCGCTCAATGCGATACGGCCTCCATGGTCTACATGCCCCTGCTCGAAGAGACTGGGCACCGGCCGACCGAGAAATACGCGCACGGACCGGAAATATACGAGCAGTGCCAGCGCATCGGGCGTCAGTACCGGCTCTACGAAAACGCGCTGTTCCAGACCGAGGTGACGAACCTGGAATGGGACGGCGCGAAAAGGCGCTGGATCGTCTCGACCAACCGCGGCGACCGCTTCACTAGTGACTATATCGGGATGGGCATTGGCCCGCTGCATGTGCCGAAACTGCCGGGCATCCCCGGCATCGAGACCTTTAAGGGCCATGCCTTCCACACCAGCCGGTGGGACTACGACTACACCGGCGGCGATCCGAAAGACGCGACGCTCGACAGGCTCGGCGACAAGTGCGTGGCGATCATCGGCACAGGCGCGACCGCCGTGCAGGCCGTGCCGCACCTCGCGCGCTGGGCAAAGCAGCTTTACGTCGTGCAGCGTACGCCTTCTTCTGTCGATGTGCGCAACAACGGGCCGATCGATCCCAACTGGTTCGCGGAGATCGCCACACCCGGCTGGCAGGGTCGCTGGCTGGAGAACTTCACGGACAGTCAGACCGGCGGCAAGGATGTCGAAGATTTCGTGCAGGACGGCTGGACGGAACTTGCGCGGCGCATCCGCAAAGAAATAGCCGGCCTGCCTCGCGAGAACCGCACACAAGCGGCGATGCTGGCGGCTTTCGAGAACGCTGATTTCGAGAAGATGGATGAGATCCGCGCACGGGTCGATGCCGTCGTCAGTGACAAGGAAACAGCTGGCAAATTGAAGGCCTGGTACCGCCAGCTCTGCAAGCGGCCCTGCTTCCACGATGCCTACCTCCAAGCGTTCAATACGCCCTCCGTCACGCTGGTCGATACAGACGGCAAGGGCGTCGAGCTGATCACTGAAGCCGGTTTCGTCGCTGGAGGCGTCACGTACGCGGTCGACTGCATCATCTTCGCCTCCGGGTTCGAGGTAGGCACCGATTTCCGCAGCCGTTCGGGCTTCGAGGTCGTCGGGCGCGACGGTCTCTCGCTGTCCGAAGCGTGGAGCGAGGGCATGAAGTCCATGCACGGCATCCACGCCCACGGTTTCCCGAATGCTTTCTTCGTGCAGCCGACCCAGGGTGCGAATCTGATCTCCAACATCCCGCACAACTTGACCGCGTCGGCCGGCGCCATCGCCGATGTTGTCGCCCATGCGATCAATCGCGGGCTGCACGAGGTCGAGGTGAAACGCTCCGCGCAGGATGCGTGGATCGAGACGCTGCTCAAATCGCCACCACGCTTGACCGGCGCACCGGATTGCACTCCCGGCTACTACAACAACGAGGGCCAGGCACCGACGCCGATCCAGCGCCTCGCGGTCGGCTATCCCGCCGGGGCGAGTGCTTATTTCCGATACCTCGATGCTTGGCGTGCGACAGGCGATTTCACGGGACTGGAGTTCCGCTGATCGTCGTGCTTGCAAAATCCGCGTGGGCGAGGAGATAGCTGAAGGACAAGCAGGGTGTAGCCGGAGCTGCGCCTCTATGCCAACCATGCGCAGAAGTGAAATCGCCTTCTCAGGCGGATGAAATCCCCATTGAGCGCTGCAGATCGGTGATCGCGCGCAGGAAGCTGTCCGGCGGCGTCGTTGCCGGGTCGATCAGCCGATGCAGGCGGAAGCCGTCCTCCAGCGCCAGCACGATCGCGCCTGTCCATTCCGGATTGACTGCGGCCTTTGACCCGGAGTTCTTCAGCGTGGCCGCGACGATGTCGGTAACCAGCTTGCGCCGCGCACGCAGTCGCTTGGCGAGTTCCGGCCGGCGCTTCTCGGCGCGCGCCACGAACAGGATCATCTCCATGTGCAGGAGCGGGGAGCGGCCGAGTGGATCGTGCCGGTTGCGGTCCATGGTTCTGAACGCTTCGAGGTAGTCACCGAGATTGTCGTGTTTAGTGAGGAGGTCGAGATTGCGCCGGATCGAGTGCTCGACATGGTCCTCGAGCATGGCAATGATCAATTCGTCCTTGCTCTTGAAATTTGAATAGAAGGCGCCGCGGGTGAAACCCGCCGCGGCGGCGATCGCCTCGATGCTGGCGCTGCCGATGCCTTCGCTCTCGAAGACCTGCGCCGCCGCCTCGAACAGCTTCTCGCGGGTGTCTTCGCGTGTCGGCCTGGTTCGCATCCTTGACATTCGCGTGTTATAGGGCAGGATGCATCTCGATACAATAATGTATCGAGATGCATCCTCGATACCGACTGGTCGGCCCCGCGACGGTCCGGCCTTGAGGATGAAACACCAGGGCGCGCCACGGTTCCGACCCCAGCGCAGCAAGCGAACGAGGTCACCATGAACGAGCATGTTCAGTCGGCGCGCACCGAACCGCTTTTCAATCCACTGGCGCCCGAATTCATTCGTAATCCGTATCCGTATTACGAGCGGCTGCGGACCATGGACCCGATGCACGTCAATGCGCACGGTGCTTTCGTCGCCAGCCGTCACGCCGAGGTGAGCCTCGTGTTGCGGGACAAGCGTTTCGGCAAGGATTATGTCGACCGCACCGTCCGCCGGTACGGTCCCAAGATTATGGAGGAGCCTGTCTTCCGCAGTATGAGCCACTGGATGCTGCAGCAGGACCCGCCCGATCATACCCGGCTGCGCGGGCTGGTCGTAAAGGCGTTCACGGCGCGACGGGTCGAGGACATGCGTCCGCGTATCCAGCAGATCGTCAATGAGACGCTCGACCGCATCATTCCACTGGGCAAGATGGACCTGATCGAAGATTACGCCTTCCGCCTGCCGGTGACGATCATCTGCGACATGCTGGGAATTCCGGAGGACAATCGCGAGCTATTCTACAAGGGCTCGCGCGACGGTGGACGCATCCTCGATCCGGTGCCGTTGACGCCGAAGGAGATCGAGGCGGGCAACGCCGCGAACATGATGGCAGCAATGTATTTCCACCAGTTGTTCGAGCTGCGGCGCAAGCAACCCGGCGACGATCTGATTACGCAACTGTTGCAGGCTGAGGAGGACGGCCAGAAACTTACCAACGAAGAGCTCACCGCCAACATCATCCTGCTATTCGGCGCGGGCCACGAGACCACCGTCAACCTCATCGGCAACGGTTTGCTGGCGCTCCACCGCAATCCGGATCAACTCGCGCTGCTCAAGGCCACCCCCGGCCTCATCACCAACGCGATCGAGGAGTTCCTGCGCTATGACTCTTCGGTGCAGCTCACCGGTCGGGTCGCGCTAGAGGATATCGAAGACATCGGCGGCAAACGCATTTCGAAGGGGGAAGCCGTGCTCTGTCTGCTGGGCTCGGCCAACCACGATACCGCTGTCTATCCGGACCATCCCGAAAGGCTCGACATCACGCGGCCGAACGTGAAGCCGCTGTCGTTCGGCGGAGGCATCCATTTCTGCCTCGGCGCCCAGCTCGCGCGGATCGAGGCAGAGATCGCGATCGCGACCCTGCTGCGCCGGATTCCAGACATGCGGCTCGATGATGCGGAAAACCCGGAATGGCGGCCGACCTTCGTGTTGCGTGGGCTGAAGCGCCTGCCGGCGAGTTGGTGATCAGACAGCGGCCGACGCGAAGCGCATTCTGTTGACGCTCGATGGCGTCGGCAGGCATGCTGACGGCCTTGGTGGCACCGTCTACTCGGTCATCTACCATGAATTGGTAGAATGAGAGCTACACACTTCAGCGGCTGATCATCATCCGTTGATGGCTCGCTCTGCACCGAAACAATATCGCCTCCGCCGTAATTCTCCTACGAGGCGTAGTAATCTTCCCGCCTTGGCATCAACGCAACACCTCTGCGGCCGACATAGCGGCGCTGTCACCGGTATGGATCTCATAGAGGTGATGCGACGATTGAGGTTTGCTGCGTAAAGCGTCGACGCAATTGCGGAGTGAGATGCGCATTATGGTGTAGCGGAGGCGCCGCCTTTCGAGCTAATCCACTGGCCGCCGAGCGGGGGCCATTTCATCAAGTTGGCAGAATTGGCGCCGTTCATCGTAGTCTTGATCTTAATGCCATCTCGTCAGAACCAGCAGAGCTGACTTGGTGATGGGGCTCATGTCATACTTGCGGCGACCCATAGCACGAAGAGCGACAGAACCGTGAAAGCGAAAAGCAAGCTGCACCGGATGCGGCTTCCTGTCTCGTTCGTTCGCTGGACTCCGGTCAATCCAAGTCTGGCTCATCTGTTCGGCTCCGAGGGGCCACTTCAATAGGTTGACTGTTGCGCTACTTGCTTCCCCGACCACATCTCCTCAGTTCGCAAGGTTGTCGACGCGGCGAGTTTCGACGGAGATTCTTCGTCCATCGATTTATTTTCTCAGAAACGAAAGGCTTGCCCAGCGTTTTGTTTGCAGAAAAATCTTCATTTTGCGGACATTCCGCCTGTGATCGAGTTGGATGAGAACGCGTTAGAGCTAACAGGCGTCGAAGCAATCCTGATTTTTTCCGACACGCGGAATGCATCTGTCCCTGACGTGGGGTCTAATCGCGCCAAGATGACGCGCCCCGCGGATGGTTGACTGTGCTGACTTGTCCATGATCGTATAGTCGAAAGCAAAAAATCAGGGAGAACAAAATGTCCGAAGCCATGAATGCGTTAGGACGACGCAAACTTCTGAAGGCATCACTTGCGCTTGCAGCGGCACCGGCCATCATCGGTAGCGCGCGGGCGGATACGAAGGTGAGCTGGAAGGTACAGGCACACTGGCCTAAGGCATCTGGTTCGTTCAACGACAGCCTTGGTGTACTTGCAAAACTGTTGGAAGAACGCACCGAAGGCCGTTTCAAGCTCGAACTGTATGGCGCCGGTGAAATCGCCAAGGACCGCGAAATCTACAACGTGGTGAAGCGCGGCGTCGTGCCGATGGGCACGATCTCGCCCGGCTACATTCTCGGTGAAGCGCAGGCCATGGGCCTGCTTTACGGCACCCCGGGAACATTGCGGGAATCCTGGGAGATGATGCATCTCACCAAGAATCTCGGCATCGAAAAGATGGTCAATGAGGAGCTGAAGCCCAAGGGCGTCCTCATCATGGCGGAAAAAGCCTATCCGACCGAACTCGTACTGAAGAAGAAGATCACTTCGCTCGCGGATTTCAGTTCGCTCAAGGTTCGCTCCGCCGGCACCATGCTAGAATATCTCGCAGCCGCCGGGGCTTCACCGCAGCAGGTCGCGGGACCGGAGATCTACCAGGCGATCTCCACCGGCGTGGTCGATGGCGCGCATTGGGGTGCAGCGGTTGGCGCGCTGTCGATGAAGTTCTGGGAGGTCGCCAAATATCACATGAAGCCGGCGCTCGGCTTTGCCAACGACGCCTATATCGTCAACGTCGCAGCGCTCAACAAGCTGCCGCCCGACCTCAGGCTGCAATTCCTGGCGCTGGTCGAGGAGCGCTATTTCCTCCGCACGGTCGAGTACCTGCAACAGGAGGCGCGCGCCCTGACGACCGGCAAGACCAAGATGGGCGTCGAGGTGGTGCATTTCCCCGACGAGGTCATGAAGAAGTTCAGCGAGGCCTCCCATGCCATCGTCAAGAAGGAAGAGGCAAAGGGAGAGATCGCGGCCAAAGGTTGCAAAGCGCTGACCGGGCTGATGACCGACCTCGGCTACACCTGACGAAGTCTGGTCCCGGCCGGTGTCGCAGCGACCGGGGCCAGACCGCTGTACTGCCCGGGGAGGCGAGTGTTTGCGCCGCATCGTGAGTCGGCCAAACAGAAAACGGGGGCTTGATGCTGAAGTTTGCCAGAGCGATCACCTGGATCAACACGTGGTGCGCCCGCATTGCCGCCTGGCTGATCCTGCCGATGTTTGCCCTGCTGATGGCCGACGTCGTCATGCGCTACGTGATCGGCAGTGCCGCAATCTGGACTGCCGAACTCGCGCAGTTGGTCTTCGGTGTCTATGCCGTGATCGCCGGCGGCTACCTGTTGGCCGAACGCGGGCATGTCAATGTCGACATCATTTATGGCCGCTACGGGCCCAAGCGGAAGGCGCAGATCGATCTGGCGACGTCGTTTCTGTGCTTCCTGTTCCTTGCCGTTTTAATCTGGCAGGGCACCGACATGGCCTGGGAATCCGCCGCCAAGCTCGAAACCTCGTCTAGCATCTGGGATCCGCAGATCTGGCCGGTCAAGGTCGCGATCCCCGTTGCCGGCGTTCTGCTGCTACTGCAGGCGATCGTGCGCGTCGTCTCGGATATCCGCACTGTGATGGGTCTTCATAACGATCCGGACGTTTTCGGCAAGCAAGCCGACGAACCCTCTCACTGAACGGGGAAGACCGCTCGTGTCTGTCGAACTCATCACGCTTCTTTTCTTCGGTTCGCTGGTTTTTTTTCTATTCATCGGCACTCCCCTCGTTTTTACGCTGGGTGGCATCTCTGTCATTTTCCTGTTCTTCACGATGGGGCCTGTCGGCTTCTACATCGTCGCCTCGAAGTTCTGGGATTCGATGACGAGTTTCACGCTGATTGCCATTCCAATGTACGTCTACATGGCAATGCTGCTCGAGAAGTCCGGTGTGGCACAGGATCTCTACCGGATGATGCACGTCTGGTTTGGTTCGGTCCGGGGTGGCCTAGCGATCGGCACAGTGGCGATTTGTGCGATCTTTGCAGCGATGAGCGGCATCAGCGGCGCGGCTGTGGTGACGATGGGCACCATCGCGTTGCCGCGTATGCTCGAACGGGGCTACGACAAGCAACTCGCAGTCGGCGCGATCAACTGCGGTGGCGGATGGGGCATCTTGATTCCGCCGTCGATCCTGATGGTGCTGTATGCTTTGCTCACCGAGGTCTCGGTAGGGCGACTGTTCGCGTCGGGCATCGGCCCTGGCATCCTTCTGTTCATCTTGGTGTCGATCTATATCGGCGTGCGTGCCTGGCTGCAGCCGGCGCTGGCGCCAGCGCTGCCGGTTGAGGAACGCGGCGACTGGAGCCTGAAGATCAAGTCCCTGAAAGCGGTATTCCTGCCGCTGTTCATCGTGCTCCTGGTGTTGGGAGCGATCTTCGGAGGCTTTGCGACGCCGACGGAAGCGGCCGCGCTCGGC
Organism: Hyphomicrobiales bacterium; assembly: GCA_017305555.1. Taxonomy (GTDB): domain Bacteria; phylum Pseudomonadota; class Alphaproteobacteria; order Rhizobiales; family Xanthobacteraceae; genus 62-47. The sequence continues at coordinate 7,242 of JAFKKM010000072.1, read as the reverse complement.
GTCTTCGGTGCGCTGGTGTCGTCAGCGATCCACCGCAAATTATCATTCGATGTTCTCAACGACGCGGCGATGCAGACGTTGAAACTCACTGCGCTGATTATGTGGATCCTGTTCGCAGCGCACGGTTTCTCCACTGCCTATACGACGCTCGGTGCGAACGAACTGATGAATCATCTGATGACGCTGATTCCCGGTGGTCAGTGGGGTGCGCTCGCCTTTATGCTCGTTGTGCTATTGCTGCTCGGTATGGTGCTTGATCCGGTAGGAATCATGTTGATTACACTGCCGGTGTTCCTGCCGGTGGTTAATGCTTATAGTTGGGATCCAATCTGGTTCGGTGTCATCTTCATCATTATGATGGAGATCGGGTACATGACGCCGCCCTTCGGCTTCAATCTGTTCTACCTGAAGGCGGTGGCGCCGCCGGAAGTGACGATGCGCGACATCTATCTGTCGGTGATCCCGTATGTGCTGGTCACCTTTGTCGGTGTGTTGATCATCATTATATTTCCGGAGATAGCTCTGTACTTCCCCAATTTGTTCTTTGGTGAGGCAAGGTGAGGCACGGAGCGTGAGATGTTTGCACTGCCTCGCGACAGCAACTCGACGATGGTTTGTGTCGTGCCGCTGATTGTCCCGGGACTTTTCCGTAAGGTCGCATCCGTAGCGATTGGAATTACCGGATGAGGCTTATGCGAGGGCTCGTGTTGCGATTTACTGAAGGCTGCGATTTTCGCAACCGATAGAAGAGCAAACATGCTGGCCGGCGTCAGCGCGTTGAATTGTATAGCGATGCCAGGCATTTCACAGGAGTCATCAGCTCTTGTGACTTCGACGTGCTATTTGCTTTCGGGACGGTCGTCAGGATTTCGCGCGCGTTGTCCGTCACCTGACCCCCGTTGAACCCATTGATGTCGGTCAGCGTGAGTTTGCCGTCCACGAATAGTTGCAAGGCAGGGGCGCTGACGCGGCTTGCGCCCTAGTCAGTATAAGGCCAATTGAGATGCGATGAGAAATTCGAGTCGGAGAAGGCCAAACCCGACAAGATCGCCGCGGAGCGATTGGGTCGAGCAGATCGGCAAGTTTCAAATAGCTCCCCAGCCTACGGCACGATGGCAAGACCATTCTGATGGCACTGGTGCGTCAAGCTGGTGGTAGGAGCCCGTTGGCCTGAAATTCAGCAAAGTATTTGGCGAACATCAGTTCGGTGTCGATGACTTCGGTGAATCCGGCCTGCATCAGCTTGATGGTGGACACGATTGCCGGTGGCCCCGACTCGGTGCGGCCATAGCCCATCGTGTAGTCGGCGTATTCGAAGGACAGTCCGACGAAGTCACGCAAATTCCCTGAACGCAACCCATACTTAGCACGGATCGCATCCCATTCCGTTTCGCGAGGGCGAATATCACGATCGAGCGAAAGCGGCACGTGACCACCCGACCGCATGCCCAGTGATGCGGCGATGGCAGGCCAGACGTTTTCCCAGACGAAGACGTCGCCGTTGGTGACGTTAAAAATCTCGTTGCGAGCGCTCGCCGCCTCACCAGCCCAGGCGATGACACGGGCCAGCAGATCGGCATCAATCGCCTGGGCCACGCGCGGCGCGCCGCCGGGGAAGGGCAGGTCCAGCCCTGCCTCGCGCCGCAGGGCCGCATAGACGCCCAGGGCGGGAATGACGTTCATGGCGCTGCCGGTAGAATAGCCGACAATTAGCACCGGACGCAGGATCGACCAGAACCAGTCCTTGCCTTGTTGTAGGGCGCGCAGGTGATTTTCCTGTTTCCAGTAGAAGTTGGGTTGTTCGTGCATTTCCGAACGGTTTTCCCGTGCCGGCACCGAAAGCGGACGAACATGGACGCCATATGCCTTGGTGCCCTGCAGCAGCGTCACATGGCATAAATTCTTCGCGTGCCGCTCCAATGGATCAAGCAGATTGCGCAGCATCCGATCATTGGTCTCGATCTGCTCACGTTCTCGCCAGCCGGCAATCAGCCCGGGGCGCTCATACAGCGCGGCGTAGACGAGATGCGTAACGCCGGGCAAGCTCGCAGCGAGTTGCTCGCAAGCCGTTGCGTCGTTCAGGTCCAATGGCAGAAAGCGCGCTCCATGCGTATCGTCCGGCGCGCGCCGTGACACGGCGATGACCTCGCAATCGGAAGCCGCACCAAAGTGCCTCATCGCCGCGTAGCCAACGAGGCCGGTGGCGCCGGCTATCAGGACCTGCTTGCGTGGCATGGTTCAGACCTCGTTCGATGCAGTGGTGTTGGGAAGAAAGGTATGGCTTTTCGGCCTCATTGATGTGACCTCATTTTGGCCGCCCAGCGTAGCTGTAAGGGCTCAGGGTTTTCTCGCTGGTAAATATTGCTTGCAACCGGCCAAGGAGTCGGGTGACCTTCAGGTCGCAGATCTAAGGATAAAGTAAACGCCTCTGAAAAAGGAGGCGCAAGGGAGGAAAGATATGCTCAAGCGGATCGGAGCCGCACTGACTGCGGCCTTTTTTATTACGACGTCGGCGGCGTTGGCCGCGGAAAAGCCGAAGGATCCGGACATCATCCACATCGGCGCCCTGTTCGCCATGACCGGCAAGACGAGCTTCTACGGCACGGTCATGAGCCAAGGCATGAAGCAGGCCATCGACGAGATCAATGCCAAGGGTGGCGTTGACGGCATCAAGCTCGAAGCCGATATCGAAGATCACAAGGGCGGCGTGGCCAAGGCCGGCGTGGACGGTTTCACGCGTCTGCGCAACCTTTACAACGTGCAGGCTGTGATGACGTCGTTCAGTCCGCCGACACTTGCGATTGCCCCGATCGCCGACGAACAGAAGATTTTCTTGATCAATGGCGGCGGGGTCAGCAACAACCTGGTCGGCGCCTCGAAATACCTGTTTCACAATCGCTCGCTTGCCTCCGATCTCGGCCACGCGGCAGTCAGCCACGCACACGACCTTGGTCTGAAGAAAATGGCCGAGCTGGCTTGGAATTCGGATGCAGGTGACAATATCGTCAAGGTCGTCGACGAGTATTGGAAGAAGAATGGTGGCACCGTGGTGGCGTCTGAAAAAATGGATGTCGGCGCCGCCAATATCGATACCCAGGTTGCCAAGATCCGCGCCGGCAATCCCGACTTCGTCGGCCTCTGGCTGTTCAGCCCCGATCCGGGCGTTGCCGCCAAGCGCATCCGCGATTTCGGCCTGAAGGTGCCTTTGATTGGCGTCGAGTATACTGCGGATGTGCAGAAGCTCGGTGGCGCAGCGCTCGAGGGCTACGAATTCACCTCCGACTATTTCCAACCCTCGGCTGACGAACCGTGGTCGGCCGCTTTCGCCAAGGGTTACAAGGAGCGCTACCACTCTGATCCGGATTTCTATGCCGCCAACTACTATGAAGGCGTCTACGTCATCGCTGAGGCGATGAAGCGAGCGCGTGCCGAAGGCGGCGACTGGTACCATGGTGACAAGATCGCCGCGGCGCTGCGCGCCAATCCGACCTTCAAATCGGTCTATGGTGGCAGCATGGTTTTCCAGGCCAACGGCGTGGCCAAGAAGCGTGTCGCGCTGTTCAAGGTCCAGAACGGCAACAAAGTGTTCGAAAAATACATTGAAGCCAAGTAACCGGCACACTCAGCGAATGCGCACCGCATGATCCAGGGCGGCCGAAGCACGGCCGCCCTATCATGGCAGAGCGCTACCGCTTGCGCATACTGACGAGTGCCCGTTGGGCGGGAACGACGGCTATTCACTCGTGTGAGTTCAATTATGGACCTTTTTGCACAGCTCTTCGTCAACGGCCTCGTCAACGGTAGTCACTATGCGCTGCTCGGTGTCGGCTTCGGCCTGATCTTTGCCACGACCCGCATTTTGCATTTCGCTTATGGACCGATCTTCACGGCCGCGGCCTATGCCGCGTGGTTCGCTGCTAACGTGTTAGGTCTGCCCATTGCCGCAGCCATGCTGTTCGCGGCAGCAATTGCCGCGGTCCTCGGCGTTATCACTTATCAGTATCTCTATCTGCCTTTCGAACGGGGGCAGGGCTCGTCGCACGTCACCCTCATTGCCTCGCTCGGTCTGTTCATCGTGCTGGAGAACCTAATTGCGATCATCTTTGGCACGGGTGGGCGCGTGATTGATGGTTACCAGTACAGCATCTTTCTGATCGGCCCGATCTATTTCAGTTCGGTCCAACTGGGCCAAGTGATCGCCATGGTCGTGCTGACCGCTCTGCTCGGCGTGTATCTCGCCCGCACCCGCCACGGCAAGGCCATTCTGGCCACCACCGACAACCCCGAGATGGCGCGCATCATCGGTATCGATACGGTGAAGGTGTCGCGGCTAGTGTTCGCCATCGGTTCGGCGCTGTCGGCGATTCCGGCAACGCTCATCCTGCTCAAGGACGGAGCTAGTCCGAGTATGGGTTTCTTCGCTGTCTTTATCGCTTTCGTCGCGGTTATCGTTGGCGGCGTGGGATCGCTGCGCGGCGCCGTCGCCGGCGGCCTGGCGCTCGGCATGGTGGAAAGCCTCGGCCTATGGAAAATCCCAACCGAATGGCAGAGCTCGATCGCCTTTATCGTGCTGTTCCTCGTGGTGCTGCTGCGGCCGCAAGGCCTGTTCGGCCGGGCGGTGAACTGACATGGAATATATCCTCCACATCCTGGTGATGGTCTGCATCTACGGTATCCTCGCCGTTTCCTTCAATCTGCTGATCGGCTTCGCTGGCTTGTTCGCCATGGCTCAAGCCGCCTTTTATGCCTTCGGCGCCTATGCCACTGCCATCCTTACCCTAAAACTCGGGCTTCCCTTTCCCGCCGATCTGCTGGTCGGCGTGGCGATAACTGCGTTCATCGGCGCCCTGGTTGCTATCCCTGCGATCCGCATCTCCGGTACCTATCTGGTGGTCGTGACCCTGGCGCTGCAGGTAATCGTCATCGCTATCGCCACCAATTGGAAAAGCCTCACCGGAGGCACTGATGGACTGCGCGGCATACCAAGCCTGCATATCTTCGGTTATGCGCTCGACAATCCGGGGCGGTTCCTTCCCGCCGCGATCGTTGCGCTCGGCATCTGCTTCTGGATCGCATGGCGGCTCGCCAACTCGCCGTTCGGTCGTGCTCTCCGTGCCATGCGGGAGAACGAATCCGCTGCTGAAGCGGTCGGCAAGAACCTGCTTTATATGAAGGTCGCGGTCTTCGCCTTTTCAGCCGGGCTCGCTGCCGTCGCTGGCTCCCTGTTCGCCCGCTATCTGAACTATGTCGGCGCAGAAAGCTTTGGCATCGACGAGACCATCTACATGCTGGCGATGGTGATCCTGGGTGGCACCGGCAACCTGTGGGGTTCGCTGGTTGGCGCTGCAGTGTTGGTGATTTTGCCCGAGTTGCTGAAATTCGTCACCTTGCCGACCGAAATCGCCGACAAATCGCATCTCATCATCTACGGCCTGCTGTTAATCGTGATTCTACGGCTGCGGCCGGAGGGGCTGCTTGCTGAACGCAGTACCATGCGCCATCTTCCTCATGTCGACGACACGAGCCGTCATAGTGCTGAGATGACGGAGCCGCTGCGCAAGGGCGAGGTCACACTTTCGGGTAATGACCTGCACAAGCGTTTCGGCGGCATCGTCGCCGTGGCGGGTTTCAATATCGTTCTGAAAAGCGGCTCGATCACCGGCCTGATCGGACCGAACGGCGCGGGAAAAACCACGGCCTTCAATCTGCTGACAGGTTTCCTCTCGCTGGACAGCGGCAACATCACCTTTCGCGGCCGCAACATCACCGGATTGAAGTCGCACGACATCGTGCGCGCCGGCGTCGCTCGTTCATTTCAGGATCTGCGGCTTTTCACCAAGATGACGGCACTCGAAAACGTCATGGTTGCACTCCCCAATCAGGCCGGTGATCGGGTGTTCGACGTCTTCTTCCGGCCGATGAAAATCCACCGCGAAGAGCAGGACAACCTTGTTCGCGCCCGCGCCGTGTTGGACTTCGTCGGCCTCACTCACAAGGCCTATGAGACGGCGGAGAACCTGTCCTATGCGGAGGAGAAACTCCTGGTGATCGGCCGCCTGCTCGCCACCGGCGCTGAGGTGTTTCTGTTCGACGAACCGTTGTCCGGCCTTGACCGCACCACCTTGGCGGAAATTTTCCCGATTGTGCGTAAGCTGGCCGACAGCGGCAAGACGATCTGCATCATCGAGCATAATCTCGACGTCATCAAGGAGTTGTGCGACGTGGTCTACTTCCTCGACGAGGGCCATGCCATGGCGATCGGTACTCCGGATCAATTGATGAGCGATCCCGCCCTGGCAACGCGGTACTTCAAATGAGCACCGCTATTCTGGAAACTCGCGGTCTCGCCGCTGGCTACGGCAAGAAGCAGATCGTTCACGACGTCGATCTGTCGCTGGATCGCGGCGAGATCCTGCTGGTGCTGGGTCACAATGGCGCCGGTAAGACCACACTCATGCGCGCCATCTTCGGCCTGCTGAAGCCGACCGCGGGCGAAGTGACTTATGACGGCAAGCCGATCGCCGGGCGCGCGCCTGGCGACAACGTGGCCGAGGGCATCGCCTTCGTGCCACAAGGCCACGGCATCTTCCGGACCCTGAGCGTGCGCGACAATCTGGAACTGGGCGGCTTCATCATGGCCGACAAGACCAGACTGCCGGACCGCATGCAGACCATCTTCAAGCTGTTTCCAATTCTGGACGAGCGCCAGCAACAGATCGGCGGCACGCTCTCCGGCGGCCAGCAGCAGATGCTGGCCATCGGCATGGCGCTCATGCATGAACCGCGCGTGGTCATCCTGGATGAACCGTCCATCGGACTGGCACCGAACCTGGTCGATCGGGTGATGCAGAGCATTGCCGAGATCAATAAGAGCTTCGGCACCTCGATCCTGATGGTGGAGCAGAACGTACGCTATAGCCTTCCGATTGCCAGTCGGGTCGCCGTCCTGAAGGCTGGGCGCAAGATCTATGACGGGCCGCCAGCGCGTTTGCAGGATGATGTCGAGCTGATGAAGCTATTTTGAAAGCCGCATGTTTATGCGGTGGAGAGCACGGCCTTGGCCAGCTCCGTCATATCGGTCGGTGCAGACGTTGGCGCGGACATGTGGAATTCCTCATCATCAACAAAAAGCGTCGATCCGATTGATAGCGGATCGACGCGTGCATGTAGAGCCCGACGTTGGGCGCAGTCGATCACGTCACTTGATCACTTCACCTGCGGCAACGTCTCATACTGATGGAA
>JAFKKM010000071.1 GCA_017305555.1 Hyphomicrobiales bacterium | reverse complement strand
CGGCGAACCGCGCGCCATCCGCTCGGCGTCTTAAGGCATGAGGAGCCGCGCAAGATTGGAGCGGGACACGGGAGGGGTGAGCGTGATGCGGAGGGCGAAACCACCCCGCCTCGCGCTGGCGGCGCGGTGGGGTTATTGGCCCCGGTGCGTCGCCTGATGGCCTTGCGAACAAGACCATCGCCGCCCTTCAAGCTCCGTGCGCGACGGGCTTTCGCCCTGTGCGCCAAACGCGAACCGCCGGGTTGCCCCGATGGCGTGCGACCGCCGCCGTCCGGCGCGCTTTCGCACGCCTGCTTCCGCTCCGCCCTACGCCGCAAGCGGCATCTCCCCGTAGTGGGAGCGGGCGGGTCGACCTCTGCCTCCCGAGTGGCCGTGTGCGTCACGAACCGCGCGGGCGCCGGCCTCGTTCCGCTTCAAGTACGCCTCCGGAAGCGCCCCTCACGAACGAAGCGATAGGAATATAATCTAGTTTTCGGAAGCGGGGATAAGGAAAGCTGGTGATACTCGAGGCAACAATATCTTTGTCATTGGACCAAGTGGTCCGCGTTTGCGTCATCGGCGCGCGCCCACCGCACCGATTCTGTTCGACCCGCGAAGCGTGCACGCAACGCACATTGAACTGAGCGTCTCGATATGGCTTTGCTGTTGTCACCGTCATGCCCGGGCTTGTCCCGGGCATCCACGTCTTTCAGTTGCTCACAAATATAAGGACGTGGACGGCCGGAATAGATCCGGCCATGACGATGTACGCGCGGCGACCATTCGCGATGAAGAACCGTTATCGTTCGCATGTTGTCGCCTCGTGCTTTCGCCAACTAGCGTCGACCGATCGTCATTCGTCGTTTCGAGTTGAGTTGCTTGAAGGCTTTCCGCGTTTGATACAATCATCCACCGTCATGCGCGGACTTGATCCGTGCATCTATCTTCTTCAAAAAATGATGGATTGCCGGGTCAAGCCCGGCAATGACGTTTCCTCCTAAGCCCGTTGCGATGCGAACCGGTGCGCATCATTCCGCTATAACCGGAAACTATATCCGATAACGCAATTCGGTAATTTGCGCCTCGATATCGGTTTGTATAGTTCGCCCCAACAATTCGACGCGCTGCGTTGACGCCGACGACGAGACTTCATTGTTGCGCTCGCGATCATCATCGCGCGTGACGGGCTTGTCGCGGTCTGGGGGAAACCGAGGATGGATGATCGCACCAAGCCGCAATCCATGTTGCGACATCTCAATCAGGAGAAGATCGTCTTCATCCTGACGATCGTTCTCTTTATCTTGTTCTCGATCATCCTTCCGAACTTTCTCGCGGCCAACAACATCCTGTCGTTGATCCGCAGCGTGGCCGTGCTCGGCATTCTCGGGCTCGGCATGTTGATCGTCGTGCTTGGGCGCGGCATCGATTTGTCGCTGGTCGCCATCATGGCGATTTCGGTGGCGTGGAGTTTGCAGCTCATCAGCGGCGGCATGTCGGTGGCCACCGCCATGACGGTGGGCCTCGCATTCGCTGTCGGCATGAGCCTGATCACCGGCATTCTCATCGCCTACGCGGAAATCCCGTCGCTGTTCGCGACGCTCGCCATGGCGACCTTCGTTTACGGCTTCGGCCGCGCGCATCTGATCACCGGCACCGACGTGGTCTATCTGCCGGCCAACATCGGGTGGATCGCACAACTCGGGCAGGGCCATGTGCTCGGCATTCCGATGCCGATCGTCGTCACGGCAGCGCTGGCGCTGATCGTGTTTCTGTTCCTGCGCTACACCAAGCCCGGACGCTTCATCTACGCCATGGGCGACAACTTCTTCACCGCGCGCACCGGCGGCGTTCCGGTGCGGCCGATCCTGGTGGCGCAATACGTGATGGCCGGCGGCATCGCCTTCATCGCGGGTATCGTCACCTCGACCTCGGCACAGGCGATGAACACCCGCGTCGTCAACTCCAACATGATCTACGACGTTATTCTCGTGGTGGTGCTCGGCGGCGTCGGCCTCAGCGGCGGCCGCGGCAACGTCCGCAACGTCATCGTCGGTACCTTGCTGATCGGCGTGCTGATGAACGGCATGACCATCATGGACATTCAGTACACCGTTCAGAACGTCATCAAGAGTCTGATCCTGCTGCTCGCCATCGTCGTCGACAGCATTCTCAATCCGCGCGACGAGCAGACCGGCCAGCAGGGCGACATCTAATTCGAGCAGATATTTTCAATCCAACGTTTCAACAAGGAGGGACGTCCGTGAAGAAATTGACTCAACTGGCGGTGGCCGCGACGGCGCTTGCCGCTGTGGCGATCGGGACCGTGGCGACGCGGGCCGAAGAAAGCACCGATGCGTTTCGTGGGCCTGCCTTGGCGTCGCTGAAGGGCAAGACCATCGCCTACCTGCCGATTTCGCTCGGCTTCGATCTCGCGCAGGCCTGGGGCGGTGTCGTCAAGACCGAAGCGCTGCGCTACGGCATGAACTTCAAGGCGCAGGACCCGAACTGGGTGACCTCGGCGATGGCGCAGGGCATGACCTCGCTGATCGCGGAACATCCGGACGTCATCGTCACGCAGAATCCCGACGTGCAGTCGCTGGCGCGCCTCCTCAAGCAGGCCAACGCCGCCGGCATCGCCGTCATCCAGATGAACATGCAGGGCGCGGTGCAGACCGACGCCTATGTCGGCCCCGATTTCGTCGCGCTCGGCGAGCAGGCCGCCAACATGATCGTGGCGAAGTGCGGCAAGGACACGCAGACCTCGCATAAGGTCTCGCTGGTCGAGGGCGTGCCGACCGGTGGCGTCAGCTTCTATCAGATCGAGGGCATCAAGAAGGTGTTCGCGCAGCATCCCGAGATCAAGATTGTGTCGAGCCAGGCGGCCGACTGGGATGCCAGCAAGGCGCGCGCGATCACCGAAACGGTGATTCAGCAGAACCCCGATCTGTGCGGCGTCATCGACGTCTGGGACGGTCAGGCTGTCGGCACCGGCGCCGCGATCAAGCAGGCCGGAAAGCAGGGCCAGGTCTATTTCGTCACTTCGGGCGGCGGCGCGCAGGCCTCCTGCGATCGCCTTGCCGACGGTACCTTCTCGACCTTCATCAATTATGATGCGCCGGGCATGGGCCGCGACGCCTGGACCGCGATCATGACCTATCTGCAAAACAAGCAGAAGGCCGGCGCGATCAAGACCCAGATCTATTCGCCGCTGCGGGTGATGACCAAGGCCGACGTCAAGGCCGGCACCTGCTGGGACCCCGAGCAGTACGCCAAGCTGTTGCGCTGACGTTCTACGCGTGACCGCGATCCGTCGCGGTCACGCGCCTCTCCGTTTCTCCCGCCGGCGAACCGCGCCGTAGACGAGGCTTTTCCTTTGGCGACGACGAGCACCCTTGCAAAGCTGCGATATCGCTTCATTCCCGATCATGTGATCGGCGAATTGCTGTCCAAGAAGTGGATCGATAACGCGATCCCGTTCCTGGTGCTGCTCTGCGTTGTCGGCCTGTTCGGAAATCTGATCCCAAATTTCTTCTCGACTTCCAATCTCGCCATCCAGGCGCGCGAACTGGGCGAATTCGGTCTGGTTTGCATGGCGATGATGCTGGTCATCGTGGTCGGCGGGCTCGACCTCAGCGTCGGCTCGAATTTCGCGCTCGGCAATTTCATGACGCTGGCGCTGCTCAATCTCGCCGGCTGGCCAGTGTGGCTGGCGATTCCGGCGGTGGTGCTGATCTGCGGCGGCGTCGGCTTCATCAACGGCTTCCTGATCGGCTATCTCCGCCTGCGCGCCTTCCTCACCACGCTGGTAACGCTGATCATCGTGCGGGCCGTCGTCGACATGCTGCTGCTGAAATACTCCAAGGCGATGTCGGTGAGTTTCTACGATTCCACGGTCTGGGATCTGATCGGCCTCGGTGGCGTCGGCGGTGTGCCGTCCAGCTTCATCATCCTGGTTGTTGTCGCATTGATCGGCCATATCCTGTTGACGCGCAGCCGGCCCGGCTGGCGCGCCATGGCGATCGGCGGTTCGCGCCGCTCCGCACATAACATCGGCCTGTCGGTGCGCGGCACCGTCTGCGCCGCCTACACCATCTCCGGCATGTTGTGCGGCCTGTCCGGCGTGCTCTATGCGGCGCGGCTCGGCGGCGCCGGCACCGATACCGGCATGGGCCTCGAGATCGCGGCGCTGACGGCGGCGGTGCTCGGCGGCAACAGCCTCGGCGGCGGCCGCGGCTCGGTGGTCAAGGCGCTGATCGGCGCGGTGATCGTTCAGGTGATGACCAACGGCGTGCTGCGCATCGGCATGAACAGCGGCTCCGGCCCGATGGTGCTGGGCCTCACCTTGCTGCTGGCGGTGTTCATCGACGTACGCTGGCTGAAGAACCGCGACAAGCTGCTGTCCAAGGTCTACGTCTCGCCGACGCTGGTGGAATTGCCCGCGCCGCGGCCGACCGACGCGGAGAAGGGTGGCACGCTGGCGCTGAACGATCGCCTCAAGGAGGTCGAGATCATCGGCCTCGATCAGGTGGAATCGCCGGAAGACGTGATTCTCGACGAGAACGATTTCCTTTATTGCGGCACTCGCCACGGCGACATCGTGCGCTTCTCGCCGCCGCACTACAAGGAATGGGAAGTCTATGCTCACATCGGCGGCTCGCCGCTCGGCATGGCGTTCGACAAGGCCGGCGATCTGCTGGTGTGCGTCGGTGGTATGGGGCTCTACAAGATCGACCGCGAGCGCAACGTCATCAAGGTGACGGACGAAACCAACCGTTCGGCGTTCTCGGTGGTGGACGACTCGCGTCTGCGGCTCGCCGACGATCTCGACATCGCGCCCGACGGCAAGGTCTATTTCAGCGAAGCCACGATCCGCTATGAGATGCACGACTGGCCGGTGGACGCACTGGAAAGCCGCGGCAACGGCCGCATCATCTGCTACGATCCCAACACCGGCAAGACGCACACCGCCGTGCGCAAACTGGTGTTCCCGAATGGCGTGTGTCTGTCGCATGACGGGCAGGCGATCCTGTTCGCGGAAAGCTGGGGCTGCCGCATCAACCGCTACTGGATCGCCGGGCCGAAAGCCGGGACAGTGGAGCGGATGCTCGATCAGCTTCCGGGCTATCCCGACAACATCAACCGCGCCTCCGACGGCACCTATTGGGCGGCGATCATGGGAATGCGTTCGCCGGCGCTCGACGTCGCGCTGCGAATGCCCAGTTTCCGCCGCCGCATGGCGCGGCGCATCGCGCCCGATCAGTGGCTTTATCCGAACCTCAACATCGGCTGCGTCATCCGCTTCAACGACAAGGGCGAGATCGTCGAATCGATGTGGGACAAGGGCGCCAGCAACCATCCGATGATCACCTCGATGCGCGAGCACAAGGGCTGGCTCTATCTCGGCGGCATCACCAACAATCGCATCGGCCGCATCAAGCTCGGCGACTGGGCGGACAAGACCTGGAGCGGTTACCGTAGCTACTGGGGAGCGCGCTCATGACCATCGCGGTGGGAGGCTGGCTCGAGCGGTTCCTCGGACGCGGCACGGCGTCGGTCACGGTGCCGCCGCTCGACGGCGCGCTGAAGCCGAACAGCCTGCTGGAAGAAGCGCAGCCCGGGATCACGGTGGCCGCGCCGGACAATCTGGCGTTGCTCGACGGCGCGCCGGTGTGGTCGAGCGGTGCCCAATTGCTGAGGCTCGACGGCGACAAGCCATCGCCGTTCGCGACCTTGCAAAGTACCGTGACGGCACTGGCCTGCTCCGATGCAGGGCTGATCGCGGTGGCGTGCGAGAACCACGGCATCTCCATTCTCGATCGCGGCGGCAAGCCGGCGATCACCGCGCTGCGTGACGCTGGGAAATATTCGTGCGTCACCGCGCTGACCTTTTCCAACAACGATACGCTGCTGGTCTGCATCGGTTCGACCGACAATCCAATTTCCGCGTGGCAGCGCGATCTGCTGGAACAGCATCGCGCCGGTCAGTTGCTGCGGATCGATCTGAAAAGCGGCGAGGTGAAGCAACTCGCCAACAAGCTGGCCTTCCCGAACGGCGTTCTGGCCGACAAGGACGGCAGCATCATCGTCAGCGAAAGCTGGGCGACGCGATTGATCCGACTCGGGCCGGACGGGCGCATGAGCGCGCAACTGATCGAGGATCTGCCGGGCTATCCGGCGCGCCTCGCGCGCGCAGCACGCGGCGGCTACTGGCTAACCGTTTTCGCGCCGCGCTCGCCGCTGATCGAATTCGTGCTGCGCGAGCCGAAATACCGCCGCGCTATGATGGCGGAGGTCGCGCCCGAGAACTGGATCGCGCCGGCATTGCAGAGCGGCTTGTCGTTTCACGAACCGATGCAGGGCGGTGCGCTGAAGCAGATGGGCATCCTCAAGCCGTGGGCGCCGACGCGTTCCTACGGCCTCGTCGTCGAAGTGAACGAGAACTTCGTGCCGATCCGCAGCCTGCACAGCCGCGCCGGCGGACGCCGTCACGGCATCACCTCGGCGGTCGAATCCGGCGGGCGCCTGTGGCTGACCAGCAAGGGCGGCGACGAAGTCGTCACGATCAATCTCTAGCAGATGCGAATGGAATGATGCGACCGATCGTCGAAATGAAAAACGTCACCAAGGAGTTTTACGGCGTCGCCGCGCTCCGGGACGTGTCCTTCGATCTTGCGCCGGGCGAGGTCCACGCGCTGCTGGGCGAGAATGGCGCGGGAAAATCCACGCTGACCAAGATCATGGCGGGCGTTTACGAGGTGACCGCCGGCCAGCTCGTCATCGACGGCGAACCGCAATCGTTCAAGACGCCGGCCGAAGCCCTGCAAAAGGGCATCGCCATGGTGTTTCAGGAAACCAGTCTGGTGCCGTCGCTGACGGTGGCGCAGAACCTTTATCTCGGCAATGAGAAATTCCTCAACCGCCTGCGCGGCATCTACATCTCGGCGCAGCAGTTTTTGCAATCGCTGAACTTCGGCGTCGATCCCACCATGTTCGTGTCGCAGCTCGGCGCGGCGCAGAAGCAGATGGTGGAAATCGCCCGCGCCGTGCATCATAAGGCCAAGGTCATCATCTTCGACGAACCGACCGCGACCTTGACGCCGGAGGAGAAGCATCACTTCTTCGCGCTGATCCGCCGGCTGAAGAAGGACGGCGTCTCCATCATCTTCATCTCGCACGCGCTGGAAGAAGCGCTGGCAATCTCGGACCGCATCACCGTGCTGCGCGACGGCCAGCACGTCATCACTGACCTCGCCAAGAATTTCGACCGCGACAAGATCATCAACGCCATGGTCGGCCGCGCGTTGTCCGGCGAACTCTATGGCAAGGATGCACAGAAACGCATACCGCGCCCCTACGGGCAGAAGATTCTCAGCGTCCAGAACCTGTCGATGGGCCGCATGGTCCGCAACACCTCGTTTTCGGTCTACAGCGGCCAGATCACCGGTATCTTCGGCCTGATCGGCTCGGGCCGCACCGAAACCGCGAAGATCATTTCCGGTGTGGTGAAGCGCGACTTCTTCCATGGCGGCGAGGTGAAGCTGGAAGGCCGCTCGGTGCGCTACCGGGTGCCGCGCAAGGCGGTCCAGGACGGCATCGTCTACGTCACCGAGGACCGCAAGATCGAGGGCTTCTTTGAAACCAAGTCGATCGCCGAGAACATCTATCTCAACCTGCTGTCGGCGGACCTCAACAAGAACGGCGTGGTCGTCAGCTATTCCGAGATGATCGAACTGGCGAAAGAGTGGACCGGCAAGCTGAACGTCAAGGCGATCAACAGCGATGCACGCGTGGTCGAACTGTCCGGCGGCAACCAGCAGAAGGTCGTCATCGCCCGCGCGCTGGTGCAGAAGCCGAAGCTGATCATCTTCGACGAGCCGACACGCGGCGTCGACGTCGGCGCCATCGCCGAACTGCATCAGGTGATCAATTCGCTGGCCGATGCCGGCCTCGCCGTCGTGGTGATCTCGTCCTATTTGCCCGAAGTCATGAATCTCGCGGATCGCGTGCTGGTCTCGCGGCAGGGGCGCGTGGTCGAGGAATTCGCGATGGAAGAAGCGACCGAAGAAAAGATCATGTACGCGGCGGTTCACTAAACGAGGCGTTACGGAGTCGACCGTCATTGCGAGCGGAGCGAAGCAATCCAGAAAGCCACGAGGCAAGGACTGGATTGCTTCGTCGCTTCGCTCCTCGCAATGACGAACAATGAGTGAAGCATGGCCAAGGCGCGCCTTCGCGAGGCGTGAGGGCGTTTGCGTGGAAGGGAATGACGTATGAAGATCAGGGCCGCCGTTCTCGAGGAAATGAACAACAAGGCGCCTTATGCGCAGTCGCTGCCCTTGCGCGTGCAGGAGATCGATCTCGACGGTCCCGGTCGCGGCGAGGTGCTGATTAAAATCGCGGCCGCTGGGTTTTGCCATTCCGACCTGTCGGTGATCAACGGCGACCGGCCGCGACCGGTGCCGATGGTGCTTGGCCATGAGGCCGCCGGCGTGGTCGAGGAAGTCGGCGACGGCGTCGACGATCTGGTGCGCGGCGATCATGTCGTCTGCGTGTTCGTGCCGAGTTGCGGTCATTGCAATCCGTGCTCGCAGGGGCGGCCCGCGTTGTGCGAGCCGGGCGCGGAGCACAACGGCAAGGGCGATCTGCTCAGCGGCGAATTCCGCCTGCATCGGGGCGGTAACCGGATTCACCATCATTGCGGCGTGTCGTGCTTCGCGGAATACGCCACGGTGTCGCGCCGTTCGCTGGTGAAGGTGCGCAAGGACGTGCCGCTGCATATCGTGGCGCTGATGGGCTGCGCGGTACTGACCGGCGCCGGTGCGGTGTTCAACGGCGGCGATGTCGGCCCCGGCCGCACGGCGGCGGTGGTCGGGCTCGGCGGCGTCGGGCTCGCGGCGGTGCTGGGGGCTGCGGCCAACGGCGCGGAGACCATCATTGCCATCGATCGGCTGGAGCAGAAGCTCGACCTCGCGCGCGATCTCGGCGCGACGCACGCCTTCAAGGCCGACGATCCCGATCTGGTCGCCAAGGTGAAGGAAGTGACATCGGGTGGTGTCGATGCCGCGCTGGAATTCGCCGGCTCGGTGAAAGCGCTGGAAGCGAGCTACGCCATCACCCGGCGCGGCGGCACCACGGTGACGGCAGGGCTGCCGAATCCGATAGCGATGCTGACGTTGCCGGCGGTGTCGCTGGTCGCGGAGGAGCGCACCATCAAGGGCAGTTATCTCGGCTCCGGCGTGCCCTCGCGGGACATTCCGCGCTTCCTCGGCCTCTACATGCGCGGCAAGTTGCCGGTCGAAAAATTGCTGACCCATCGCATCAAGCTCGACGATATCAACGAGGGATTCGATCGCTTGCACGATGGCAGCGCCATTCGTCAGGTGATCGAGTTCAATTAAGACAGACGTGCCGGAAGGAAACCATCATGACTCGCGTGCAAGGCATCAAGGATTATCAGTGTTTCATCGGCGGCAAGTGGAAGTCCGCCGAATCCGGTGAAAGCTTTGAGTCCGTCGATCCGTTTCTGGCGAAGACGTGGGCGCGGATTCCGAAATGCGATCAGCGCGACGTCGATCAGGCGGTCTCCGCCGCGCGTCAGGCGCTGGAGAGCAGCGCGTGGGCGGACATGCATCCGTCGCAACGCGGGCAGCTTCTGCGCAAGCTCGGCGACCTGATCCTGCGCGATGCCGATCATCTCGCCGCGACCGAGGTGCAGGACAACGGCAAGCTCTATGCCGAGATGCGTGGGCAGGTCGGCTACATTCCGCAGTGGTTCTATTACTTCGGCGGCCTCGCCGACAAGATCGAGGGCGCGGTGGTGCCGATCGACAAGGCCGACATGTTCACCTACACCCGCCACGAACCGGTCGGCGTGGTAGCGGCGATCACGCCGTGGAATTCGCCGCTGCTGTTGACGACATGGAAACTCGCGCCGGCGCTGGCGGCGGGCTGCACCGTGGTACTCAAGCCATCGGAATTCACCTCGGCCTCGACGCTGGAATTCGCGCGCCTCATTGAGGAAGCCGGCTTCCCCGCCGGCGTCGTCAATGTCGTCACCGGCTTCGGCGCCGATGTCGGCGAAGCACTGACCACGCATCCCGGCGTCGACAAGATCGCCTTCACCGGCGGCGAGAATTCTGGTCGCCACATCGCGCGCAATGCCGCGCAGACCTTCAAGCGATTGACGCTCGAACTCGGCGGCAAGTCGGCGCAACTGGTGTTTCCGGACACCGACATCGACAACGCGGTGAAGGGCGTGGTCTCCGGCATTTTCGCCGCCACCGGGCAGACCTGCATCGCGGGTTCGCGGTTGCTGGTGCACGAAAGCATCCACAACGAGTTCCTCGACAAGTTCACAGCGCTGGCGCAGACCGCGCGGATGGGCGATCCGATGGACATGGCGACGCAGGTGGGGCCGGTCACCACGCAGCCGCAGTATCAGCGCGTGCTGTCCTGCATCGAGATGGCGCGCAACGAGGGCGCGGACTGCGTGATGGGCGGCAAGCCTGCCGACCGGCCGGAATGCGGCGACGGCTGGTTCATTGAGCCGACGGTGTTCGCCAATGTCTCCAACTCCATGCGGATTGCGCAGGAGGAGGTGTTCGGCCCGGTGCTGTCGGTGATCCGCTTCCGCGAGGACGACGAAGCCTATGCGATGGCCAACGACACCGCTTACGGCCTCGCGGCCGGGGTGTGGACCAATGACCAGCGCCGCATCTTCACGGCGGCGAAGCGGTTGCGGGCCGGATCGATCTGGACCAACACCTATCGCGCGGTGAGCTACATGGCGCCGTTCGGCGGCTTCAAGAATTCCGGGCTCGGCCGTGAGAGCGGGCAGGAAGCGATCAACGAATATCTCGAAACCAAGTGCGTCTGGATGTCCTACGGCAAAGACGTCCCCAACCCGTTCGTGATGCGATGACGCGCCGGGCCGGGATTTCGCAATCCGGCGAGGGGAGCGGTCGCGACAGGGTGTCGCGCATGGCGATCAGGGCTGTCCTATCGCGCCCGGCTTGGTGTTATTGGATCAGCGCGCCGCTTGGCGCGGCGCGGCACGGTTATGCCGGAAGGTAAGGAATGATGGCGTCGGATCTTGCTGGATTGCTGGTTGTTTCCATCGAGCAGGCCGTCGCTCCGACCTATCTGTCGTGCAAGCTGGCGGATGCCGGGGCGCGGGTCATCAAGATCGAACGGCCCGAGGGCGATTTCGCCCGGCATTACGATCATCTGGTGCATGGCGAGAGCGCCTATTTCGTCTGGCTCAATCGCGGCAAGGAATCGATCTGCCTCGATCTCAAGCAGGAAGGCGAGCGTGCCATCCTGTCGGAGATGATTTCGCGGGCGGATATCTTCATTCAAAATCTTGCGCCGGGCGCGATCGAGCGGCTCGGCTTCTCGATGACGAAACTGCGCGAGCAGCACCCGCGGCTGATCACCTGTTCGATCACCGGCTACGGCGATGAGGGGCCGCTGCGCGAGTTGAAGGCGTATGACTTGCTCGTGCAGGCGGAGAGCGGCCTCGCCAGCACCACCGGCAATGAATTCGGTTCGGTGCGCGTCGGCGTGTCGGTCGGCGATATCTCGGCGGGGATGACGGCGACGCAGGCAGTGTTTCAGGCGCTTTATGCGCGCGAGAGGACCGGCGTGGGTCGGCATATCGCGGTGTCGCTGTTCCATTCGCTGGCGGACTGGATGAACGTGCCGTACTTGCAGTTCACCTATGGCGGCATCACGCCCGGCAAGTTCGGCCTGCATCATCCAACCATCGCGCCTTATGGCGCGTTCACATGCAGCGGCGGGCGGCCGGTGCTGATCGCGATCCAGAACGAGCGCGAATGGGTGATCCTGTGCCGCGATGTGCTCGGGCGGCCCGACCTGCTCACCGACTCTCGTTTCAGCAACAACGACAACCGCGTCAAGAACCGCGAAGCGCTCGATGCGGAGATCGTGCCGATCTTTCTCGGCATGACGCGGGAGCAGGCCATCGAAGTGTTGAGCGCAGCGCGGCTCGCCTATGGCCGGGTTAGTTCGCTGGACGATCTCGCGGTGCATCCGCAGAACCGCTATCTCGATGTCGAAACGCCATCCGGTCCGGTGCGTTTGCTGGCGCCGGGCGTCAAGGTGGATGGCGAGACGCTGACCGTCGGCCGTGTGCCGGCTGCGGGCGAACATGGCGAAGCCTTGCGCCGTGAGTTCGCGCCGAACAGCGGCTCGTGACGGCCGATATCCACGTCGTCGGATCGCCGCACGGTATCGAGATGCGCGGTGAATCTGCCCTGCGATGAATCCGGATCGAATTGCTCTGGATTTGCGAACATGATCAATTCCAACCACTTAGCGCGCGATTCGGCCTGACCCCACGGGCCGGGACCGCAAACCGTTTCGCACTTCGCGGGCTCATGCCTTAGAGTGCGGCAGCGCTTTCCGGGCGATCACATCATGTTGGACCTATATGGATCTCAGGCAGCTCCGATATTTCATTGCGATTGTGGAGCAAGGTTCGTTTTCCAAGGCCGCTGAATTTCTCAACGTCGCGCAGCCTGCGTTGAGCCTGCATGTCCGTAATCTGGAGTCGGAGTTGGGATGCGCGCTGCTGTTCCGCAGCCCGCAAGGCGTGGTCGCGACCGAAGCCGGCCAGATCCTGGTGCGCAATGCGCGCGTCATCATCGATCAGTTCTCGATCGCCCGGCAGGAAATCCAGGAGCACGAGGCCGAGCCCTCGGGCGAAGTGCGTCTCGGTCTGCCCGGCACCATCAGCCAGATTCTGGCGGTGCCGCTGATCCTCGAGGCGCAGCGGCGGTTTCCGAAGGTGAAACTGCGGATTGCGGAGGCGATGAGCGGCTTCGTGCTGGAATGGATTCGCGAAGCGCGGGTCGATCTCGCGGTGCTCTATACCTCGGTTTCGGATCGCACGCTGACCTCGCTGCCGGTGCTGTCCGAGGAGTTGTGGTTGCTCGGGCCGATGAAGCCGCCCGCCGGTGTCGAGCCGCCGGGCGCCGGGCAATGCTCCTATCAGCAGGTGACGAAATTGCCGCTGGTGCTGCCGAGCAGCACGCATGGCCTGCGCGCGCTGTTGGAGAAGGAAGCCGCCGACCACGCGCTGCAACTTAACACCGTGTTCGAGGTCGATTCCTATGCCAACATCAAGAGCATGGTCGAGATCGGCGCGGGCTATTCGATCCTGCCGTTCAATTCCATCGCGCGCGAGGTGCAGAGCGGGCGGCTGTTGGCGTGGCGGATCGGCAAGCCGAAATTGCAGCGCAGCGTCAATCTGGTCTGTCCGGCAGACCGCCCGGTGACGCGTGCGGTGTCCTCCATCGAGGCACTGTGCCGCACGGTTCTGCTCAACCTCGCATCCACCGGCAAATGGAACGGCGTCAAGGTCATCAAGTAGCGCGGCGGATCGGAAGTCGCGATCGTCGCCGCAGGCCTGCATCGATGCCGATGGAATCGCCGCGTGAGAGAGTTTTGATAACGATATCGGTCCGTCGCTCAGGCGGTCCGATAGGCTTCGAATGCCGCGAGGTCGGGGCTGATTCCAAGTCCCGGTGCGTCGGTCAAGGTAATGGACCCGTCGTGGACGTCGCCGACGGGACCGCAAAGCGCATCGCGCAGCGGGTTCGGATTGAAATCGACTTCGAGCCAGCCGTCGCCGCCGACCGCGGCCAGCAGATGCGCCGAAGCGAGGAGGCCGATGCCGCCGCCGAGATAATGCGGGCAGAACGTCTTGCCGGCGGCGCGTGCCGCGCGCCCCACCGCGACGCATTGCGAGAAGCCGCCCCATTTGGCGATATCGGGCTGGATCACATCCAGCGCACCCGCCGCGAAGGCGTCCGCGAATGCGCTCTGCCCGGCGATGTTCTCGCCGCCGGCGAGCGGCGTGCGGATGTGCCGTTTCAACTCAAGCCAAGCCGGCCATGGTTGATCCGCGCGCAATGGTTCTTCCAGCCAGGCGAGCGAAAAGCGATCGAGTTCGGGCGCGAAGGCAAGCGCCTGGTGGAGCGACCAGCCCTGATTGGCGTCGGCGGCGACGAGATCGTCGCCGGCAAGCGCGCGTAACGCGGTGAGATTGGCGATGTCGCGCTCGGCACCGAAACCGATCTTCAGTTTCAACGCGCGATGGCCGGCGCGCAGCGCCGCTTCCGCCGTCCGTTCCGCGCCGGCCGGATTGATGCCGCTGGCATAGACCTTGATGCGGGGCGCGTCGCCGCCGAGCAGACGCCATAGCGGCTGCGCCTGCCGTTGCGCGGCAAGATCCCACATCGCGACGTCGATGCCGGCGATGCTCTGCGCGAACGGGCCGTGTTCGCCGGTCTGCAAAGCCAGCACGGCGTATGTCGCGCTGAGATGATCGAACAGATCATGCGGCGTGTTCGCGACGAAGCCTGTGACGGCCGGGGCGATGATCTCATTGACGATGCGGGCGCGATGTTCGGCGCCGACCGAGGGAAAATTCGACCAGGATTCGCCCCAGCCGATATGGCCATCGTTGTCCTCGATGCGGATGAAGACCGCGGGCCGATCCAACATGCGGCCGAACGACGTTTCGACCGGCGTTTGCAACGGATAGCGATAGCAAAAGGCACGGAGACTGCGGATCACCACGGGATTTGTCATATGGCTCGACTTTCGCGCAGGCCGCTCGCGGATCGCGATGCGATCAGCGTTTGGCGGTGAGGTAGCGGCCGATCTCGGTGTGGTCGGCGGTATTGCCGAGCGTCTTCAGCGCGCCGTCCCACAGTGAAGCGACTTCGTCCGCCAGCGGCGCGATGACGCCGATCTGGTGGGCGAGATCGTCGGCGGTGCGAATGTCCTTCGCCATCAGCGCCAGCGAGAAGCCCGAGGTGAATGACTCAGGAATCACGAACTGCTTGATCTTGTTCTCGGTCGAGTTGTTGCGGCCGGTGGAGGCGTTGAACACGTCCACCAGCGTATTCGGATCGATGCCGAAACGGTCGCCGATCGCCACCGCTTCGACGGCCGCGGCGAGGCCCGCCGCGGAGACGTAGTTGTTGAGCGCCTTGGCGGCGTGGCCGGAGCCGAGCGGACCGGTGCGGAAGACCGACTTGCCCATGGCTTTCAGGATCGGCTCGGCCCTGTCGATGGTTGCGTGGTCGCCGCCGGCCATGATGGCGAGCGTGCCATCGATGGCGCGCTTCACGCCGCCCGACACCGGCGCGTCAATGAATGCGAATCCCGCCGCGATCAGTTCTTCGCCGAGCGCCTTGGTGCCGACCGGCGCGGACGAACTCATGTCGATCAGCACCGTGCCCGGCGCGAGATGCTGTTTGAAGCCCTCGACCGCTGCGCGGACGATCTTGCCGTCCGGCAGCAGCGTGATGACGGCGGCCACGTCCGATACGGCATCTGCAACGGTTGCCGCTGCGGTGCCGCCGGCAGCGCTGAATTTCGCGCGCGCGTCGCTCGACGTGTCGAAGCCGACGACCTGATAGCCGGCGCGGGTCATGCAAGCGGCCATCGGCTGGCCCATGTTGCCGAGACCGATCACGACGACTTTCGTCGGCGGAAGAATGGGGTTCGCTTGCGACACGGGAAACTCCTGACCTGATCTTCGATTCGTTCTTGCGCGGACCATCAGACCATCAGACAATCGGACGATCAACTTGATCGATTCAGGGCTTTATGACGAAGTCCGCCGCGAACTGCCAGCGCGGCGATCGACAGAGACCGGGTGTCGCGTCGAGAATAGTCTGGCGTCACCCCACCAACAGCAATGGTATTGAACATGAGCTACAATCAGACGGTGACCCTCGGCGGACTTTTCGACATCGGGCTTTCAGCCCGCCGTGAAGTTCTCGGCGCGGAATATGTCGACAAGTCGATGGAATCCGCCAACGACTTCATGATGACCTTTCAGCACATCACCACCGAATGGTGCTGGGGCTATGCCTGGAACAGGCCGGGTCTCGATCGCAAGACGCGCAGCATCATCAACCTTGCGATGCTGACGGCGCTCAACAAGCCGGCCGAACTCAAGCTCCACGTCAAGGGCGCGATCACCAACGGCGTGACGGTGGACGAGATCAAGGAGATCCTGCTTCACGCGACCGTCTATTGCGGCATCCCGTCCGGGCTCGAAGCGTTCAAGACGGCGAATGCGGTGCTCACCGAGATGGGTGAGATCAAATAGCGCCGCACGTTGAACGACGACTGCATTCGATCGATCGTTGAATGCGGCAACGCGTTACGAGATTGAGACGATTTCGATGTTTTGCCCCGATACGGTAACCTCGTCGCCGACAGCCTTGCCTGTCAGTTGCCTGGCGACCGGGGACACGAAGGAGATGGAGCCGGCGTTGGGATCGGCTTCGTCCTCGCCGACGATGCGATACGTCTGCACGCGTCCGTCGTCGCGCTGGAAGGTCACCGTACTGCCGAAGGCGACGATATCGGTCGACGTCGGGTCGGCGACGATTTGAGCCGTCCGAACGCGTGCCGCGAAGTAACGGACGTCGCGCAACGGAATGGCTGCCTGCCGTCGCCGTTCGTTGACGTCCTCGACCGCCTGTGCCGCGTCGTAGGCGTCGCGGGCCTGTTGGAGCTGACGTTCCAGCGCCGCCAGACCCGCCGCCGTCACCAGATTCGGATGCGGCGAAATCGGGCGGTCGGGCAGCAGTGTTTCCGACGCGGTCTCAGCACTGTCTTCCTTGGTGAAGGCGACGCTCACATCAAACTCCGTTTGTATCTGCCAGGCCGCATGGTCAGCGCCATCCGAGGGCGGGCGCGATGTGAGTTAGAATTGCCTCGATGACATGCGCGTTATAGGCGACGCTCAATTGGTTCGGAACCGTCAGAAGCAAGGTGTCGGCTTCTGCGATAGCCTCGTCCTGCTTGAGTTGGTCGACAAGAACGTCAGGTTCTGCCGCATAACTGCGGCCGAAGATCGCCCGGGTCTGCGGGTCGATGAACCCGATCTGGTCCTCGCCCTCGCCGGACGAACCGAAGTAGGCGCGATCGCGATCGTCTATGAGCGCGAAGATGCTCCGGCTGATCGAAACGCGTGGCTCGCGCGTGTGGCCGGCTTCCTTCCATGCGGCGCGGTACGCACGGATCTGGGCGGCCTGCTGCACATGGAAGGCTTCGCCGGTTTCATCGTTCTTGAGCGTCGAGCTTTGCAGGTTCATCCCGAGCTTCGCCGCCCAGACCGCCGTGGCGTTGGAGCCGGCACCCCACCAGATGCGATCGCGCAGCCCCGCCGAGTGGGGTTCGAGGCGCAGCAGGCCCGGGGGATTTTGAAACATCGGTTGCGGATTGGGTTGCGCAAAACCCTGGCCGCGCAGGAGATCGAGGAAGACCTCGGCATGACGCCGCCCCATGTCGGCGTCGCTCTCGCCTTCGGCGGGTTGATAGCCGAAATAGCGCCAGCCATCGATCACCTGCTCGGGAGAGCCGCGGCTGATGCCGAGTTGCAGACGGCCGCCGGCGATCAGATCGGCCGCACCGGCATCCTCGATCATGTAGAGCGGGTTCTCGTAGCGCATATCAATGACGGCCGTGCCGATTTCGATGCGGCTCGTCTTGGCGCCGACGGCTGCCAGCAATGGAAATGGCGAGGCGAGCTGGCGGGCGAAGTGATGGACCCGGAAATAGGCGCCGTCCGCTCCGAGTTCTTCAGCCGCGACGGCAAGCTCGATGGATTGCAGCAGGGTATCCGCCGCCGAGCGGGTCTGCGATTGCGACGAAGGCGTCCAGTGCCCGAACGAGAGAAAGCCGATCTTTTTCATGCGGCCAGTGTATGGGGATGTCGGCCGGTCTGCGACTCAAAAGGAAGTTGGTTCCGCCGCGGGCGGCACCAGTTTCGGCATCAACGCCTTCGATCCGTCGAGGAAGGCGGTGATGGCATCGCGGACGATGTCGTCGAGGTGGTCGGGGGTCGGCGTTTCATAAACGTAGCGGCGGATCGCGAGATAGAAGACGCGCCCGTGCAAGCCCCAGAACATCTCCGTTTCGCGCTCGGATAGCGGCACGGTTTCGCTGGATGGCAGGCCGAGATCGTGACGCAATTCGTTGCAGGCCGGCTCGATGATGTCCTTTCGGACGATGTCGAGATAGCGCCCCGTAATGTTGAACGACTTCATCCCCGAAAACACGAAGATGCGCACCCAGTTGTATTCGAACACGCGCTCGACGTATTCGAGATAGAAGCGGCTGAGCCGCTCCTCGAACGACAGGCTGCGGTCGCGGATCAAGGCGCTCCATGATGGCGACCAGCGGCTGAGAAACACCTCCTCGTAGACCCGCTCGATCAGTGCTTCCTTGCTGGGAAAGTGCCGGTAGATCGCCGAGTGCGTGATGCCCATGCGTTTGGCGAGTTCGCGGGTCTGGCCGCCGAAACCCTGCTCGGCAAAGAAACGGATCGCCTCGTCGACGATGAAACGTTCGCGTTCCGGCGCGCGCATGTTGCGCCGGCGTGGCTTCACGGCGGCTTTGGCAGGCTTTTTGGTCAAATTCGGTGTCTCGCGCGATTCAGTCACGGGGTATGCGCCGTCTTACCGCAACTCGGTTTTGTGACCAAATGGTCATTTTTTGTTGACGGATGGATTGGGGCGTGTTCTAAATTTAAGACCAGATGGTCACAAATCTGGCGCGAAGACCGGGAGATATGCTCTTGAAGGCGCGTGCATTCAGCTACGCGCGGCCGAACACCATCGCGGAGGCGTTGGATCTGTTCGCGGCCGCTGACGAGGACGCCACGTATATCGCGGGCGGCCAGAGCCTCGTGCCGACGCTGGCGCTGCGATTGCAGGCGCCTCAGACCCTGATCGACATCGCTCACATTTCCGAACTGCGTGGCATCGCGCTGGATGGCGGTTGGCTGCGCATCGGCGCGCTGACGCGCCACTGTGAAACGCTGGCCGATCCGTTGATCGCGCAACACGCGCCGCTGTTTCATGACGCTGCGCCTTACGTCGCGCATCCGGCGATCCGCAACAAGGGGACGCTCGGCGGCAGCATCGCGCTGGCCGATCCGGCCTCGGAATTTCCGGCGATGGCGCTGGCGATGGGTGCCGAATTGGAAATCGTGGGCCGCGACGGCGCGCGCCGCGTGCCTGCCGACGATTACTTCATCGATCTGTTTCAGACCGCGATCGAGCCGGGCGAGCTGCTGACGGCGATTCATGTGCCGATCGTTCGCCCGACGCATCGCTGGGCATTCGACGAACTGGCGCGGCGGCGCGGCGATTACGCCATCGTCGGCTGCGGCATTCTTGCCGACATGCAGAGCACACGGATCGAGGATATCCGGATCGTTTTCTTCGGCGTCGGCAACACACCGGTGCGCGCGACAACCGCCGAACAATGCCTGATCGGCAAGCAACTCGATCAGGCCGTCGTGCATGTGACGCAAGCTGCGCTCGCTGACGATCTTGCGCCGCCCGATGACGAGCACACGCCGGCGGCGATGCGGGTTCATCTGGCGCGCGTCCTGCTCGGACGGTTGCTCGGCCGAATTGCGGGGGCAACGTGAGCGAACAGATCACCATCCATCTCACAGTCAATGGCGAGGACGTGTCACAGAATGCGCCGGCGCGCGAGACGCTGGCGGATTTCCTGCGGACGCGGCTGCAACTGACCGGCACCCACATGGGCTGCGAGATGGGCGTGTGCGGCGCCTGCCTCGTGCTTGTCGATGGCCGCGTGGTGCATTCCTGCCTGATGTTCGCGGCGCAGGCGTCGGGCTCCGTCGTCGAAACCATCGAAGGGCTGAGCGAGCGCGCCGCCATCGCCGACATTCAGGAAGCCTTCCATCAGCGCAACGCCTTGCAGTGCGGCTTCTGCACGCCGGGCATGTTGATGACGGCGCAGGCGTTGCTGTCGCAACCGGGCGTGCCGTCGCGCGACGAGATCCGCGACGCGCTGTCCGGCAACTACTGCCGTTGCACCGGCTATGAAGCGATTGTCGATGCCATCGAGAGCGTGGCGCGCGCGCGGGCAGCGACCGCGAATGGCCGTCAAGTCGAGGAGGTCGCGGGATGAGCGACGCACTGACCTCGCTGGACCGGCCGAACTCGTACATCGGGCGCTCGGTGCCGCGCCCGAACGCCAAGCGGCTGCTGGCCGGGCGTGGCCGTTACATCACCGATCTGGTGCTGCCGCGTATGCTGCATGTCGCCTTCATGCGCAGTCCCTACGCACATGCGCGCATCGTCTCCATCGATAACAGCACGGCGAAGGCGATGCCCGGCGTCCGCCTGATCGCCACCGGCGCCGATCTTGCAAAGGTGTGCAAGCCGTGGGTCGGCACGCTCGATCACTTCAAGGGGATGAAATCGACGCCGCAACTGCCGTTGCCGCTGGACAAGGCGGTGTGGGCCGGACAAGCGGTGGTGGCCGTCGTCGCCGACAGTCGCGCGTTGGCCGAGGACGCGGCGGAGGCCGTTGTCGTTGAATATGAGGAACTGCCAGCGGTGATCGATATCGATGCCGCACGCACGCCCGAGACCACGGTGATTTCGCCGGAGCTTGGCGACAACGTCTGCTTCCACGGCAAGATCGATACCGGCAATATCGACGAGCTGTTCGCCGGGGCCGCGCATGTCGTCGAGGAGGAATTCCATTTCGGCCGCCATACGGCGGTGACAATGGAGCCGCGCGCCATCGTCGCCGATTTCGATCCGAACGAAATGCGGCTGACCGCGCATCACGCAACCCAAACGCCGTATCAGTTTCAGGATATCTATTCCCGGCATTTCGGAATCCCGGAAGCCAATGTCCGGGTGATCGCTCCCGATATCGGCGGTTCGTTCGGCATGAAGCTGCATGTCTATCACGAGGACATGGCTGCCGTGGCGCTCAGCATCGTGCTCGGACGCCCGGTGAAATACGTCGCCGACCGCATCGAGTCTTTCGTGTCCGACATTCATGCCCGCGATCATCGCGTGCGCGCCCGCATGGCGCTCGATACTGAGGGCACCATCATCGGCATGGATGTCGATGACGTCACCGCGGTGGGGCCGTTCTCGGCCTATCCGCGCACCAGCGTCGTCGAGGGCAATCAGGTGTTCCGGCTGATTGGCACGCCGTATCGCTTCCAGAACTATCGCGCCGATTTGCAGGTGGTGTTTCAGAACAAGGTGCAGATGAGCCAGTATCGCGCGGTCGGTCATCCGATCGCGTTCGCGGTCACCGAGCGGATGGTCGACATGGCGGCGGCAGCAACCGGCATGGACCCGGTGGAGATGCGGCGGCGTAACCTCATTCCTGACGATGCCTATCCATGCGCCGCGCCGACCGGCTACAAGTTCGAGGCGCTGTCGCATCATGCTTGCCTGACGCGGCTGTGCGAGATCATGGATTACGACCGCCTGCGCGCGGAGCAGGCCGAACTGCGCAAGCGCGGCATTTATCGCGGCATCGGCATCGCCTCGTTCGTCGAGATCTCCAATCCGGGGCCGGCGTTCTACGGCGTCGGCGGCGCGCGCATTTCGTCACAGGACGGCGCGGTGATCACCATCACGCCGTCGGGCGACGTGCGCTGCGCGATCTCGGTCACCGAACTGGGGCAGGGTACCGAAACCATCGTCGGCCAGATCGTCGGCGAACATCTCGGCGTCGACCGCGAGCGGATCAAGGTCATTACCGGTGATACTGAAACCACGCCGCATGGCGGCGCGGTGTGGGCCTGCCGCGGCGCTGGCATCGGCGGCGAGACGGCGTTGCGCGCGGCGCGCAAGCTCAAGGAGAACGTGATCTCGCTGGCGGGCTCCATCCTGCAGGAGCAGCCGGACAAGCTCGATATGCACGGCGGTTGGATTGTCGATTCCGATACCGGCCGGCAGCGCGTCGAACTCGCCGAGATCGCGCGCATCGCCTATTTCCGTTCGGACACCCTGCCGCCCGGCACCCAGGCGCAACTAACGGTAGCGCATCACTACGCGCCGCAAGGTTATCCGTTCGCCTTCACCAACGGCATTCAGGCGTCGCATGTCGAGGTCGATGTCGAGACCGGTTTCGTGAAAATCCTCAAGCACTGGGTGGTGGAGGATTGCGGGCGTGTCATCAATCCGCTGCTGGTCGACGAGCAGATGCGCGGCGGCGTGGTGCAGGGGCTCGGCGCGGCCTTCTTTGAGGAATGCCTCTACAGCGACACCGGCCAGCTCATCAACGGCTCGCTCGCGGATTATCTGGTGCCGATGGCGGTCGAGATGCCCGACATCGAGATCGCGCATGTGGAAACGCCCACGGCCGACACCGAACTGGGTGCCAAAGGCTGCGGTGAGGCGGGCACCGCGGCATCGCCGGCGGCGGCGCTCAATGCGGTGAACGACGCGCTCGCGCCGTTCGATGCATCGATCGCACAGCTTCCGATGACGCCGGCGCGGATTCTCAAGGCTCTTGGACGGATCTGAATAACAAACACAACGGAGGAGGAAACCATGAACGACGCGATCAGGAATTTAGGCCAACGTAAAATCTCCCGCCGCGCCGCATTGGCGGGGCTCGGCGCCGGTGCCAGTTTTCTTGCGATGCCATGGGTGGCGCGCGCTGCTGACGACACCATCCGCATCGGCTTCCCGACGCCGCTGACCGGGCCTTACGCCGCCGAGGCCAAGGATCAGGTCAAGAGCGCCGAACTGGCGATCAAGCTGGTCAACGACAAGGGCGGCATCGGTGGCCGCAAGGTCGAACTGCTGGTGCGTGACGGCAAGCTCAACGGCGGCGAGGCAGCGACCCGCACGCTGGAACTGATCGAGAAGGACAAGGTCCACGCCGTGGTCGGCGCGCTGTCGAGCGCCGTGCAACTGGCGGTGAACGAGGTGACGCGGGCGCGGGGCGTGATCTACATTTCGATCAGCCAGTCCGACACCATCAACGAGAAGAAGGACTCCAGCAAATACACGTTCCACGAAGCGATGAACCCGCACATGACGACAGCGGCGGTCGCGCGTCATGCCTTCAAGAAAGGCAACAAGGTCGCGCATCTCGTCGCGGACTACGCTTACGGTCACGAAATGCTGCGCGGCTTCAAGCGCGCGCAGGCAGCGATCGGTGCGGAAACCGTCGGCGAGTTGCTGCATCCGATCGGCGCGCCGGACTACTCGACCTTGATGCCGCGGCTGCGCGCGATGAAGCCCGACATTCTCTGCATCTCGAACTTCGGCCGCGATCAGGCCAATTCGATCAAACAGGCGGTCGATTTCGGCATGAAGCAGCAGATGAAGATCGTGGTGCCGGTGCTGCTGCACAACCAGCGACTGGCGGTCGGCCCCGAGGTGTTCGAGGGCGTGGTCGGCGGCGCCAATTATTATTGGGAACTGGAAAGCAAGCTGCCGTCGGCGAAGACCTTCAACGACGCTTTCCGTGCGGCCAACGGCGGCGCGATCCCGACCGACTACGGCGCCTACGGCTTCACCGGCGTCTCGTCGCTGCTGCTGGCGATGCAGGCGGCGGGCGGCACCGACACCGAGAAGGTGGTCGCGGCCCTGGAAGGCTTGAAGTACGATGTCGCCAAGGGCGCCCAGCATTATCGCAAGTGCGATCATCAGTCGGTGCAGTCGGTTCTGGTGCTTGAATCGAAGAAGAAGGCCGACATGAAGGGCGCCAACGACTTCTTCAACATCGTCGAAAACGAAGCGCCTTCCGAAGACGTGCTGCGAAGCTGCAAGGAACTTGGCTTCCCCGCCTAACGCAAACCATTGGCTGCACCATGGACGCTGAACTCATCCTGATCCAGCTTTTCTCGGGTGTCGCGCTGGGAGCGATCCTGGTGATCACCGCGCTCGGCCTGTCGATTATCTTCGGCATGTTGGGCGTGGTGAACTTCGCCCATGGTGCGCTGTTCATGATCGGCGCCTATGCCGGTCTCTGGGTCGCTTCGCTCACCGGCAGCTTCTGGTGGGGGCTGCTGGTGGCGCCGATCATGATCGGCGTGTTCGGCATGGCGATCGAATGGCTGTTGGTGCGGCCGCTCTATGGGCGCTCCGTGGACGATCCGCTGCTGCTGACCTTCGGCCTTAGTTACGTGCTGGTGGAAGCGGTGCGGATCGTGTTCGGCAATGACGGCATTCCGTTTCCGACGCCGTCGCAACTCACCGGCGTCGCCAACCTCGGCGTCGGTTACTTCCCGATCTATCGCCTGTTTGTCATCGTCGTGGTTGCCGTCGTGTTGCTGCTGCTGTGGCTGGCACTGGAGAAGACCAAGTTCGGCCTGATCGTTCGCGCCGGCTCGCGCGACCCCACCATCATGCGCGTGCTCGGCGTCAACATCAGCAAGGTGTGGTTGCTGGTGTTCGGCGTCGGTGTGGGCCTCGCCGCGCTCGGCGGCGTACTGGCGGGGCCGATGCGGACCGTTAATCCGGAAATGGGCTCGTTGGTCCTGATCGAGGCGTTCGTGGTGACGGTGATCGGCGGGCTGGGCTCGCTGCTCGGCTCTGTCGTGGCAGGATTGCTCGTGGGTGTCGCCATCAGCATGACGGCGCTGTTCGCGCCGGAGATGGGGACCATCGTGATGTTTGCGCTGATGGCGCTGGTGCTGCTGGTGCGGCCGCGTGGCCTGTTCGGCAAGGCGGCCTGACGATGGAACGCGATATGACCGTGAAATCCATCCCGCTTGCGGCGACGTCGTCCGGGGCGCGGAAGGCCACCGATCTTGCCGCCGCGCTGACCAACTGGCGGGTGCTGTTGTCGATCGCGGCGCTGTGCCTGCTGCCGTGGGTGCTGCCGTCGAAGGCACTGGCGGTCAACGTGCTGGTCTATGGCGTGCTGGCCATGGGCTACAACCTGCTGTTCGGCTACACCGGCTTGTTGTCGTTCGGCCACGCTGCCTTCTTCGGCGCGGGCGCCTACGTCACCGGCATCGCCATCGGCCAGTTCGGCGTGCCGTGGTACGGCGCGGTGCTGCTCGGTGTTATCGGTGGCGGTCTGCTTGCGTTGGCCATCGGTGCTTTGTCGATCCGCACCCGCGGCATCTATTTCTCGATGGTGACGCTGGCGCTGGCGCAATTGGTCTACCACGTCGCCTTGCAGGCATCGTCCTGGACCGGCGGCGAGAACGGGCTGCGCGGCTTCACCGTGGCGAAAATCGATATCGCCGGTTTCAGCATCAACTTTCTCGATCCGGTCAGCAAATACTATGTCCTGATGGTGTTCGCGGCGCTGGCGTTATGGTTCGTGTCGCGCATTCTGAATTCGCCGTTCGGTGCCGCTATCGAAGCGATCCGCGAGAATGAAACGCGCGCGCGGACCTGCGGCTACGATGTCGAGCGCACCAAGCTGATCTCGTTCGTGCTCTCGGGCCTGATCTGCGCGCTGGCCGGCACCATGTCAGCCCTGCATCTCGCCTTTGTGCCGCTCGACGTGCTGCATTACCAGACCTCCGGCATGATCGTGATGATGACCCTGCTCGGCGGTGCCAGCAGCTTCTTCGGGCCATTCGTCGGCGCGCTGGCGTTTCTGCTGATGGAGGACGTGTTCTCGCTGTGGACCTCGCACTGGCAGATCATCGTCGGCTCGATCTTCATCCTGTTCGTGCTGTTCCTGCCGAAAGGCATCTGGGGCACATTTCTGGCGAGGGTGGTCCGATGAGCGCGCCGCTGCTTGCCGTCGAAAATGTCGGACGCCGGTTCGGCGGCTTCGTTGCGCTGGACGGCGTCACCGCGCAGTTCGAGCCCAACAAGGTGACGTCGATCATCGGGCCGAACGGCGCGGGAAAGAGCACGTTCTTCAACGTCCTGTCCGGCGTCCTGACGCCGTCCACCGGTTCGATCCGCTTCAAGGGACAGAATCTCACCGGCACGCGGCAGCACAAGTTCGTGCATCTCGGCATCGCGCGGTCCTATCAGATCACCAATATCTTTCCCGAACTGAGCGCGCACGAAAACGTCCGGGTCGCCGCGCAGGCCGCGCGGTCGCGTTACAACATCTGGCGCAACCGCAGCCATTTTCCGGAACTGGGTGAGCGGGCCGATGCGGCGCTGGACTCCGTCGGCCTTGGCGGCAAGCACAACGAGACCGCGAAGTTTCTCGCCCACGGCCAGCAGCGCGCGCTCGAGATCGCCATCGCGCTGGTGTCCGATCCCGAGGTGTTGTTGCTCGACGAGCCGACCGCCGGTATGGGACCGGAAGAAACCAAGGACATGGTCGCGCTGCTGGAAAAGCTGGCGCGGGACCGCACTATTCTTCTCGTCGAGCACAAGATGAAGATGATCCTCGGCCTGAGCGATCGTATTCTGGTGCTGCATCACGGCCGGCTGATCGCCGACGGATCGCCGCGCGATATCCAGGCCGATCCGGACGTGCGGCGCGTCTATCTGGGGCAGAACGATGGCTATGCTTGAAGTGCAGGATCTTCACGCCTGGTATGGCGCCAGCCACATTCTGCACGGTGTTTCCATCACGGTGCGGCAAGGCGAGGTGGTGGCGCTGGTCGGCCGCAATGGCGCCGGCAAGACAACGACGATCCGCTCCGTGATGGGGTTGATGCCGCGCATTTCCGGCGGCATCCGTTTTGACGGCGCCGATCTGACGGCGCTGAAGGCGCACGACCGCTATCGGCTCGGCCTTGCTTACGTGCCGGAGGAGCGCCGCATC
The DNA here is from genome assembly GCA_017305555.1 of Hyphomicrobiales bacterium. Lineage (GTDB taxonomy): Bacteria > Pseudomonadota > Alphaproteobacteria > Rhizobiales > Xanthobacteraceae > 62-47. The sequence continues at coordinate 1,896 of JAFKKM010000071.1, read as the reverse complement.
GTTCCCGGCCTCACCGTGCGCGAGAACCTGCAACTCGGGCTCGTCGCCAGCGCGGCGAAGATCAACGAGCGCGAGGCTATCGACGAGATCGCCGAAAGCTTTCCGCGGTTGAAAGAGCGGCTCGATCAGGAAGGCGCGACGATGTCCGGTGGCGAACAGCAGATGCTGGCGATTGCGCGGGCGATGATAGGCCGGCCGAAGATGATCCTGCTCGACGAGCCGTCCGAAGGCATCATGCCGGTGCTGGTCGAGGAAATGGGCGTGCTGTTCCGCCGCCTGCGCGATCAGGGCGTCACGCTGCTGCTGGTCGAGCAGAATGTGGAATGGGCGCTGCGTCTCGCCGACCGCGCCGTGATCGTGGACCAGGGCGAGGTCGTTCACGAGAGCAGCTCGGCGGCGCTGCTGGCGGACAAAGCCATCCAGGAGCGCTACTGCGCGGTCTGACGATATCCGGCCACGGCGATAGACCGGCATCCGGTGCCGGCGGCGCGGGGGCGGGACACGCCCGCATCAATCCCGACGGAACATAGGTGGTATTCGGCACGGCTTCGGCCGCCGATCGGTGCGCTGTTATGGTTGACACAGAGCCTCGGCCGCATTTTAATTAGCTGACTAATTAATCATTTAACTAAAGCCAGAGAACGGACCGCGTGGAAGGGTGCGCCTGATGCTGGCCAACCAGAAATATCCGATGCCGTGTCCCCCGCGCGGCTCCGCCGGGATGAAAAGCCGGATGTTCAGGCAATGCGGCCCACGGTGGCCGTCCGATATCTCGCGCCGGGCGGCCGGAACTGCGGGTCGCTCCACTCTCATCCAACAACACCATGCAACACGAAGGAAAACGCATGTCTGACGCATACATCATTGACGCCGTCCGGACCCCGCGCGGCATCGGCAAGCCGGGCAAGGGCGCGCTGTCGCACCTGCATCCGCAGAACCTCGCCTCGACGGTGTTGAAGGCGATCAAGGAGCGCAACAAGCTCGACACCGCGACCGTCGACGACATCATCTGGTCGACCTCGACACAGGAAGGCAAGCAGGGCGGCGATCTCGGCCGCATGTCGGCGCTCGCCGCCGGCTACGACATCAAGGCCAGCGGCACCACGCTGGACCGCTTCTGCGGCGGCGGCATCACCTCGGTGAACCTCGCGGCGGCGTCGGTGATGTCGGGCATGGAAGATTGTGTGATCGCCGGCGGCACCGAGATGATGAGCTATCAGCAGGCGCTCGCCGCCGAGCGCGCCGCCGCCAAGATGGCGCCGCGCTTGATGGGCGCGGGCAATCCGCAACTCGACGAAGTTCACCCGCAGTCGCATCAGGGCGTTTGCGGCGACGCCATCGCCGCGCAGGAAGGTATCTCGCGCGAAGCCGTGGACGCGCTGGCGCTGGTCAGCCAGCAGCGCGCCAAGAAGGCGATCGACGAGAAGCGCTTCGCCAAGTCGGTGGTGCCGGTGCTCAATCCCGATGGCAGCGTCGCGCTCGATCACGAGGAATTCCCGCGCCCGGAAACCACCGCCGAGGGGCTTGCCTCGCTGAAGCCGAGCTTCGAGCAGTTGGCCGACTACGACATCGGCGGCGGTGTTACCTTCAAGAAGCAGATCCAGCGCCGCTATCCCGACCTTCAGTGGAAAGGCGTGCATCACGCCGGCAACAGCTCCGGCGTCGTTGATGGCGCGGCCGCGCTGCTCATCACGTCGAAGGATTATGCCGACAAGCACGGCCTGAAGCCGCGCGCGCGCATCGTCGCCTACGCCAATCAGGGTGACGATCCGACGCTGATGCTCAACGCGCCGGTGCCGGCGGCGAAGAAGGTGCTGGCCAAGGCCGGGCTCACCACCAAGGACATCGACGTCTGGGAGATCAACGAGGCCTTCGCGGTGGTCGCCGAGAAGTTCA
>JAFKKM010000006.1 GCA_017305555.1 Hyphomicrobiales bacterium | reverse complement strand
TGCGGGGCGGCGATCAGGGTGAGACTCCGGCGACAATCAGGATGAGACAGCGCCGATGGGGACGGACCGAAGGAAGGGCGTAGCCCGACCGGAGGACCGTCCCTATCGGCGTCGCGCGTTTTTGGACCCGTCTGGCGGCCAGGCGGGGCTAGTGCAAGCTGTTGATTTGTCTCGACAAGAGGAATCGACGCCTTGCCTGGCCTTCACATCACCGACCACCAGATGAGGCTGTATATGAACTACCGACAGACATTGTGCCCCGAGGCCGCGGCGGCCAAGGCGGGATTCTCGAAAGCGAGCGCGTATCGGATTGAGAGTGATTCTCGCCCACCATCGCAGAAGAAAGCGCCGAGGGGGCGACGCCGGTCCGATCCACTCGCGCCGTATTGGGACACCGAGATTGTTCCGATCTTGAAGGCGGCGCCCGGCATCCGCGTGATCGGCGTGCTGGACGAGTTGCGTCGGCGGCATCGCGAGCTCAACCCCAGCATCCGACGCACGCTGGAGCGGCGTATCAATGCCTGGCGTGCGCTCAACGGCCCGGAACAGGACGTGATCTTCCGCCAGCAGCACGATCCCGGCCGTCTGGGTCTGTCCGACTTCACCGACGTGAGCGCGCTCGGTATTACCATCGCAGGTGAGCCGCTCGATCACCGGCTCTATCACTTCCGGTTAGCATTCTCCGGCTTCGAACATGCCCATGTCGTGCTCGGCGGCGAAAGCTTCGTCGCTCTTGCCGAGGGCTTGCAGAACGCGCTGTGGGCGCTCGGCGGCGTGCCGCGCGAGCATCGCAGCGACAGCCTGTCGGCGGCGTTCCGCAATCTGGGGGTCGACGCGCGGGAGGATCTGACGCAGCGTTACGCTGCGCTGATGGGCCACTATGGCATGGCGCCGACGCGCAACAATGCGGGTATCGCACACGAGAACGGCTCGATTGAGAGTGCGCACGGTCATCTCAAACGAGCGCTGGAGGATGCGCTGTTGCTGCGGGGCACGCGCGACTTCACCAGTCTCGACACATGGCGAGCTTTTGTCGACGAGATTGTCGGCCGGCGCAACGCCAACCTTGCCAGGCGGATCGCGCTCGAGAAGGAAGCACTGGCGCCGTTGCCGAAAGGCCGCACGACCGACTTCGAGGAGAAGGTGATCCCGGTGACGTCGTCGGGCGGCTTCATCTTGCGGCGCGTGTTCTACACCGTACCTTCAAGACTGATTGGTCATCGTCTCCGTGTGCGCATCTTCGACGATCGGCTCGAATGCTTCCTCGGCGTCACGCCGGTCGTGACGCTGCGACGTGGTCGGCCTGTGTCGGACAGCCAGGGCGGGCATGTCGTTGATTATCGGCACGTCATTCATGCTCTGCGGCGCAAGCCGATGGCTCTCATCAACCTCGTCTATCGCGATCGGCTCTTCCCGCGTGCAGCTTACAAACGTCTGTTCGATACCCTGCGGGAGCACGGTGACGACCGACGCGCCTGCAAGGTGACGGTCGAGCTTTTGACACTGGCCCATGAGCGAGCCTGTGAGGCCGAACTCGCCGAGGCGATCGCAATCGATCTCGATGCCGGACGGCTACCCGATCTTGCGGCATTGCGCGATCGCTTCCGACCCGAGGCGGCCTCGATCCCGAGTGTCACCGTCAAGCTGGCGCCGCTCGCTGTTTACGATGAACTGGCCTCCGTCAGCATCGTGTCGGTCCACTCAAATCTGGGAGAAGCAGTATGACCAGCATGGCGACCTCCGTCGATGCCGCCCGCGTCGAACTGCTCCTCAATGAGCTGCGCCTGCCGGGCGTCAAGGCGATCTGGCCGAAACTCGCTGCGCAATCGGACAAGGAGGGCTGGCCTGCTACCCGCTTCCTCGCCGCTATTGCAGAACACGAGGCGGCCGATCGTAGTCGCCGTCGTATCGAGCGACACATGGCGGAAGCGCGGTTGCCCGCCGGAAAGACGCTCGCCACGTTCGACTTCGAAAGCGTGCCGATGCTGTCGAAGGCACAGGTGATGGCGCTCGCCGCCGGCGACGCCTGGCTGAAAGCCGGCGCCAATCTGCTGCTGTTCGGCCCACCCGGCGGAGGCAAGACGCATGTCGGCGCAGCGATCGGCCTGGCTCTCGTCGAGAACGGCTGGCGCGTTCTCTTTGCACGCACCACCGATCTGGTACAGCGGCTGCAGATCGCGCGGCGCGAGCTGGCGCTGGAGTCCATGATCGCCAAACTCGACCGCTACGATCTTCTGATCCTCGACGACATCACATATGTGAGCAAGGATCAGGCGGAGACCAGTGTGCTGTTCGAGTTGATCGCCGCCCGTTATGAGCGACGCTCGCTGCTGATCACGGCCAATCAGCCATTTGGCGAATGGGGGCGTATCTTCCCGGACCAGGCAATGACGCTGGCGGCCATCGATCGTTTGGTCCACCACGCAACCATTCTTGAGATGAATGTCGAGAGCTACCGTCGGAAAGTTGCCCTCGATCGCAGACGCGGTCCAGGCCGGCCGCCTGTTCACACCACCCCAAACGAACTCGACAAAGCCATGATTGACACTGGCAATCCCGCCTGATTGTCGCGCAGCGTCAATTACGACTTGTCAAAAACGCCGCCAGCGACAATGATCCTCTGACTTGGCCGCCTCGTCTCATCTTGATTGACGCGCCGCTCTCATCCTGATTGTCGCGCTATA
>JAFKKM010000070.1 GCA_017305555.1 Hyphomicrobiales bacterium | reverse complement strand
GTCGTGCGTCATGCCTCTCGGGAGAGAGGTGGTTCAGCCTGTCCGACGGCCCGTTTCGCGGCCCGATTTGATCGGTGCTCAAGCGTGCCGTTGGTCCGGCCGGCCTTTCCTTGCCCCGAGCCCCGCTCGGCGCGATGCTGTGGCGGAATCGGCCAGCGCTGTCATCAGCTAATATTGCAACTAATTTGCAATAGCAACTGTGAAAGTTCAACGATGGGTGTCTTTGCCAGCGGGATGTGACAGCCATGCAACGAACTGGCGCGACTCGGACCGCTAGCGGCAGGAAGACGTGTCAGCTCAGTCGGTTGGTCGAGCGGGGGCTAGTGGGATATGGGGTCCGGTGCGATGCACTTCACCGGCGGGGCAGATGCTCGTGGCTCAGATGCTGTCCGTCAGCGTGGCGGGATCGAACCGATCAACATCGGCGAGCAGTTCACAGAAGGCGCGGGCGCCGTGGTCGAGCAGCTGCCGGCCCCTGTCGGCGCTGGCGGCAGAGGCATCACCGATGGCGCCGCTCGGATGCAGGTCCTGCGCCTGCCAGGCAAGCGGCGCGGGCCGTTGCGTACTCAGCCGGCGGTACTCACGCTCCATTGCGATTGAGCGCGGCTCAAAATTCTTGATCTCATTGGTGCGCACTTGAGTAGGGTGGGCGGCCAGCATGATCGAGGTCTCGGTCGCGCCGCCATGGATGCCGTGGCGGATTTCGTCGGCGGTGAACAATCCGTCCGGCGCACCGAACCGGCTCCACGCGGTGGTCACAGCGAGAAAACCCAGCCGGGCGCGCAGATCCTGCGCCACCAGGCTCATCGCGGCGCTGTTGCCGCCGTGGCTCGACACCATCACCAGCTTGCGGACACCCGCGCGCGCGAGGCTTTCGCCCAGCGCCGTCCAGTTGCGAATGGCGACATCGGGCGGCAAGGTCAGCGTGCCGGGAAAGGCGAGATGTTCGGTCGAGATGCCGATGGCTTGCACCGGCAGGAAGGTCGCTGGAAGGTTTGCCGGCAGCAGGGCGCGCACTCGCGCCAGATAGGCATCCGCGATCATCACGTCGGTGCCGAGCGGCAGATGCGGCCCATGCTGCTCGATGGCCGCGAGCGGCAGCACCGCGATCCATCGCGCGACATCCTCGCGCGTCACATCGGACCAGTAGATGTCACGCCAGTCGCGGGGTGGGCAGGAAGCGGTCATCGGGTCGTTGGCTCGCACGAGTTCGCTGAAAAATTCGCCGTCATCCCTGACGCACGGCGGCGGAACGGCTACAACGTCCGCGTCGCCTGTTACATCCTGCCATCATGGGCCAGAATAATCGACGGAGATCAATCATGAAGCTGGCCCCTCTCGCGTCATCGTTAAGCGCTTGTCTCATCGCCGCGCACACTTGTCTCGTGGGCGCGGCCTTGGCGCTGGCGACGCCGGCTGCCGCCGAAACGCTGGACAAGGTCTCGTTCGGCACCAACTGGGTGGCGGAAGCCGAGCATGGCGGCTTCTTCCAGGCGCTGGCCGATGGCACCTATCGCCGCTACGGGCTTGATGTGACCATCGTGCCGGGTGGCCCGAACGTTAACAACCGTATTCTGCTGATCGCCGGCAAGCTTGACTTCTTCATGACGGCGAACACCCTGCAATCGTTCGACGCGGTCGCCAACAAGGTGCCGGTGGTGGCGGTGGCCGCGATGTTCCAGAAAGACCCGCAGGTATTCCTGGCCCATCCAGAATCCAAGGTCACGAAGCTCGAGGACTTGAAGCCGTTAACGCTGTTCGTCTCGAAGGAGGGCATCGCCAGCTATTTCCAATGGCTGAAATCCGACTACGGCTTCAGCGAGGATAAGGTGAAGCCCTACACGTTCAACGCCCAACCGTTCCTCGCCGATCCGAAAAGCGCGATGCAAGGTTATGTCTCGTCGGAGCCTTATGCGGTGGAGAAACGCGCCGGGTTCAAGCCGACGGTGCTGTTGCTCGCTGATTACGGTTTCGACGCCTATTCGACACTGATCGAAACCCGTCTCAATCTCGTCGATAGCAAGCCCGACCTCGTCCGGCGCTTCGTCGATGCTTCGATTATCGGTTGGTACAACTATCTCTACGGCGATAACAAGCCGGGCAACGACATGATCAAGAAGCTCAACCCGGATATGACCGATGAGCTGCTGGCTTATTCCGTCAAGGCGATGAGGGACCACGGCATCGTCGATTCCGGTGATGCCGTGAAGGACGGCATCGGCGCGATGTCGGATGCGCGGATGGCGAGTTTCTTCGACAAGATGGTGCGGGCCGGCGTGGTTCGCCGCGATATCGATTACCGGAAGGCCTACACGCTGCGCTTCATCAACAAGGGCGTCGGCCTCGATCTTCGGCCGAAGCCGTGATGATGTGATGGTGTTGACTGCTCACACCTCATCCGAAATTGCGGGCGACAGCGCCATTCGGCTGCGTGGCGTCACCAAGGCCTACGACGGTCGCGGTGTTGCGCTGGGGCCGATCGACCTCGATGTGCAGCGGGGTGAATTCATCTCGCTGCTGGGGCCATCCGGCTGCGGCAAGTCGACGGCGCTACGCATCGTCGCCGGTTTGATCGCGCCGACCTCAGGCGAGGTAAATGTCGCTGGGCGCGATGCTTCCGCGCAGACCGGCCGCGCGATCGGCTTCGTATTTCAGGAGCCGACCTTGATGCCGTGGGCGAGCGTGCGCGACAACGTGCGGCTGCCGCTGACGCTTTCTGGGATATCGCGTTTTGACGCGGATCGTCGCGTCGATGACGCGCTAGCGCGAGTTGGGCTCTCCGAATTCGGCGCGGCCTTTCCGCGCGAGTTGTCCGGGGGTATGAAGATGCGGGTCTCGCTCGCCCGCGCGCTGGTCACCGAGCCGGATGTGCTGTTACTGGACGAGCCGTTCGCCGCGCTCGACGAGATCACCCGCTTCCGCCTCAACAACGATCTGCTGACGCTGTGGCACAGTCTCGGCAAAACAATCGTGTTCGTGACGCACTCGGTGTTCGAGTCAGTCTACCTGTCACAGCGTGTCGTGGTGATGACGGCGCGCCCCGGGCGCATCCACGCGGAAATCAAGATTGATGTGGCTGGACGGGATGAGAATTTCCGTACGTCTGCCGAATACGCCGCCTATTGCCGACAGGCATCGCTGGCGCTGGCTCAAGCTAGCGACATGAAAGCCGTGTCATGAGCGGTGTGGCGACAGATGCGGCGAGGGGCGTCCCGTTGTCGCGGGGCGTGATATCGCGAATAGTATTGCCGTTCGTCGTGTTGGCGTTGAGCATTTTTGCCTGGCACCTCGTGGTCAGCGTCAACAACATTCCGCCCTATGTGCTGCCCGGCCCCGCACTGGTCGCCGAGACTTTGATTCAAGATTGGCCGATCCTGTGGTCGTCGTTACTGACGACCTTGCTCACCACTTTCGAGGGCTTTATCGCGGCAGCCGTCGGCGGTATCGCGCTGGCGCTATTGTTCAGCCAATCGAAATGGCTCGAACGGGCGTTGTTGCCCTATGCGGTGATCTTGCAGGTGACGCCGGTGATCGCCATCGCTCCACTGCTGTTGATCTACCTGCCGCAGCAGACAGCGGTGGTCGCCTGCGCCTGGATCGTGGCCTTCTTCCCGGTGCTGTCGAACACGACGCTGGGTCTGAATTCGGTCGATCGCAATCTCGCCGGGTTGTTCAAGCTCTACGGCGCATCGCGTTGGCAGACGCTGCGTTATCTGAAGCTCCCGGCAGCGCTGCCCTATACGCTCGGCGGCCTGCGCATCGCCGGTGGCCTGTCGTTGATCGGCGCGGTGGTCGCGGAAATCGCGGCGGGCTCGGCCGGCAGCGGCTCCGGCCTCGCCTACAGGATTGCGGAATCCGGATACCGGCTCAACATTCCGCGCATGTTTGCTGCATTGTTGTTGCTCTCGGTGGCCGGGGTCGTCATTTATATGGCGTTGGCGCTGGTATCGCATCTGTTGCTGCGGCGCTGGCATGAAAGTGCGCTGCGAAAGGAAAGCTGATGACGACCGCTGCTTCGGAAAAAATCGACCTGCTGATCTATGGCCCGACCAAGCCGGTCGTCGACAACGGCTTTTCCGAGCGGTTCGAACGGCACAAGTGCGAAACGCTGGAGGACGTCGAGCGGCTCGCGCCGGACGTCGTGCAGCGCATCCGCGGCATCGCCATCACCCACATGCGGCCGGCCAGCGCGTCGGTCTTGTCGCGCTTTCCCAAACTGGAGATCGTGTCGAGTTTCGGCGTCGGCTACGACCACGTCGATTCCGCCTATGCCCGCGAGCACGGCATCATAGTCACCAATACGCCGGATGTGCTGACCGAGGAGGTCGCCGATACCGCGATGGGGCTGCTGATCGCCACGCTGCGCGAGTTCGTTAAGGCGGACCGCTACGTTCGCTCGGGACTTTGGGCCACGCAGGATTATCCGCTCACCGTCGGCTCGCTGCGCGACCGCAAGGTCGGAATGGTCGGCATGGGCCGTATCGGGCAGGCGATTGCGCGGCGGCTGGATGCTGCCAAGGTGCCGGTCGTGTACCACTCGCGCAATCTAGCGGCGGGGGTCTCGCATCAGCATTATCCGAATCTGCTGGAGATGGCGAAAGCCGTGGATACGCTGGTCGTTATCACGCCGGGTGGTGCGGCCACGGCAAATCTCATCAATGCGGAAGTGATGAAAACGCTGGGGCCGCGCGGCGTCATCATCAACCTTGCGCGCGGCAGCGTGATCGACGAACCGGCGCTGATCGCGGCGTTGAAGTCCGGCACCATTCTGGCCGCGGGCCTCGATGTGTTCGCCAAGGAGCCGCAGGTGCCGGACGAGTTGAAGGCACTGCAGAACGTCGTGCTGCTGCCACATATCGGCTCGGCCTCACTGGTGACGCGCAATGCCATGGATCAGCTTGTGGTGGACAATCTGAAGGCGTGGTTCTCCGGCAAGCCGCCGTTGACGCCGATCGCCGAGACGCCGGTGAAAGGCAGGTAACATGCGCGTCGCGGCGATCCGAACCGGGATGCTTGCGCTGCTGACGATGTTGCTTGCCGTCAGCGCGCCGGTGTTCGCACAGAACGCCGCGAATCTGAAGAAGGACATGATCGGCCAGTGGGAGCTGTCCACGGCTGAGCGTGGCAAGACCTGTGTCGTGACCTTGAAGCCCGATACGACGCCTCAAGGTATGAAGCTGGAGCTTGAGCCCGGCTGCGCCAATGCGTTGCCCTTCACCAAGGATATTGTGGCGTGGGGCATCAAGGGGTTGGATATCGTCCGCATGCAGGATGCATCGGGACAATCGGTGATCGATTTTACTGAGGTCGAAAGCGGGATTCTCGAAGGCCGCCGCAGCGGCGAGGGGATCTATCTGTTGCAGAATCTGGCGGCTGCGCGGGCACTGACGCGGTCGATGGATCAGATGATCGGCAACTGGGCGATGGTGCGCGGCTCGGGCGCGGTCATCTGCACGCTCACTCTCACCAATACCGAAGCAGGCGGAGATAACTTCGCCGTCTTCGTCAAGCCGAGTTGCGATGCCGCGGTGGTCGCCTTCGCGCCGACGCTGTGGCGGCTGGAACGCGGCGAAATGCTGCTGATCTCGGCGCGCGGCGAGACGTGGCATTTCGAGGCCGACGACAACGCGCAATGGCGGCGCGTGCCCGATAGTGCGGATCCGCTGTTCATGATGCGGCAATAGCGCGCGGGCGCACCGCGCGCTATTGCGTTAAGCCGCGCTCATCGGCGGCACCGGCAGCGCTGTTACCGACTTGATCTTTTCCATCGCGAAGCGTGACGTGACGTTCTTGAGCGCCACCGCGCTGATCAGCTTTTTGTAGAACACGTCGTAGCTCTGCATGTCGGCGGTGACGACGCGCAACATGTAATCGACGTCGCCGGCCATCCGATAGAACTCGACCACCTCCGGCATCGCGCTGACGGCTTCGGCGAATTTTCGCAGCCACTCGTCGGAATGGTCGCCGCTCTCGACCGAAACGAAAACGGTAATGCCGAGGCCGATCTTGGTCTGGTCGACCAGCGCGACGCGGCGGGTGATGACGCCGTCGGCTTCGAGGCGCTGAATGCGCTTCCAGCACGGCGTCGAGGACAGGCCGACCCTGTCGCCGATTTCGGCGACGGACAACGAGGCGTCGTCCTGCAACACGGTGAGGATCTTGCGGTCGATGGCGTCGAGCCGTCGGCCAGGTTCGGGCGCGGGAGCGGCGAGGTCTGTCATGAGAAGATGATTTTTCCATATGTGAGCCGGATTGCCCTCATATATAGGAAATTCTTCTATGGCAAGCCTTGGTTTAATCCGCTCGGGTCGGGATCGGCGGGCGTTCGGCCAAAAACGTTTCAACTTCAGCGCGTTGCGGGCAGGCGAAAGCGCCGCCGAAGCGGGTGCATTTCAGCGCCGCGGCGGCGGATGCGAAGCGCAGGGCGGTCGGGATGGTTTGTCCCTCGGTCAGCGCCAACGTGAAGGCGCCGTGAAAAATATCGCCGGCCCCCAGCGTGTCGACGGTGTGGACTGGAAATGCCGCCGTTTCCTGAAATGCCCCGGTCGGGTCGAGCCAGAGTGTGCCCTGCGGGCCGCGCGTCGCCGCCAGGAATGAAGAGGTCAGCCCGGCGATCTTGCGGAGCGCCGTGGCGTCGTCGTCGCTGCCGGCGGTCTGCCGCACGGCGTCGCTGGAGAAAATCAGGTGTGAGGACGCGGTCAGTAGTCCCTCGTTGAGCGACATGACGCCGTCGCCATCGACCACGACCGGAATGTCCCGGCGGCGCGCCTCGGCGCAGAGATCGGTGGCGAAAGGTGCGCAGCGGCTTTCGATCAGCACCGCGCCGCAGTTCACCAGCAAGGCACCGGCATTGGGAAGCCGAACCTTCCACAAGCCGGGGTCGCGGAAGGTGAGAATCGTGCGCTCGCCGCTCGGGTCGATCATGATGGCGGAGATCGGCGTCACAAGTCCCGGCACATGCACCAGATGCCGGCTGTCGATGCCTTCCTCGGCGAGTTTGTCGAAGATGTAATGTGCGGAAGTTTCATGCGCGTCGCCCATCGGACCGCACAGTGCAGCGCGACCGCCGAGCCGCACGATGCCGATGGCGGCGTTGAGCGCGTTGCCGCCGGCGATTTCCTCGAACTGGCTGGCCGGCACCTTGGAGCCGCGCGACGGAATCGCCTCGATGCGGAAGGCGAGATCGCGCACCGGCATTCCGATGCAGAGGATATGGGGTGGGTTCGAAGCGGTTGTGTCGATCATGGCGTGTCCATGGTCAATTGCTCGGCGATGATCTGGTTCCGCCTAGAGCCCCGCTCCGATAGAATCGGAACGGGGCTCTAGGTTTTTGTTTGACGCGTTTTCTTCACGCGAACCGGCGACCACTTCGCTCGAAAACGCTCTATCCGGACGGTTGCAGCCAGCGCCCGACCAGATGATGCGCGATGGCGAACGGATGCGGTCCGGTGAGCCCGCCGGCATGTTGCCGCGCCAGCATCTGCGCCGCTTCGGCGCGCGGAAACCAGCGCACGTCCTCAAGTTCGGTGCGATCGATGACGATGTCACGTGTCAGCGCTTCCGCCGTGCAGCCGATCATCAGCGATGACGGATAGGGCCATGGTTGGGTCATGTAGTATTGAACGTTCTCGCAACGAATGCCGGATTCTTCCCACACCTCGCGGCGTACCGCGTCCTCGATGGTTTCCGCCGCCTCGACGAAGCCGGCGAGGCACGACCACATGCCGGTGGGAAACTGCTTCTGGCGGCCGAGCAGGCAATCGTCGCCCGATGTCACCAGCATGATGACGACCGGATCGGTGCGCGGAAAATGCTCGGCCTTGCAGCTTGGGCAATCGCGTCGCCAGCCGCCTTGGGTCGCGCGGGTACGGGTGCCGCAATTGGCGCAATAGGCGTGGCGGCGATGCCAGCCCACCATGGATTTGGCCATCGCGATGGCCGAAAGCTGCTCCGCCGGAATCGCGCCCTGCATCGCCATGCCGCGCAGTTCGACGATACCGACGTCGGAGCGGTTCAACAATTTCTCGGCGGCGTCATCGGCAATGCCCATGCCGAACACGGGTGTGTCGCCGCGCAGGCCCAGGAAGATGGTGCCGGGATTTGCGCCGAATTTCAGCGCCTCGTTCACGGACAACAGCGCGCGCACGCCGCCATTTTCCTGCGCCACCACCAGCGAATCCCGAAACACGACATAGGCGCTGGCGTCGGGCCTGGTTTCCAGCGTCATCAGCTTGGCGTCGTCGGTGCGCAGATGTGCGGCGCGCTCGAGCGCATTGGACACGAAGGCCGGCTGGCCGAGCGGAAACGGCCGATCTGTTTTTGTTGTTGTCATGAGGTGCTCAGGTCAGGTTGTTTGATCCACACTTTGCGCCGAAGCGCTTCGATGAGTTCCTGCATATCGCGCGGATCGTAGGATAGCGGCGGCATCACGCCCCAGATTGGACGCGGCCATGCGGCGTCGGTGCGGCGGCGCGCGATGATATGGATGTGCAGTTGCGGGACCGCGTTGCCGAGCGCGGCGACGTTGAGCTTGTCGCAACGGGTGATCTCCCGCAGCGCGCGCGAGACGCGGGTGATCTCAGTCATCAGCTGTGCCTGCGCCACCTCATCAAGATCGATGATCTCGACCGTGTCAGGACGGCGCGGCACCAGCACCAGCCAGGGATAATGCGCATCCTTGATCAGGAGCACCCGGCATAGCGGTAGATCGCCGACCGGGGCGGTGTCCTTGTCAAGCTGTGGATGAAGCGTCCAGTCGGCGGGCATACAGGTTCTCGAAGAGTTCCAGCACTTTCGCAGAGTGCGGCCCTGCAAACAACCGTTTCGGATACGGTTGCGGAACCGCGCGCGGAGTGGCTTGCTTTCCTTGGCTTTTGGCCCCAAATAGGGACCGGGAGATTGGCGGTGGACGAGCCTCTCGCCAACCGGGTCAGGTCCGGAAGGAAGCAGCCCTAACGAGGTCTGGATCGGGTCGCTCGTCAGTCTCCTACTTGCTTTTTGGAGCGCTTTGCTGCTCCGCTGACGGACAGCGGGCATTGCCTGCCGTCGGTGGCGGGCAAGATCTCGACAATCAAGCCCCGGACAATTCCGCAAGCCGGCTCCTCGTCAACTTATGCAATTGCGGATCGCGTGATGACCGACGCTGGCACCCCTGCAACGCCTTCCGACGATCAGGGCGGTTTCGACCTCGGCCGCGCGCCGGAAGCGCAGGGCGCCACCTATCGCGTGCTCGCCCGCAAATATCGTCCGACCAATTTCGACAATCTGATCGGCCAGGAAGCGCTGGTCCGCACCGTCTCCAATGCATTCGAGACCGGGCGGATTCCGCAAGCGTGGATACTTACTGGCGTGCGTGGTGTCGGCAAGACCACCACCGCGCGTATTCTGGCGCGGGCGCTGAATTACGAACTGCCGGATGGCTCGATCAAGGGTCCGACGGTGCAGATGCCGACACTCGGCACGCATTGTCAGGCGATTATGGAGAGCCGGCACATCGATGTGCTGGAGATGGACGCCGCCTCCCACACTGGCGTCGACGATGTCCGCCAGATCAACGATAGCGTGCGTTATGCGCCGTCCAGCGCGCGCTACAAGGTCTACATCATCGACGAAGTCCACATGCTGTCGACGGCGGCATTCAACGCTTTCCTGAAGACGCTGGAAGAGCCACCAGCGCACGCCAAGTTCGTGTTCGCCACCACCGAAATCCGCAAAGTGCCGGTCACGGTGCTATCGCGCTGCCAGCGCTTCGATTTGAAGCGTGTCGAGGCCGACGTGCTGATGGCGCATCTCGGCAATATTGCGTCGATGGAGAACGTCGAGGCCGAACCCGAGGCGCTGGGCATGATCGCGCGCGCAGCGGAAGGCTCGGTGCGCGATTCGCTGTCGTTGTTTGATCAGGCCATCGCCCACGCTGCCGGCATCGTTCGCGCGGAGGACGTGCGGCAGATGCTCGGCCTTGCCGATCGCACGCGCGTCATCGATTTGTTCGACGCCTTGGCGCGCGGCGATATCGTTGCGGCGTTCAAGGAGTTTCGCGAGCAATACGACACCGGCGCCGATCCCATCGTGGTGCTGAGCGACCTAGCCGAGTTCGTCAATTTCGTCACCCGCGTGAAGATCGTGCCTGCGACCGCCGACAATGTCGTGTTCGGCGAGACCGAACGGGTGCGCGCGCGCGATTTCGCCGCCAAGCTGTCGATGCGGGTGCTGTCGCGGATGTGGCAGATGCTGCTCAGGGGTATCACCGAAGTGCAAGGCGCGACGCGTCCCGCCGCAGCCGCCGAGATGGTGCTGGTGCGCATCGCCTATGTCGCCGATCTGCCGACACCGGATGAAGCGATCCGCATGATCGAGCAGGGCGGCGGCGGATCATCGCTGCCGGTAGGTTCTGCGCCGCGCGGCACGCCCTCCGGCGCAAGTGCATCGGCGGCGATGCCGTCGACGATGTCAGTCGCGCCGATGCGTCCGGCTGCGCCGCGCGCCGCCTCCGAAGCGCCCGCCCGCGCGCAAATGCTGTCGCCTTCGGCAAACGCCGCGCCACCGGCGATGAAGATCGCGAGCTTTCCCGAACTGGTGGCTCTCGCCGCCGCGCAGCGCGACTTGCAGACCAAGTCGGCGCTGGAAGCCGATGTGCGCCTCGTGCGATTCGAGGACGGACGGCTTGAAGTGGCGATGGAGCGGACCGCATCGCGCGCCTTGATCGGCGAACTCCCGCGCAAGCTGGAGCAGTGGACTGGCCGGCGCTGGACCGTCATCGTCTCCAACGAGGAAGGCCAGCCGACCTTGCGCGAACAGGCGACGGAGGCTCGTTCGGCCCGTGAGCGCAGCGCCGAAGCCGATCCCCGCGTACGCGAGGTGCTGGCGCGCTTTCCCGGCGCCAAAATCGTCGAGGTTCGCCACCTTGCGCCGGATTTGCCCGACGCCGATATCACGGACGACGACGCTGCGGAATCATCCGACAGCGACGATTGAATTTTGCTGATGAAGAGGAACGATCATGGCTGATTTTCTCGGCATGATGAAACAGGCCGCGCAACTGCAATCGAAGATGAAGGCGATGCAGGACGAACTCGATCACGTCGAGGTCGAGGGCATCTCCGGGGGCGGCATGGTGACGGTGCGCATGACCGCGAAGATGGAAATCAAGGCAATCAGCATCGATCCGTCGCTGCTGAAGGCCGAAGAACGCGAAATCGTCGAGGACCTCATCGTCACCGCCTGCAACGATGCGCGCCGCAAGGCGGAAGTCGCAATGCAGGAGAAGATGCAGTCCCTGACCGGCGGGCTTGGCCTGCCGCCCGGTCTCCTCGGCTGAGAGGATCGCGACTGACATGGCATCGAGCGTCACCGGGCCGGAGATCGAGCGGCTGATTCAGTTGCTGGCGCGATTGCCGGGGCTCGGCCCGCGCTCGGCACGCCGTGCCGCGCTGCATCTGATCAAGAAGCGCGAGGCCCTGATGGCGCCGCTGACCGGCGCGTTGCAGACCGCGATGGACCGGATTCAGGTCTGCAAGACTTGTGGCAACATCGACACCGTCGATCCTTGCACCATCTGCACCGATCCGCGTCGTGACCCGGCGATCATCGTGGTGGTGGCGGATGTCGCGGACCTCTGGGCGCTTGAACGCGCGAATGCCATCAACGGTCTCTATCACGTTCTCGGCGCGACGCTGTCGCCGCTCGACGGCATCGGCCCCGACGATCTGGCGATCGATTCACTTGTGTCGCGCGCGCACCAGCCGCAGGTGAAGGAGGTCGTGCTCGCGCTCAATGCCACAGTGGATGGCCAAACCACGGCGCACTACATCACTGACCTGTTGCAGGACGCCGATGTGAAGGTGACGCGGATGGCGCACGGCGTTCCGGTCGGCGGCGAACTCGATTACCTCGACGAAGGCACGCTCTCGGCGGCGATGCGGCAGCGAACGCTGTTCTAACCTTTCTGCTGGCCGTTGAGGCCGAGACCGTCGAAGTGGCCACGCCGTTGCAGCCATGCCAGCAGGATGAGGCTTGGTACCGCGACCAGCACGCAGATGATGAAGAACACCGGCCAGCCGGTGGCTTTCGCGACATAGCCCGCGCCCGACGACAGATAGGTGCGGCCGACTGCCGCGAGTGCGGTGAGCAGCGCATATTGCGTGGCGGTGTGTAGCGGGTTCTTGCACAGCGCCGAGAGGTAGGCGACGAAGATCACCGTGCCGATTGCGCTGGTGAAATTCTCCGCCGTGATCGCCAGCGCTAAGGCCCATTGATTGACGCCAACCACCGCCAGCCACGAGAATGCCAGATTGGCGATAGCTTGCAGAATGCCGCCGATCCACAGGCTGACCGGCAGCGACCAGGCGCGGGCGACATAGCCGCCGGCGAAGCCGCCGATCAGCGTCGCGGCGAGGCCGACGCCCTTCACGATCGCCGCATAGTCGTTGCGCGAGAAGCCGAGATCGATGACGAACGGCGCCGTCATGGTGCCGGAGAAGGCATCGGTGAACTTGAACAGCACCACGAAAGCCAACGCCGCGAGCGCATCCTTGCGCGACAGAAACTCCGAGAACGCGCCGATTGCGGCACGGGAGATGCGGACGAGAGCGCTCTCCGCGCCGGTCACAGCTTCCGTGCGAGCGGATTGCTCCGGTTCGGTCGCCACCAATGCTGTGATCGTGCCGATCAGCACCATCGCTGCCATCGCGACATAGCCCCACATCCACGCGGTGGTGCGGGGAAGGCCGGTGCCCTCGAACGCGCTGACCAGGAACAGCGCGCCGGCGGTCGAGATCAGCATCCCGATCCGGTAGGCGGCAACATAGCCCGCCATGCCGGCGGCCTGTTCGCTCTCAGGCAGGCTTTCGACGCGGAAGGCATCGACCACGATGTCCTGTGTCGCGGATGTCGCGGCGACGAACAGCGCACCGAGCGCGACAAAGAGCGGCGAGCGCGCCGGGTCGGTGATCGCCAGCAGCAGGATCGCGACAATCAGCAAGAGTTGCGAGAATACAAGCCAACCGCGGCGGCGGCCGAAGACGCGCGTGAAGCCAGGAACGTGCAGGGCATCGACCAGCGGTGCCCAGATAAATTTCAGCGTGTAGGGCGTGCCGACCAGCGCGAACAGGCCGATGGTGCCGAGATCGACGCCCGCTTCGCGCATCCAGATCAGCAGCGTCGAGCCGGACAGCGCCAGCGGCAGCCCCGACGAGAAGCCGAGGAACATCACCACCAGCACGCGCGGTTGCAGATAGACCATCCATGCGTCGCGCCACGACGCGCGGGCCGATGTGGACGGGGATGGTGTGGACGAGGCGGCTTCCGGAGCGCTCATGCCGCAGTGCTAGCTGATTCGCCGCACCGCCGCGCGCACCTGCAACGGCGGATCGCGGGTGGCCGAAAGGCACAACCGTGGCGGATCGACGCGGCGGGCCGTATTTGCCGGCTTGGAACTACTCCCCGGCTTGAAGCTTGCGGGGTGCGGCGGGGAATAGGTCGACGCGAACATCCTTCGCGGCGTGCGAGGCATCGTCAGCCGGGGGCGTATCGGCGCTGAAATCGAGATCCTCGATCTTCACCGCGCGCTTGCCGATCTTGTTGACCGAGATCAACACCTGCCGGACGTCCTCGTTGACTTGATCGAAGTGGCTGCCAAGCCGGCTGACGCGATCGCGCAGCCGCTCGACGTCGCCCATCATGTGCATGACCTCGGCGCGGACCTGATCGGCTGCGTCGCGCATCCGCGCGTCCTTCAGCACCTGCTGCATCACCTGGATCGCCAGCATCAAGAGCGAGGGCGACACCAGCACGACGCGGGCGCGATAGGCTTTCTGCACGATATCGTCGAAACCGTCGTGAATCTCAGCGTAAACCGATTCCGACGGCACGAACATCAACGCGGTGTCCTGGGTTTCGCCGGGGATCAGGTACTTCTCGGAGATGTCGGTTATGTGTTTGGTGATGTCCTGCCGCAGCCGCTGCGCGGCGGACTTCTTTTCCTCCTCGGTGCGCGCGGCATGCCGCGCGGTGATCGCTTCCAGCGGGAATTTGGCGTCGATGCACAAGGGCCGCCCGTCTGGCAGGAACACCACGCAGTCTGGGCGCTTGCCGGTCGAGAGTGTGTGCTGGAAGGCATAGGCGTCCGACGGCATTCCGTCTCGGACGATGGCTTCCATGCGCGCCTGCCCGAATGCGCCCCGCGATTGCTTGTTGGCCAGCACATCGCGCAGCGTCGTCACCTGGACCGTCAATTCGGCGAGGTTCTGGTGTGCGTTGTCGATGATGCCGAGCCGCTCGTGCAGCGCGTGGAGGCTGTCCATGGTGTGGCGCGTGGTCTGTTCCATCGATTGCCCGACCCGCTGCGTCACCGAATCGAGCCGCTCGTTGACGGTGCGCGCCATCTCCGCCTGCCGTCCCGCCAGCGCCTGTCCCATGGCGTCGACGCGGCCCGTAGCCTGATTCTGGATTTGCAGCAGCTCGCTGAGGCGTTCTTCCAGTTCGTCGGCCCGGATCGCCTGCGCCATCGCGCTCGCCGCGCGCAGGCGTCCGGTGCGGGCAATGACGACGATGATCGCGAGCAGCAACAGCACCGCGACGCCGGCGAGGGCAACCAGCGCCGTTCCGGTGTCGATGCTCAATCCGCCGATGGTGAAGAGGTGTCCGCGCATGGCGCCAGCCTAGCCGATTCGGGGAACGATAAGAACGAAGATAGAACATAGGCCGTGAATGTCAGGTTTATTTTGATAGTTAAAGAACATTGAGAAAGGCGTGGCGCGGACTGGCCTGCCGGCCGTCCGGTGGATTGACCGCAGCCATGGCCCGGCTTACATCGCCCGCATGGCCATTCGTGAAATCATCGTTCTGCCCGACAAACAGTTGAGGCTCGTCTCCAAGCCGATCGAGAAGGTTTCGTCGGACATCCGTAAGCTTGCCGACGACATGCTGGAAACCATGTACGACGCGCCGGGCATCGGGCTCGCGGCGATCCAGATCGCCGAGCCGCTCCGCCTTGTCACCATGGATATCTCCAAGCGTGAAAAGGACGAGGACGGCGAGAGCAAGCCGCACCCGCGCGTCTTCATCAACCCGGAGATCGTCGCCGCGTCCGAGGAATTATCGGTCTACGAGGAAGGCTGCCTGTCGATCCCCGAATACTACGAAGAGGTCGAGCGGCCGGCGCGCGTGCGCGTGCGTTATCTCGATCTCGACGGCAAGACGCATGAGGAAGACGCCGAGGGGCTTTTTGCTACCTGCATTCAGCACGAGATCGATCACCTCAACGGCGTGTTGTTCGTCGATTACCTGTCGAAGCTGAAGCGCGATCGCGTCATGAAGAAATTCACCAAGGCGGCGCGGCTGGCGGCGAAATAATCGCAATCCCGACGGGACACGAGATGTCGCTACGCTTGATTTTCATGGGGACGCCCGACTTCGCGGTGCCGACGCTGCTGGAACTGGCGGCGCATGGCCATGAGATCGTGGCCGTCTATACCCGCGAGCCCAAACCCGCCAAACGCGGCATGAAATTGCAAGAAACGCCGGTTGCGGTTGCGGCGAAGCAACTCGGCATTCCGGTGCTGACGCCGAAGACGCTGAAGACGCCGGAGGCGCTGGCGGAATTCGAAGTACATCAAGCCGACGCCGCGGTGGTGGTAGCGTACGGCATGATCCTGCCACAGGCGATTCTCGATGCGCCGGCGCTCGGCTGCTTCAACCTGCATGGCTCGCTGCTGCCGCGCTGGCGCGGCGCCGCGCCGATCAACCGCGCGATCATGTCCGGTGACAGCGAAAGCGGTGTGATGGTGATGAGGATGGACGCCGGCCTCGATACCGGCGATGTTGCCATGGCCGGGCGGTTGCCGATCACCGATGCCATGACCGCCGCCGATCTGCATGACGCGCTGGCGCCACTCGGTGCCGATCTGATGGTGCGGGCGATGGGGGCGCTGGAACGCGGCGGGCTGCAACTCGTCAAGCAAAGCGAGCAGGGCGTCACCTACGCGGCGAAGATCGACAAGGCAGAAGCGCAGATCGACTGGCGCAAGCCGGCGCATGATGTGTTGCGGCATATTCATGGCCTGTCGCCGTTTCCCGGCGCGTGGACCGAAGCGCCGCTCGATGGCGAGGCGGTGCGGCTGAAAATCCTGCGTTGTGAAATGGCGAGCGGTTCCGGAGAGCCGGGCGCATTGCTTGACGATAAGCTCGCAGTCGCGTGTGGCGATGGCGCGATCCGCCTCATCGAAGTCCAACGCGCCGGCAAGGCGCCGATGAAGGTTGCCGATTTTCTGCGCGGCACGCCACTCAAGCCGCCGCTGCGGTTTGTCTGATGCCGCGCTACAGGCTCATCATCGAATACGACGGCGGGCCGTTCTGCGGTTGGCAGATTCAGAACAACCAGTTCTCCATTCAAGGCGCATTGGAGGACGCGGTGGCCGCGATCAACGGCGCGCCGGTGCGCGTCAACGGTGCCGGCCGTACCGATGCCGGCGTTCATGCGCTGGCGCAAGTCGCGCATGTCGATATCGATAAAACCTTGCCGCCCGGCCGCTTCCGCGACGGGTTGAACGCGCATCTGCGGCCGCTTCCGATCGGCGTACTCGCAGCCGACGTGGTGCCGGATACGTTCGAAGCGCGGTTCTCGGCGATCCGTCGTCACTATCGATACCGCATCGTCAATCGCCGCGCCAATCTCGCTATTGATGCCGGAAAAGTCTGGCGGGTACCGCGTCCGCTCGATGCCGATGCGATGCATGTCGCCGCGCAGCGCCTGCTCGGCAAGCACGACTTCACCACGTTTCGCGACACCGAATGCCAGGCGAAATCGCCGGAGAAGACGCTCGATCAACTCGACGTCGCGCGCTATGGCGACGAGGTCGAAATCGTCACCTCCGCGCGGTCGTTCTTGCACAGCCAGGTGCGCTCGATGGTCGGCTCATTGGTGTGGGTCGGTGAAGGCCGTTGGAGCGCGGACGACTTGCGCGGCGCGCTCGATGCGCAGGATCGTCGCGCCTGCGGCCCGGTCGCGCCGCCCGATGGGCTTTATCTGGTGCGGGTCGACTACGGCTGAGATTTTATCCTTGTGTTTCGACGCGTTTTCTTTACGCGAACCGGTACCCACTTCGCTTGAAAACGCTATATCCGCTTCATCGCATCCCAGAACAGGTCCTGCCCGTCGGCGACGTTAGCGGTCCAGTGGTCGGCGGCGAAGTCGTTGGCGTCGTCGGTGATGAACTTGAACGCGCGCCATGGAATGCTGTGGCGCTGGCAGACATGGGCGATGGCGTACAATTCCATGTCGACGATATCGACGCCCTTCTCCACCAGCCATGGATCGGTGGTGGTGACGAAGCTGTCGCCGGTGCCGCAGATCACGCCGTCCTGTCCTGACGACAGGCGGTCGAATTCCGCGCCGAACGGCGTGCGGCCGCGCGGCGCCAACGGTTCGGCGATCATGTCGCGCTGAATGACGTGCGCGACTTCGACCAGTCCGCGCAGTCCTTCGTTGATCTTGCCGGCGGTGCCGTAGTTGATCACCAGCGCGGGCCGCAGCACCAGAAGCGCCAGCGTCGCCGCGCTCGCGGCGTTGACCTTGCCGACGCCGGTGTAGATCACCTCGACATTCGCGGGCGTGCGTGCCTTGCTGAGTTCGTCATCAATGGCGGTGAGAACGAGGATCTTGCCGCTCATGCGAAATAGCGGTCCAGAATGCCGCGATAGATTCGCGTCAGCTTCTCAAGGTCGCTGACCGGAGTACGTTCGTCGATCTGATGCATCGTCTGGCCGACGAGGCCGAACTCGATCACCGGGCAATAGTGCGTGATGAAACGCGCATCCGATGTGCCGCCGCCGGTGTTGAGATCGGGCTTGCGGCCGGTAACCTCATCGATCGCGGCGACGACGAGGTCGGTGAAAGGGCCCGGTTGCGTGATGAAGACGTCGGCGTTGGACGGCTCCCATTCGATCCGCGCGCGGATGCGATTGCCGCAGGCCTTGGTCATCCGCGTCTCGACCAGTTCGCGCAGCGAGGCCTGTGTGTGATGATCGTTATAGCGGATATTGAATTTCGCGCGCGCCTGCCCAGGGATCACGTTGCTGGCGGGATTGCCGACATCCACCGAGGTGAACTCGAGGTTCGATGCCTGAAAATGCTCGCTGCCATGGTCCAGCGGTTCGCCGTCGAGCACGGCGATCAGCGCGGCGATATCGGGGATCGGATTGGCCGCGCGGTGCGGATAGGCGACATGGCCCTGCACGCCGTCAACGATCAGGGTCCCAGACTGCGAGCCGCGACGGCCGACCTTGATGCAGTCACCCATCTCTTCGACGTTGCTCGGCTCGCCGAGTACGCAATGATCGAATTTTTCACCGCGTTCGTCGAGCCATTGCATCAGCTTGACGGTGCCGTTGACGGCGATTGCTTCCTCATCGCCGGTGATGATGAAGGAGATCGAGCCGTCGCCCGGCGGCTTGCCGCCCTGCGCGTCGAGATAGTCCAGCGTCGCGGCGACGCTGCACGCGATGCCGCCCTTCATGTCGACCGCGCCGCGTCCGTAGAGGTAGCCGTCCTTGACGTCGCCGGAGAATGCGCCCTGCGTCCATGCCGTCTCGTCGCCGGGAGGCACCACGTCAGTATGACCGGCGAAGGCGATATGCGGCGCGCCTTTGCCGATCCGCGCATAGAGGTTGTCGATGTCGGCAGCGCCCGGCTCACTGAACGTGACGCGATGCACGTCGAAGCCGGCCGCCTTGAGATGCGTTTCAAGCACGCCCAGCGCACCGGCATCGGCGGGCGTCACCGACGGACAACGCACCAGTTCGCGGGTGATGCTGACGGCGTTCTTGCTCATCGGTGACCCGACTCCGTTAATCGCGCAGCAGTTCGTTGATGCTGGTCTTGGAGCGGGTGCGTTCGTCGACGCGCTTGACGATCACCGCGCAAGCGGTGGAGGGGCCGGGCTGGCCATTCTTCAGCGTCTTGCCCGGCAGCGAGCCCGGCACCACGACGGCGTATTCCGGCACCTCGCCGACAAAGGTTTCGCCGGTCTCGCGATCAACGATCTTGGTCGAGGCGCCGAGGAACACGCCCATGGCGAGCACCGCGCCCTTGCGGACGATGACGCCCTCGGCGACTTCCGAGCGTGCGCCGATGAAGCAGTCGTCCTCGACGATCACGGGACCTGCCTGCAACGGCTCCAGTACGCCGCCGATGCCGACGCCGCCGGAAATATGCACGCGCTTGCCAATCTGGGCGCAGGAGCCGACCGTCGACCAGGTATCCACCATGGTACTCTCGTCGACATAGGCGCCGAGATTGACGAAGGACGGCATCAGCACGACGTTCTTGGCAATGAAGGCGGAGCGACGGACGATGGCGCCCGGCACGGCGCGGAACGCGGCGTCACGGAAGCGGTTCTCGCCCCAGCCCTCGAACTTCGACGGCACCTTGTCCCACCACGAGGCACCGCCGGGGCCGCCCGCAATTGGGCTCATGTCGTTGAGACGGAACGACAGCAGCACGGCCTTCTTCAGCCACTGATTGACATGCCACTTGCCGCTGGCCTCGCGCTCCGCGACCCGCGCTTCGCCCTTGTCGAGCAGGTTCAGCGCCTGATCCACGGCCTCGCGCACCTCGCCCTTGGTGGCGGCGGTGACGGTGTCGCGCGCATCGAAAGCGCCATTGATGGTGGATTCGAGAGAGGCGAGGGACATCGGGATTCCTTGGCTTTTCGGATTTCTAAATCGGACGCTTTTGTCCGGATTCAGCGGGAGAGAGTCAAGCGCGGCTCAGCGGGCCGTGAGTTTGGCGAGAAAGCCGGTCAGGTTGTCGGTGACGTGGTCGACGTGGGGCGCGTCGCGACCCTCCATCTCCCAGTCCTCGCGGACGACTTCGCGGGTGCCGTCCGGAACCACCAGCACAGTGGTCATGCCGAGGTCGTGCGGCACCACGAGGTTGCGCGCCAGGTCCTCGAACATCGCGGAGCGCGCGGGGTCGACCCGATGAAGATCGAGGAAACGCTGGTAAGTCTGCGGCGCAGGCTTGGGCTCAAGGTCGGCGGCGATGATGTCGAACACCGCTTCGAAATGCTCCGGGAAGCCGAGGCGGGTCAGCACCTTGCCGGCGTGATCGGTCGAGCCGTTGGTGAGGATCAGTTTGCGGCCGGGCAGGCGGGCGATGGCCTCGCCCATTGCCGGGTTCGGCTCCAGCGGCGAATGATCGATTTCATGGACGTAAGCGAGGTAATCGTCGGCCGAGACGCCGTGTTCGGTCATCATGCCGCGCATACTGGTGCCGTAGCGCTTGTAGTAGTCCTTCTGGATCCGCCGCGCCTCGACGGCATCGACGTTCAGGAAGTTGCCGATATACGCGCCGATTCGCGCGTCGACCTGCTGCCAAAGGTTGACGTGATGCGGATACAGCGTGTTGTCGAGATCGAACACCCACGTATCGACGTGGGTGAACGTGCGTGCGTTGGCCGAGACATCGATCATGGCGTCGGTCATTTATGGATCAGCGTGCCGGTGCCCTGATTGGTGAACAGTTCAAGCAGCACGGCGTGCGGCGTCTTGCCGTCGATGATGACGACGCCTTCGACGCCCTGCTCCAGCGAATAGATGCAGGTCTCGACTTTCGGGATCATGCCGCCGGAGATGGTGCCGTCGGCGATCAGCTTGCGTGCGTCCTTCACCGACAGTTCGGGAATGAGTTTCTTGGATTTGTCGAGTACGCCCGGCACGTCGGTCAGGAGCAACAGGCGCTTCGCCTTCAGCGCGCCGGCGACAGCACCAGCGAAGGTGTCGGCGTTGACGTTGAAGGTCTGGCCGCTTGCGGATGTCGCCAAGGGCGCCAGCACCGGGATCAGTTCGTGGCCGATCAACTGATTGAGCAAGGTCAGATCGACCTTCTCAGGCTCGCCGACGAAGCCGAGATCGACCACCTTCTCGATGTGGGAATCCGGATCGACCATGCTGCGCGTCGCCTTCGACGCGGTCACCATGTTGCCGTCCTTGCCGCACAGGCCGACGGCCTTGCCGCCGGCTTCGTTGATGTAGCCGACCAGTTGCTTGTTGATCGAACCGGCCAGCAC
The DNA here is from genome assembly GCA_017305555.1 of Hyphomicrobiales bacterium. Classification (GTDB taxonomy): domain Bacteria; phylum Pseudomonadota; class Alphaproteobacteria; order Rhizobiales; family Xanthobacteraceae; genus 62-47. The sequence goes on along the minus strand of JAFKKM010000070.1, from coordinate 7,636 downwards.
CATCTCGACGATCTCGATGGTGGCGGCGTCGGTGATCCGCAGGCCGGCCGCGAATTCGGACTTGATGCCCAGCCGTTGCAGCATGGTGGCGATCTGCGGACCGCCGCCGTGGACCACCACCGGATTGATGGCGGTCTGCTCGAGCAGCACGATATCGCGCGCGAACGCCTTGGCGAGGTGCTCCGCACCCATGGCGTGACCGCCGTATTTGATGACGATGGTTTCCTCGTCGTACTGCTGCATATGCGGCAGCGCTTCGGACAGGATGCGGGCCTGATCGCTCGGCGTGATTTCGGAAGCAGTGGGGGCGGCGGGATTGGTCATCGGCAAGGCTCTCGGGGCGGGCTCTCGGGGCAAGGCGCGTGCTGGCGTCAGGTCGCCATTGGCTAGCATTTCGTCACGGCGGCGTCATGACAAAATCCGCAACGAAGGTATCCGCGGTCAACCTTTGCGCGGCCACATCGCCGCGACGGCGAGCAACAGCCAGCTCAGCATCAGAAGGATGCCGCCGGTCGGTGCAGCGCGGGGAAACAGGCCGCGCTCGGCAAAGAAGTGCGCGGCAAGATCGCCGGCGAACAGGCCGGCACCGAGCACGAAGCCGGCGCTGGCAATGAGGCCGAGCATCGGCTGCGCGAGGCCGCGTTCGGTCAGCGCCGCCGCGCCGAGGACGGCTGCTGCGTGCAACAGTAACATCAGGGCGGCGGTCGAAAGCCGTCCGGCCTCGGGCAAGTGAGCACCCGCGGCGGCCAGCGCCACGCCGGCCGCGCCCATAATGCCGGCACAGACGATCAGGCCGCGTACGATATCGGTCGGGGTCATGCGCCGCGCTCCGCCAGCAATCGCATCATGGCGGCGCGAAGCTCGGGCATCCCCATTCCGCTGCGCGAGGACGTGGCGATGATTTCAGGAAATGCCGCCGGATGGGTCTTGAGCGCCGCGAGTGTCGCTTCGATCCGCGCTTCAAGTTCGGTGGCCTTGATCTGGTCGGCCTTGGTGAGGACGATCTGGTAGCTGACCGCCGAGCGGTCCAGCATCTTGAGAATCTCGGTATCGACGTCCTTGATGCCGTGACGCGAGTCGATCAGCACGTAGATGCGCGCCAGATTGCTGCGGCCTTGCAGGAATTTGTGGATCAGCGTGGTCCACGACGCGATCTTGGTCTTCGCCGCCTGCGCGTAACCATAGCCCGGCATGTCGACCAAACGCAGATCGCAGGTCTTCGGGCCTTCGAAGAAGATCAGTTCCTGCGTGCGGCCGGGCGTGTGCGACGTGCGCGCCAGAGCGTTGCGGCCGGTCAGCGCGTTGATGAGGCTGGACTTGCCGACGTTCGAGCGTCCGGCGAAAGCGACTTCGACGCCAACCATCGGCGGCAGCGACTCGATCGAGGGCGAGGCCCAGAAGAAACGCCAGTCGCCGGCAAACACCTTGCGGCCGGCTTCGATCAGGTCGCTATCGCTGTCCATATCGGACCTTTTCCTGCGCCCGCGGCGCAGGCCGCACGACGCGCGTTTGCCGCTACGTCGCTTTCTTGGAGCCCGCGAAGGTCGCCTTGACGTTGTTGAACAACTCGATCTTCACGCCATTGCGGCGCATGATGTAGCTCTGCTGCAGCACCGACAGCGTATTGTTCCAGGCCCAGTAGATCACCAGACCGGCCGGGAACGAAGCCAGCATGAAGGTGAAGATCAGCGGCATCCAGTCGAAGATCATCTTCTGCGTCGGATCGGGCGGCGTCGGGTTCAGCTTCATCTGGAACCACATCGTGATGCCCATGATGATCGGCCATAGTCCGAGTGCGAGATAATGACCGAGCACCGGGATCTGGGTCGGATCGTAATGCAGCAGGCCGAACAGCGTGAACAGGTTGGTCGGATCGTGCGCCGAGAGGTCGTGAATCCAGCCGAAGAACGGCGCGTGGCGCATTTCGATGGTGACGAACAGCACCTTGTAGAGCGAGAAGAACACCGGGATCTGCAAGGCGACGGGAAGACAACCGGCGACCGGATTGATCTTTTCCCGCTTGTAGATCGCCATCATCTCCTGCTGCTGCTTCATCTTGTCGTCGGGGAAGCGTTCCTTCAGCGCGGCAAGTTGCGGCTGCATCGCTTTCATCTTCGCCATCGAGGCGTAGGATTTGTTGGCGAGCGGGAAGAACACCAGCTTGACCAGCACCGTCACCAGCAGAATGGCGACGCCGAAGTTGCCGAACAGGTGGAAGAAGAAGTCGAGGATCAGGAACATCGGCTTGGTGATGAAGTAGAACCATCCCCAGTCGATCAGCAGGTCGAAGTGGTTGAGCCCGAGCTGCTTGTTGTAGCCGCCGAAGCTGTCGAGCGGAAAATTCAGGCCGACGACCTTGGCTTCCTTGGCGCCGGCGAACAGCCGCGTGCTGGTGCCGCCGGTCGCGCCCGGCGCGATGGTCTGCGGGTTTTCCAGATAGTCGGTCTGATAGGTCTGCGTGGTGCCGAGCAACTGCGACGAGAAGCGCGCCTGCAACGCGGCTGAGGTTTCCGGCAACAGTGCCGAGGCCCAGTACTTGTCGGTGATGCCGAGCCAGCCGTTGGTGACCTTGAAGTTGACCGACTTGCTCTCGGCGATCTTCTTGTAGCTGTATTCCTGCAAGCCCTGGTCGCCGAGATAGCCGACGAGGCCCTCGTGAAGGATGTAGTAGCCCGAGACCTGGGGGGTGCCGTGGCGCGAAATCAGTGCGAACGGATACAGCGTCACCGGGGCGCTGCCGGAATTGACGACTTCATCCTTGATCGAGAACAGGTAATGGTCGTCGACGGCGATGGTTCGGCGGAACGTCACGCCTTCACCGTTGTCCCATTTCAGCGTGATCGGATGATCCTGCGTCAGGTTTCCGCTGCCGTCCTGCTGCCACACGGTGTTCTGATCGGGAATCTTGACGCTGGACCCGCTCGCGGCCACCCAGCCGAATTCCGCATAATAAGGCTCGGCGGTGCCGGACGGCGAGAACAAGACGATTGCCGGCGATTTCGGGTCCACGGTGTCGCGATATTGCACCAATGACAGATCGTCGATGCGAGCGCCTTTCAGGGACACGCTGCCAGCGAGGCGCGGTGTTTCGATCTTGACGCGCGGCGATCCGGAAATGGCGACATCGCGGCTGACGATTGCGGTGGTGGTCGGCTGATTGACGGTCGGTGTCGTCGGCGCGGCGCCCGGTGTGGCGGGGGTTGATGATGAGCCCGCCGATGATCCTGCCGGAGTTGTCGTCGCCGGCGGCGTCTTGTTCGCCTTCGCCAATTCGCTTTGCGCCTGCTCGGCGCGCTGCTTTTCCATCTGCGGAATGTTGAAGAAATACTGCCAGCCGATCAGCACCAGACCAGACAGGATGACGGCGATAATGGTGTTGCGATTGTCGGTCATCGTTCTGGTCTCGTCATTCGGTTCAGGTTGCGAGGTGACGGGGCAGTGGATCCGTCGGGCGCAAGGATGGTCACGTCACGAACGTTCCGGCGATGGCCGGTCGAGGCGATGGAGAGCTAGGCGCAGGTCGTCAAGCATCGTCGCAAAGCCGCGATGCAATGCACCGCGCCGGCCGACTAGCACATAATCGCTGTGCGGTCGCATAGATAGAGCACCCACCTGCTTCACCAATTCGCGAAGCCTGCGGCGAACGCGGTTGCGTTCCGTCGCGGTGCCGACCTTTTTCGAAACAGTGAAGCCGATCCGCACCGGCCCGTCGTCTTCGCGCGTACGTTGTTGCACGACAAAAGCGGGGCTCGTCATACGCGCCCCGCCAGCCACGGCGAGAAAGTCCACCCGCCGTTTCAATCGATCCATAACAGGGCCTCGCGAAGGCCCGTTCAGGCGCTCAGGCGCTTCCGTCCCCGGGCGCGGCGCGCTGCGAGGACCTTCCGGCCGCCGGTGGTCGCCAAGCGCGCGCGAAATCCGTGACGGCGCTTGCGCACCAATTTGCTGGGTTGATAAGTCCGCTTCACGGGTCCGTTCTCCGCTGACCGGGCAATTCGCCGAGGAATGAGGTAAATCCGCAATTTTAAGCCCGAATTGAGCTGTTTTCGGCCCCAAAAGAGCCGCGCCCGGACAAGCCGGGCGATCGCGGACAATTGGCGCGGCTTATACGGGAGCAGTCCGTTTTCGTCAACGTTTGCCTGAGGATTGTGCGCCGATCGGGAGCGGCAGCGGAAATGAGGTCCGGGCAAGGCGGTCGACGGATGGAACCCGAGACTGCGCGAGGCGGCCCAAGGAACAATTTCGGGACAATTTCCTCCAGAACCGCATCAGTATATGATGACGGATCGGTCATTTGACCCGGTGCGCGATCGAACTCTAACCTTCGTGTCAGGTCTGGCAGGTTCTTTTTCGAATGACGTCTCCGGTGGATATTGTGCCGCAGGCCAGTGAGCGGCTGCGCGTGGAGCCATCGCGGGTTGTACCGCGCGGGCGGCTTGGTCTGTCGGGAAAGCTGTTGCTCCTGACGATTCCGCTGGTGATGATCGCGGAGGTGCTGATCTATGTGCCCGCGATCGCCAATTTCCGGATGAATCGCCTGAACGACCGCATCGCCGCCGCCAACACCGCCGCGCTGGTACTTGACGCTGCGCCGAGTGGCATGGTGCCGGAATCGCTGGCGCGTCAGATCCTCGACAGCATCGGTGCCCGCGCGGTGGCGATCAAGATGGGCCAGCAGCGCCGTCTGCTCGCCAGCGCCAATCTGCCGTCCGCCGTCGACCACGATGTCGATATGCGCGAGATGACCGCATGGGAGGCCATTGTCGGCGCTTTCGAGACCATGCTGGAGCGCGGCAACGAAACCATCCGTGTGATCGGCCCGGCGCCTAACGGTGCACAGTTCATCGAGGTGGTGATCGACGAACTGCCGTTGCGGCGGGCAATGTACCGGTTTTCCGGCAATCTGCTGCTGTTCTCGCTCGGCATCGCGATTCTGACCGCGGCGCTGGTGTATTTCGCCCTGCATTATCTGTTCGTGCGCCCGATGCACAGGCTGACCGCAAACCTTGTCGGCTTTCACCAAAATCCCGAAAGCTCCGCGAGCATCATCGTGCCGACGCAGCGCGGCGACGAAATCGGGGTCGCGGAGCGCGAATTGTCCGATATGCAGCGCGACCTGGTGTCGATGCTCCACCAAAAGAGCCGGCTGGCGGCGCTGGGCCTGGCGGTTTCCAAGATCAATCACGACCTGCGCAACCTGCTGGCTTCCTCGCAACTGATTTCCGATCAGCTTGCCAGCGTGCCGGAGCCGCGGGTGCAGCGCTTCGCGCCCAAGCTGGTGCGGTCGCTCGAGCGGGCCATCGCGCTGTGTCAGTCGACACTATCCTACGGGCGCGCCCAGGAAGCTGCGCCCGATCGGCGCATGATTCTGGTCGAGCCTATCGTCAACGAAGTGCGGGAATCGGCGGGGCTGGGCGCTCATGCGGCCGCACCGCCCTCGATCGGCTGGATCAATGCCGTCGAACGCGGGCTGACGATCGATGCCGATCCCGACCAGTTGTTCCGGGTGCTGCTCAATCTGGTCCGCAATGCCAAGCAGGCGCTCGAAAGCCAGCCGGAAAGCGACACTGCCACCCAGCAAATCCGTATCACCGGGCGCCGGGAGGGGACGGTGGCCGTGATCGAGGTCTCCGACACCGGACCGGGCGTTCCGCAGAAGGCGCGCAACCATCTGTTCGAAGCCTTCCAGGCGTCCGACCGGGCCGGCGGCACCGGCCTGGGACTGGCGATTGCCGCCGAACTGGTCCGCGCCCATGGGGGCGACATCCATCTGGTGGAGGGCACCATTGGGGCCACGTTCCGCATCGCCATTCCGGACCGGCCGGTGGAATTGGCGAGCCTGCGCGGGGAGCGGATCAGGGCCTGAGGTATTTTTCTTGGGGCCGTGTGCGGTGTGCGGACTTCAACCAATGCTCATGCGCCGACGCTGGTTAGCTTTGAAGAAACCATTTCGAAACAACAGCATGGAATCTCGATGCCGATCCCATCAGGTGTGCGCGATTGAGGTCGAGAGCCGATCGCCGGCTTCGCGTACGGCTTGCCGGCGATTTCGACAGAATTTTGTGCCCCCGGGACCATGCAGCCATCTTGCGTGCGCGTCGGTCTGAACGGCCGGGATTCAAAACGGCGGTTTTGGGTGGCTGGAGACCTTGCCAAGCCGATCCTAAGCCGTTAGCTATGGCGCGCTTCGCGACGCCTTCGGCCGTCCGAGGCCGATGCAGCCGGCTCACAGGCCTCACCTGTGCGGTCTGCACCCTGCGCGCCCGTAGCTCAGCTGGATAGAGCACCAGACTACGAATCTGGGGGTCAGAGGTTCGAATCCTTTCGGGCGCGCCAGTAATTTCAATGACTTAGATCAATCTTCCCTTAACTGGTTGTTTGTCTAGCTACCGCGTAGCTACCACAGGCAGGCGTAACGCGCAGTGCCGAGGCTACAGCCGGCGTTTCTTGGACGGCGGCACAATCAACTCGTAAGGCTGAACGCCAAGGGCGGCCGCTAGCTTCTCCAGAATCTTCAAGCTAGCGTAAAATGTCCCTTTTTCGAGTTGGCTCAGATAGCTCCGGCTGACGTCTGCTTCATAGGCAAGATCGTCCTGCGCAAGTCCTTTCTCAGCTCGCAGGCGGCGCAGGTTGGAAGCCAAAGTGTCCCGCAGGTCCATTTCAAGAATGGACCCCGTTTGTTTAAAATACGCACCTCGATATATTGATCAAAATCGCTATTCGTCCGTCATTGCCTAAATGGGGTGGCTTTAATGATTTGGCCGGTCAGGGCGCTTGTTATTTGTGCTTTTGTTTCGATCGCTCCCGTTGTTCTGGCACCAAATCGCCAGTCGTTCATCGCGAACGCTCTCGCCGGGCTTTTGACGGGCATCGTTGTTGTTTGGCTAGCTTCACGGATAGGTCGCAAATGCGAAAAGCTCAGCAGCGCCTATCCGGTGGCTGCTCAGCGAGTTGGCATGGCGATCTATGTGGTCAGCATCGCGCTAACTGTGATCTGCTTGGGGTTTGCCGCATTCGCTGCATATTCGGGTGCTGGCCGGGAGTTGGTCATTGTACCTGTCAGCACGTCTATCATCTATTGGGCCGCAGGCTGGGGATTATACCGATCTTTGACGTATGGCAGGTCCATGCCAGTCGCCCGCAAGCGCGTCGAAATCGCGGGCGATCCGCCTTTCCGGACAGATGGAAACACATCTGCCACGAAGCTCTCAGCCTTCACTAGTCGCCGACATAAAAAGATCGCACTATCGCTCGCAATCGTCGGAGCCCTTGCATCTCCATTCGTTTTTCGCACCTACAAAGCGTCGCCGTTATACGCAGTATGGGTGCCGCTGACGCCACAACAAAAAGAGAACCTCGCGGCCTCCCTTCAAGCATCTAACGACTGCCGGTCAGAGACTAGTATCGTGCTCGACGTTGTCTGTAGTCTCAACAAGGAAAGGTTTGAGTTGGGCGGAGAGTACGAATATCACCCCGATTGGCTCAAATTGTTATTCGGCCTGCAATAGTGACCCCCTGAGCCGGGGGATCGGCGTCCAAAATTGACCCCCTATAGATTGGCTGTTGCGCTGCCTGCTTTGTCATGAAGCAGGTGGTCGGGGATGCTGATCGTGGAGACGATTGCGCGGATACGGCG
>JAFKKM010000005.1 GCA_017305555.1 Hyphomicrobiales bacterium | reverse complement strand
CTGCGATGCAGACCCGGGACCATTCCACATCGTGACGGTCCCGGCTCTGCGGTGCACCGTTACACGCTGCACCGCGTCCGGGACACGCTGCCATGACCAAATCCTTCCGCACCCTCGACGACGCCGACGTGAAGGGCAAACGCGTACTGGTGCGCGTCGACCTTAACGTGCCGATGGACAGCGGCCGCGTCACCGACACCACACGGCTCGAGCGCATCGCGCCGACCATTACGGAAATTTCCGACAAGGGCGGCAAGGTGATCCTGCTGGCGCATTTCGGACGGCCCAAGGGCCGCGACGCCAAGGATTCGCTGAAACCCGTCGCCGCCGAACTGGCGAAAGTGATCACGCGCGATGTCGCCTTCGCCGATGACTGCATCGGCGAGCCCGCCGAGAAGGCCGTCGCCGCGATGAAGGACGGCGATATTCTGTGTCTTGAGAACACCCGCTTCCACAAGGAAGAGGAAAAGAACGATCCGGCGTTTGTCGCAGAACTCGCCAAGCTCGGCGACATCTGGGTCAACGACGCGTTTTCTGCCGCGCATCGCGCCCACGCCTCGACCGAAGGCCTCGGCCACAAGCTGCCGGCCTATGCCGGGCGCACCATGCAGGCCGAACTCGATGCGTTGAACAAGGCGCTTGAGGCTCCGAAAAAGCCGGTGATCGCCATCATCGGCGGTGCGAAAGTCTCCACCAAGATCGACCTTCTCGAAAACCTGGTGAAGAAGGTCGACGCGCTGGTGATCGGCGGCGGCATGGCCAACACCTTCCTGCACGCGCAGGGCATCAATGTCGGCAAGTCGCTGGCCGAGAAGGATCTCGCCCCGACCGCGCTGCGCATTCTGGAAAAGGCGGAAGCCGCCAATTGCGCCATCATCCTTCCGGTGGATGCCACCGTCGCTTTCCATTTTGAGGCCAACGCGCCGTCGCACGCTTATGGTCTCGATGCGATCCCCGCCGACGGCATGATCCTCGACGTCGGCCCGCAATCGATCGAGCGCATTCATGCCGCCATCGACGACGCAGCAACCCTGGTGTGGAACGGCCCGGTTGGCGCGTTCGAACTGGCACCATTCGATCGCGGCACCGTCGTGGCGGCGAAATACGCTGCGCAACGTACCAAGCTCGGCAAGCTGGTGTCAGTGGCCGGCGGCGGCGATACCGTCGCGGCGCTGAATCACGCCGACGTCGCGCATGATTTCACTTACGTCTCGACCGCGGGCGGGGCCTTCCTCGAATGGATGGAAGGCAAGCCGCTGCCGGGGGTCGAGGTGTTGCGCGCCAAATAGGCGCCCTGCCTTTGCCGCGAAGGCCGTCCTTAATGGCGGCCGGCGGCGCGGGCCAATAATCGCGGAACGCATTTCGCGCCCTTCAGTTTCGACGCTAACGCTCTCATTTCGTATCAGACGCACGCAGGAGACCTCGATGAACCTCGCTGACCTCAACAAAGTCGCACAGGCCATGGTGGCCCCCGGCAAGGGCATTCTTGCCGCCGACGAATCGTCCGGCACCATCAAGAAGCGCTTCGACGCCATCAACGTCGAATCCACCGAAGACAATCGCCGCGACTATCGCGAAATGCTGTTTCGCTCCAAGGACGCGATGTCGAAGTACATTTCCGGCGTCATCCTTTACGACGAAACCATCTGGCAGAAGGCCAAGGACGGCACGCCGCTGGTCAAGCTGATCGAGCAGGCCGGCGCGATCCCCGGCATCAAGGTGGACGAAGGCACGCAGGCGCTGCCCGGCTGCCCCGGCGAACTGATCACTATCGGCCTCGACAAGCTCGCCGCCCGCCTCGCCGACTACTACAAGCAGGGCGCGCGCTTCGCGAAGTGGCGCGCGGTGATCGATATCGGACAGGGCATTCCGAGCTACACCGCCGTCCGCACCAATGCTCATGCCTTGGCGCGCTACGCCGCGCTGTGCCAGGCGGCGCAGATCGTGCCGATCGTCGAGCCGGAAGTGCTGATGGACGGCGATCACTCGATCGAGCGTTGCTACGAAGTCACCGAGTTCGTGCTCAAGGAGACTTTCCAGGAACTGTATTACCAGAAGGTCGCGCTCGAAGGCATGATCCTGAAGCCGAACATGGCGATCTCCGGCAAGAAGGCGAAAGATCGCGCCAGCGTGCAGCAGGTCGCGGAAAAGACCGTCAAACTGTTGAAGGAATGCGTGCCGTCGGCGGTGCCGGGCATCGCCTTCCTCTCCGGTGGCCAGAGCGACGAGGAAGCCACCGCGCATCTCGACGCCATGAACAAGATCGGCGGCCTGCCGTGGAATCTCACCTTCTCCTACGGCCGCGCGCTGCAAGCCGCGCCGCAGAAGGCATGGTCGGGCAAGGCCGAGAACCTCGGTGCCGGCCAGCAGGCCTTCACCCACCGCGCCCACATGAACGGCCTCGCTTCCAAGGGCGAATGGAAGGCTGATCTGGAAAAGAAGGCGGCGTAAGGCAGGTTGGATCAAGCTTGATCCATTCCTTCTCGTCATTGCGAGCGAAGCGAAGCAATCCAGAAGCCACAAGCAAAGTCTGGATTGCTTCGTCGCTACGCTCCTCGCAATGACGGCAATTGGGGCTTGCGATCGTCGCGAGTGACGTCTCGCTCAATGCAAGCCGTCAAAACTAGGCACACCCATGTCCGCGAAATCCGCCCCTGCTCGCCCGATGCCGCGATTGTATTTCGCAACGCCCGCGGTGGAT
>JAFKKM010000069.1 GCA_017305555.1 Hyphomicrobiales bacterium | reverse complement strand
GCGACCCCAATAATCGACGCCGAGCCAGTAGCCGAGTTCGGGCGTCTCAGGCTCGCGCCAATCGATGCCGACCACGCCGACCGCCGTGTGATGATGCTCGATCAGGAACACGGTGTTGGCGCCGTCGCCGGCGACGGTCTTGACGAAGTGCGTGGCGTGGTCCTGCCGATACGGATGCGGCAAGCGGCGCGTGTTCTCGGCGATGCGGCGATCGTTGGCGAGACGGGCAATCGCTTTTACGTCCGCGAGAGTCGGCTTGCGCAGGGTCAGCCGTTCCGTCTCGAGGACGACGGTACTTGGCTGTCGTGAGATGGGTGTCGAGAATTCCTGCAGCATGGTCGGCTCCTTGGGCGTCAAACCTTTGCGAAACGCATGAACGCGAAATACGCAAAACGAAAAGGGGAGGCCGGTTTCCCGCCTCCCCTCAGGAGCCTTGACGACTCCGCCGGTTCAACAGGACCCGGCGGAATAGAATGTTTCCACCGTCTCTACTCGGCCGCGGCTTCCATCATCGGGAGGACCGATACGAAAGTGCGGCCGTTGGCTTTGGCACGGAACTCAACGCGGCCTTCAATCTTGGCGAACAACGTATGGTCCGTCCCCATGCCGACATTAAGGCCGGGATGCCAGGTGGTGCCGCGTTGACGCGCAATGATGTTGCCGGGAATGACGTGCTGACCGCCGTAGGCCTTGATGCCGAGGCGTTTGCCCGCGGAATCGCGGCCGTTACGTGATGAACCGCCTGCTTTTTTGTGAGCCATGGCTCGTCTCCAAATCTCTAGAACACAGTAGTTTGATTCCTTGACGGAATCATCTCACTTTTTGTCTCGCAAATTGTAATCGCTCTGAACTCAGAACGATTACTCGGCGGCGGCTTCCGCCGGCTTCGCGGCGGCCTTCTCGCGCTTCGGACGCGGACCGACCGTGGGCTTCTTGCCGTCGGCGAGGATCTCGGTGATCCGCAGCACGGTGATCTCGTCGCGATAGCCGCGCTTGCGCTTCGAATTCTTGCGGCGACGCTTCTTGAACGCGATGACCTTGGGGCCGCGCTTGTGGTCCAGCACTTCCGCTGCCACGGTGGCGCCCGCCACGGTCGGGGTGCCGAGCACCGGCGTATCGCCGCCGAGCACCAGCACGTTATCCAGTTGCACGATCGTGCCGACATCGCCGGCGATCTTGCCAATCTCGAGTACATCTTCCGGAACGACGCGGTATTGCCGGCCGCCGGTTTTGATGACTGCGAACATCGTTTTCATTCCTTCGTGTTCGATTCCGATGCTCGGATTGCTCCGGCCCGGCTTCTTGTTCAGTCGGTTATGGTGAGCTTCGCGAGGTTTGAGGCAACGCCTGACGACCACGCAAAAACAATCGGCGCAAGGAGAACCCAGCGCCGCTTGCGGGGACTTATAGCCGCCAGCCCCCGGGAGTCAAGGCGAAACCCGGCGAAACGGCCGCAAATGAAGGGTTTGGCGAGCTTTTGCGGCCCTTCCCGGGTGAACCGGCAGCCATCGCGTTGAAACCAACTGGTTCCCCGGCCGTTGTCCTGCGCTCACGAGAGGATCAAGGGGCGGCATGGCGGACGGCAACATCACCACCTCCGGCATCGGCAGGCACGGCGCGGCGCGATTGCCGTCGGTCGATATCGACAGCTACAACATCGAACTGAAGGACGACGACGGCTTTCTCGGCGACCGCGCCAGCAAGGGCGCGTTTCAGCAGATGCTCGACGACTGGCGCAAGCCGCTGAAGAAGAACGGCGACGACCCGCTCGGCAAGAAGCCCACCGACGACCTCAGCAAGACCACGCTCGACGAAGCGCTCAAGGGCGACGACATTCTGGCGGCGGCGCTGGTGCACGGCGCGCTGGAGGAATTCGCCCAGCAACTGGCCTATGTCACCCGCCGCTTCCTCAAGACCAAGGCCTGGGCCGACACCGAACGCATCGTCGTCGGCGGCGGTTTCCGGCAGAGCCGGGTGGGGGAGATCGCCATCGCCCGCGCCGACCTGATCCTCAAGGCCGAGGGGTTCAAGGTCGACCTGATCCCGATCCGGTTTCATCCCGACGAGGCCGGGCTGATCGGCTGTCTGCATCTGGCGCCGCCGTGGATCTTCGAGGCCTATGACAGCATCCTCGCGGTCGATATCGGCGGCTCGAATATCCGCTGCGGCGTGGTCGAGACGCGGTGGAAGAAGGCGAAAGACCTCTCCAAGGCGGCGGTGTGGAAGTCCGATCTGTGGCGCCACGCCGACGACGAGCCGACGCGGGAGGGCGCGGTGAAGCGGCTGGTGAAGATGCTCAAGGACCTGATCGCGGCGGCCGACGCCGAGGGGCTGAAGCTCGCGCCCTTCATCGGCATCTCCTGCCCCGGCGTGATCGAGGACGACGGCGCCATCGAGAAGGGCGCGCAGAACCTGCCCGGCAACTGGGAAAGCAGCCGCTTCAACCTGCCGGCCAGCCTGTTCGAGGCGATCCCGATGATCGGCGAGCACGACACTACGGTGCTGATGCACAACGATGGCGTCGCGCAGGGCCTGAGCGAAATGCCGTTCATGCAGGACGTCGCGCGCTGGGGCGTGCTCACCATCGGCACCGGCCTCGGCAACGCCCGCTTCACCAACCGCAAAGGCAAGGACGATAAGGTCGGAAACGACAAGGCGAAGGACGACAAGGGCAAGAAGGCCGCGGGGGCGAAGGAAAAGCCGAAGAAAAACAAGAGATAACCGAGTTTCTTGGTTTTGGTCGGGTTTGAGAGGGTCTCTGAGGCTCTTTCGAGAAGGACGCCCTTGTCCGGTCAGCGCTTTCGACTTTTGCACGTACGTCATGGCCGGACTTGTTCCGGCCATCCACGTCTTGTCGCCAAGCGGTGAGAGGACGCGCGCAGTCCGGGCGTTGTCGAATTCCGCGCTCGCGACGCCTGGGATGCACGCCGCCGAATATTTTCGTCCCGGTGCGGCTTGTCTGGCCTGCCATCCTCGCCTAGAACACCGCCGACCACCGACGGGGATTCCCCGCGATCTTGGCGCCTGGAGAGGTGGCAGAGTGGTTGAATGCACCGCACTCGAAATGCGGCATAGGTGCAAGCCTATCGGGGGTTCGAATCCCTCCCTCTCCGCCATTAGGCGCTGGCACGTTGAAGGTGTCGGGCGGGATTGGTGTCGTCGACTCGCAAAGCGTTTGCTGTCGCCGCCGCTCCACACCCGGGCGGGGCGGTGTTTTTTCGTGATTGTGATCAGGCCGCTGGAGGGTGCAGGCGGTCGTTAATCTCCTGCACGATGACGTTGAACGTTTCGGCCGTCGCGTCACGTATCCCCGTCTCGGTGAGCAGTTCGCGATGCGTGCGTTGTTTGACGGTCGCGCGCCTCCCTATCGGGCGTCTCACGACCAGTTCGCCGGAGCGGATACCGCCCAATACTTCGCGCACGTTACGCAATTGCGACTGCAACACTCTCATATAAGTACGCGCTTCATACTCTGATCGCGCTGTTTCAGAATGTCTTCGTCCAGCTTCTAAACGCCGTTGCCTCACGGCTTCCGGAGCATCGCTCATGGCAATTCCTTTAAAAATATGCGTCCAGTCTACATCTATGCTTTGGAAGCGGAAGCGAGACTTTTAGTCAAAGTTAACTGCGTCCGCCGATACAAAAGCTTCGCGTCGATCGCGTCGTCAGGCGAGCCGGTTGCTTCCGCCCCAGCTTGCGATAAGCGCCTCGCGCCGCGCGGCCTTGGACATGCACCGACGCGCCAGAAACTCATTGTGCGTCGCTTCATCCTTCGGCTCGCCGGGCGCGAGCCTCGTGACCTCATGGATGGCCGGCGATCACCGTCAGAAAGGCTTCGCCGTAGCGTTCGAGTTTGGCGTCGCCGATGCCGGGCACCTTCGCCATTGCGGTGCGCGAGGCGGGGCGTGTTGCGGCCAGTTCAATCAGCGTCTTGTCGTGGAAGATCACATAGGGCGGCACGTTCTGCGCGCGCGCCAGTTCGGTGCGCTTGCGGCGCAGCGCCTCGAACAGGTCGCGGTCCGCCTCGGTGACGGCGGATGGCGCAGTGCTGCGCGCGGTCTTGCTGCGCCGTGCGCGCGGGGGCGCCGGCACGCGCAGCATCAATGTCGGCCTGTCGCGCAGGAAGTCGCGGCCGGCGGATGCGATCGACAGGCCGCCATGGCCGGCGAGGTCAACATCAATAAGGCGCAGCGCGATCAATTGGCGCAGGATCGCGCGCCATGCGCGGTTGTCGTGCTCGGTACCGATGCCGAATGTGGAAAGGCGGTCGTGGCCGAACTGCGCGATGCGTTCGTTCTCGACGCCGAGCAGCACGTCGACGATATACGCCTGCCCGAAGCGCTCGCCGGTGCGGTAGATGCACGACAGCGCCTTCTGCGCGGCGATGGTGCCGTCGAACAATTCCGGCGGTTCGGCGCAGGTGTCGCAATTGCCGCACGGCTCGCTGTGGTCGCCGAAATAGGACAGCAGCACTTGCCGGCGGCAGCCCGCGGTTTCGGCCAGGCCCAGCAGCGCGTCGAGCTTCTGGCGCTCCATGCGCTTGCGTTGGTCGGGCGCGTCCGATTGCTCGATGAAGCGGCTGCGCAACGCGATGTCGTCGGGGCCGTAAAGCATCAGCGTGTCGGAGGGCAGGCCGTCGCGCCCGGCGCGGCCGGTCTCCTGATAATAGGCCTCGATGCTGCCCGGCAGATCGATGTGCGCGACGAAGCGCACGTCCGGCTTGTCGATGCCCATGCCGAAGGCGATGGTCGCGACCATGACGACGGCCTCGCCGCGCTGGAAGCGCATCTGGTTGGCTTCGCGCGCCGTCTTGTCCATGCCGGCGTGATAGGCAAGCGCGTCGTAGCCCTGCTCGCACAGCCAGGCGGCGGTTTCCTCGGTCTTCCGTTTCGACAGGCAATAGACGATGCCGCTCTCGCCCTCGTGCCGCTTGAGGAACGCCTTGAGCTGGGCGCGCGGATTGTCCTTCTCCTCGATCGCATAGCGGATGTTGGGGCGGTCGAAGCCGGCGATGAAGGCGCAGTTGTCGGCAATGTCGAGATGCGACAGGATTTCCGCGCGCGTCGGCTCGTCGGCCGTCGCCGTCAGCGCCATGCGCGGGATGTCGGGAAACTGGCGGACCAGTGCATCGAGCTGGCGATAGGAGGGGCGGAAGTCGTGCCCCCATTGCGACAGGCAATGCGCCTCGTCGATGGCGATCAGCGACAGCCGCGCGCGGCCGAGCCCATTCAGCACCTCCTGGCGGAGCAGCGTCTCCGGCGCGACATAGAGCAGGTCGACATTGCCGGCATAAATATTGCGCCACAGCGCGCGCCGTTCCTCCAGCGGCAGGTCCGAATTAAGGGCGGCGGCCCTCACGCCCGCCTGCCGCAGGGCCGCGACCTGATCGGCCATCAATGCCAATAGCGGCGAGACGACGAGTCCCATGCCGGGCCGGACGATGGCGGGGATCTGGTAGCACAGCGATTTGCCGCCGCCGGTCGGCATCAGCACGAAGGCGTCGTTGCCGGCGATGACATGATCGACGATGCGCGCCTGCGGTCCGCGGAACGCATCGTAGCCATAGACGGTTTTGAGAATTTCGAGAGCGGTGGCAGGCATCGGTGTCAGCAGAAAGAATCACGGAGAAGCCCTTCATAGCAGCTTCGCCATGATTACGATCCCCGATGCGCGAACAGCAGCGCTACGGATCGAGTTCGCTGTCCCAATAGAGGTAGTCGAGCCAGCTCTCGTGCAGGTAGTTCGGCGGGAACAGGCGGCTGTTGCGGTGGAGCTGATGCACGGTGGGCGCGAACGGCGTCTGCCGGGGATACATATTGGCCTGCGCGGTGGTCAGGTTGCCTTTGCGCAGATTGCAGGGCGAGCAGGCAGCGACGACATTCTCCCATGTCGTTTGCCCGCCCTTCGAGCGCGGAATGATGTGATCGAAGGTCAGGTCCTCATGCGAGGAACAATACTGGCAGGAGAACTTGTCGCGCAGGAAGACGTTGAAGCGGGTGAACGCCGGATGCGTGGTCGGCTTGACGAAGGATTTCAGCGAGACGACGCTCGGCAGTTGCATCTCGAAGGATGGACTATGCACCGCGTGATCGTAGTGCTCGACGATATTGACGCGGTCCAGGAACACCGCCTTGATCGCGTCCTGCCACGACCACAGCGAGAGAGGATAGTAACTCAGCGGCCGGAAGTCCGCATTGAGGACCAGGACCGGCCAACCGCCTTGTGAGACATGTGCGTTCAAGTAACGCTCCCGGCCTCCATTATGGCTGCGAAGCAGCTTGTGCCTGAATACTACAGGCTCCGTGACGTCATTGTGAAGGGTTTTGGCGGCTTATCCGCCGGCGGATGGCTGTTGCCGTGGCAGCAGGCCGGCTTCGATGGCCTTGATTTGAAGCGCCAGATATTTCGAATTGATCCGGCATTGCGCCAGGCTGCCGGCGATGAACCACAGGCCGGGTTGCGGCGTGCGAACGTACATGTTGCGGAGTTCCTGGCCGTCGCCGAAGCCCCAGATCGGCCCGACACAGGTGGCTGTCGCCTCGCCGAACAGTTTGCGCACCAGATGTTCCTGGCCCTTGTAGCCGGTCGCCAGCACGATCAGGTCGGCGGGCAAGGTTTCGCCGTCCCGCATCCGCGCGCCGCCCGCCACGAAAGCGTCGATCTCGGCATACTGAACGAGGCCGACCTCGCCCGCCGCCACCAGATCGGAACAGCCGACGTTGAAGTAATAGCCGCCGCCGCGCGTGAGGTATTTGAACTGCCAGCCGGTGCCGTCCTCGCCGAAATCGTATTTGAAGCCGACCCGCGCCAGCCCCGCCAGCAGGTCGCTGTCGAGTTCCTTCGATTTCGCGGTCATCAATTGATGACTTTTGCGCGCGAGCGACAGCGGTGTCGACGTGGTGATCAGGTCGCAGTCCTCCAGCGGCGGGCCTTCGTCGTAAAGCGCGTAGGCGAGTTGCGCGCTGGGCTCGACATTGGTGACCAGCGTGGGGCTGCGCTGCACCAGCGTCACGTCGACGCCGCTGGCGTGCAGGTCCTGCGCGATGTCGTGGCCGCTGTTGCCGGTGCCGATCACCAGCGCGCGGCGGCCGCGCCACGCTTCGCCGTCGGTGTATTGGCTGGAATGCAACACGGTGCCGGCGAACTCCGGCAGCGTCGGAATGTCCGGAAGATTCGGAATGCCGCTGACGCCGGTGGCCATGACGATGTGGTGCGGATGCAGGACGCGCGCGGTGCCGTCGGCGCGGCGCAGCGTCACCGCCCAGCGGCCGGTGGCGTCATCGTAGCTGCCGCCTTCGAATTCGGTGCCGGTCCAGAAATTGAGTTCGAGGCTTTCGGCATAGGACTCGAACCAGTTGGCGAGCTTGTCCTTCGGAATGTAGGTCGGCCAGTTCCGCGGAAACGGCATGTAGGGCAGGTGATTGACGTGGACCTGATTGTGCAGCGTCAGTGCGTGATAGCGTTTGCGCCAGTTGTCGCCGATGCGCGCTTCGCGATCGACGATCAGCGTATCGATCTGAAGGTGCGTGAGGCGGGCGGCGATGGCGAGCCCGGCCTGGCCGCCGCCGATCACCAGCACGTCGGGATCGCGGTCTTGATAAGCGAGCGCGGCGCGGCGTTTGTCGAGCCAGTTCGGCCCGTGAAAATTGCGCGCGGTGGCGGTGCCGGTGGAGAGTGCGCGGCCGTCGCGCTCCTCGAAGCCCTTCAGTTCGTCGAGCGCGGTGAGCAGCGTCCAGGCTTTCGGCGTGTTGTGATCCTCGTGATCTGGGATCAGGCGCAGCACGCCGCTGCCGCGGCCTTCGGCAGTTTCAAATTCGAAGATCGCCTCAAGGCATTGCGTGCCGGCGCGCGTCACGATGCGCGGCGCGGTGCGTCCCGGCGCAAGACGGATATCGTGCGGGACATGGCGCGAGGCGAGCGGGGCAAGCGCGGCGACAATGGCGTCGCGGCCGTTGACGGTGGTGAAGGTCCAGCTCAGCGCCAGCACGTCGCGCCAATAACTCTCGGCATGGAACAGCTTGGCGAGTTCGTTGCCGTTCGCATTCGACAGAGCGCTCTCGAACCGGTCGAGCCAGTCTTCAACCAGCGCGGCAGCGGGTTTTGTCTTGTCCAGCATGGATGTTTCCCCGAGGGTTCGCCTTGCCAGCGTTTTCGGGTAAACTATAGCGCGTGAGCCTGTCGGCGAAAGGGCGGCAAGGCATTCCGCCCATGCGGTCCGCGCGGCGCGTTAGCCAAGCGACAGCATGTGTGCCTGATCCGGCTTCACGCGACCGTTCAGCGTGTCGAGATAGATCTGCTGAACCGCGGCGGCGCCACGGCTGTCGGTGACGTTGATCCAGCGGTCCAGCATCGGCACGAAGCTCGCCCATGCCGCCCCGAAGCGCGTGTCGATGCCGCCGGGTCCCCATTCCTTGGCGCGCTTGCGAATCTGGTCCGGTGCGAAGAACCAGGTCGGCTTGGCGCCGGGCAGGTTTTCGCTGCCGTCGGTCGCGTCCTGATGTGTCAGCCCGACGCGGCCGCTATAGACCAGCTTGTCACCGAAATGCCGATGCAGTTGTGCGCGAAGATCGCCGTTGCCCGCCATGTCGACATAAGCGGCGGGATGATCGGTAGCGAGCGACGCAACGTCGTCGTAAGTCACGACGTCGTCATAGCAGCCGAGCGATCTCACGTAATCCGCATTGCCGCGCGAGGTGAGGCCGATGACGCGGATCGGCTTGCGTTGCGTATGAAATAGATGAGCGAGACCGAAGGCGGTCTTGCTCGATGCGCTCGACAGCATCACGCTGCGCGCGCCGAAGAAGGCGTTCTCCGCAAGAAAATCATCGACCATGAACGACAGCATGAAAAGCGGCCGCAGCAGCGCCTGATAATCGCCGGCGCGTCCCGCGAACGCAGCATCGCCACCGACGCGCGTATAGGCGTTGTAGACCGGCGCCACATCCTGGCGATGCGCGGCGCCGTCGCGCAGTCCGCGTTTGCCGACGTCGGCAGCCTCGATGATGAGATGCGTGGCCATCGGGAAATAACCGAACAGCCGCTCGCCCTCGGGAATGGTGGGATGGCGCGAGGCGATCACGTCGCCGAATCCCCACACCGGAATGTTGCCGAAGCCGTGCGGCGCGGGAAACAGGCTCCAGTATTTGAGCTGATCGCCCAGCATCGCATAGGTGATGTTGTTGGCGGTGAAGGCGAAGCGATCGACTTTCACCAGCAGGCCATCGACGGGCAGATTGTCGGTGGCGGGAAGCGCCACTTCGACAAAACGGCTTTGCTGAAGATCGTCGCGGGCGACGATGAATTGTTTCGATGTCACGTTCGGGCTTTCGGTGGTTTGCGGGCGCGCGATGTTTTGGCTGCCGGGAGTCTCGCCTTGGTCGATGTCGGTTTTGCGACACGCACTTTGTTTGAAACGTCGTTTGGAACGGCTTGCTTCGCCGCATCGCCTTTCGAGCCGGCGATGACGCCTTCGCGCTTCTTCATCACCTTGTAGTAGGCCCACCACAGATGCGCCGCCGCGCCGCGCACCGGCCGCCACGGTTCCGCGATCGGAATCATGTCTTTCGCCGTCGGCCGCGTCGATAGTCCGAGTCCGATCTTGATTGCCTCCTGCACCGCGAGGTCACCCGCCGGCCATGCGTCGCCATGGCCGAGGCAGAACAAGAGATAGACGTCGGCGGTCCACGGCCCGATGCCGTGCAGCGCGGTGAGCGTGTTGTGCGCGGCGTCGGCGTCTTCCTCGGCCAGCACGTCGAGGTTGAGGCGTTCGCTGGCAAGCTCGGTTGCGATGGCCTTCAGCGTCTTGATCTTCGCCGCCGACAGCCCGAGCCGTCCGAGCCGATCGGCGCGAGCCTTGCGGATGGCGTCGTGATGGAACGGATCGTAGGCCTTGGTGACGCGGCCCCAGATCGCGGCGGCGCTGGCAGTCGAGAGTTGCTGGCCGCAGACGATGGCGGCGAGGCCGTTGAAGCCCGGCTCGCGCCGCCGCAGCGCCGGCATCCCGGTCTGCTCCAAGATCGGCGCGAGGCGCGGGTCGAGCTTGACCAGCAGCGCCATCGCCTCTTCGAGATCGTCCTGGGAGTTGAGATGAATGGTCATGGCAGCCTAAAACGACCACGTCCTACGGAAGAGTTCAATGCCGCCACCCGTTTTCCGTTTCGCGCCGAGTCCGAACGGCTACCTGCATCTCGGCCACGCTTATTCCGCGCTGCTCAATGCCGATCTGGCCCGGCAGGCCGGGGGCCGGCTGCTGTTGCGGATCGAGGACATCGATGCGACGCGCTGCCGGCCGGAATACGAGGCCGCGATCTATGAGGATTTGCGTTGGCTCGGCATGGCGTGGGAGACGCCGGTGCGGCGGCAGTCGGAACACTTCGCCTCCTATCGCGCGGCGCTGGATCGCCTTGCCGCGAAAGGACTGATCTATCCGAGCTTCGAAAGCCGCGCCGAGATCGCCCGGATGGTTGCGGAGCGTGATGCCAATACGCCATGGCCGCGCGATCCCGACGGTGCGTCGCTTTATCCCGGCACGGCGAAGCGATTGTCGGCCCGCGAGCGCGAGACGCTGATGGCATCCGGTGCGCCCTATGCGCTGCGGCTCGATATGGCGGCGGCGCTGGCAAGCGCCGGCGATCTCGACTGGACCGAGGAAGGCGCAGGACCTAGCGGCGAAACCGGCCGGGTGGCGGCGCAGCCGGAGGCGTGGGGCGACGTCATCCTTGCGCGCAAGGATACGCCGGCGAGCTATCACCTCGCGGTGGTGCTGGACGATGCGTTACAGGGGGTAACGGATGTGGTGCGTGGGCAGGACCTGTTCTGGGCCACCAGCGTCCATCGGCTGTTGCAGCGGCTGCTCGATCTGCCCGCGCCACGCTACCGCCACCACGCTCTGCTAAGGGATGCCGCCGGCGCGAAGTTGTCCAAATCGACCCGGGCGACCGGTTTGCGGGAGTTGCGCGTCGAGGGCGTCACGCCGGGCGAGGTGCGGCGGCGCATCGGCCTGTGAGCGCGGCGGTTGAAAACGCCGCCCGCCCGCTCGTGCGGCCCTGTCCCGCCATGCTATGAAGCCTCAGGTTGGGGGACATCATGGCGCTCACATCACGAGCACCGCGAGGGAAACGCACGCCGGGCAAACGGGCGGTGAAGAAGCGTGCCCCGGCATCGAAGGCGGTCGGCGGGAAGAAGCCGGCGCGTCGCAACGCAAGCCCGGATTCCCCGGCGTCGGTCGAAGCGGCGCTGGCAGCCTTTGCTCATGAGGTCCGTACGCCCCTGACAGGGATTCTCGCGGTCAGCGATCTTTTGGCGACCTCCGATCTCGGTGAGCGCGAGCGGCGCTGGGTCGATACCATCAAGGCCGGCGCGGAGCATCTCGCGGGGCTGGCGACCCTGTTCGTCGACGCAGCGCGCAGCCGCGCCAAGGGCGGCGGGCTGGAGGCGCGGCAGGATTTCTTCGATCTGCGCGCGGTGGCGCGCAGCGTCGGGGATTCGCTGACCGGCCGCGCCGCTGCCAAGGGCCTGCAATCGCGCGTGCGGATTTCGGATCGGCTGCCGGCCTTCGTCACCGGCGATCCGGTGCGGCTGCGCGCGGCGCTGGAAAACCTTGTCGACAACGCGGTGAAGTTCACGTCGGAAGGCGACGTCGGCCTCAAGGTGACGGTGGCGCGCGCTGCCAAGGGAAAAATCGTCGCAACGTTTGCGGTGTCGGACAGCGGCATCGGACTGAGCATGGCCGAGATCAAGCGGCTGTTCCGGCCGTTCTCGCAGGCCAATGTCGGCATTGCCGCGCGCTTCGGCGGCGCCGGGCTGGGGCTGTCGTCGGTCAAGCAACTGGCGCGCGCCATGGGCGGCGATATCGTCGTTGCATCCCGTCGGGGCGGCGGCGCGGTCTTCACACTGACGGTGATGTTGAAGCCGGCGGAGGCGCCGGTTGCAGCTTCGAACGGCCTCGACGATATCTCCGAAGCGGCCGGCGGCTTGCGCATTCTCAGCGTCGAGGACAATCCGTTCGGCCGCGTCGTGCTCAACGCGATCCTCACTGAACTCGGTCATCACGCCGAATTTGTCGGGCGCGGCGAGGCTGCCGCCGAGCGGGTGGCGCAAGGCGGGTTCGATGCGGTGCTGATGGATATGGTGCTGCCGGGCATCGACGGCATCGAGGCGATCCGGCGTATCCGCGCGCTGCGCTCCGATCAGCGCGGCATTCCGATCATCGGCATCTCGGGAAAAGACACCGACAAGGCTTTGGCGCGAAAGGCCGGCGCCGACGCCTTCCTGCTCAAGCCGGTGTCTCCCCGCGCGCTGGCGACGGCGCTGCTTGCCGTGCGGCATCGCGCGGCCGCCGCGCCTTGATGATCGCGGCGTTCAATTCGCCGCCGAGCACGAAGATCGCCGCGAGGAAATACAGGAACACCAGTGCGATAATCACCGACGCGAGGCCGGCATACATCGACACGTAGTTGCTGGCGAAGCGCGCGAGATAGAGGCCGAAGCCGATGCTCGCCACCAGCGAGGCGACCATCGTGAACACGATGCCCGGCAAAATCTGCGCGAAGCTGCGTCGTCCCGCCGGCAGCCACGCGTGCAGGATGAACAGCGCGACGATCATCGCGGGAATGGCGATGCCGTAGCGCGTCAGCGTCAGCATCCGCTCGTTGGATTCGACCAGCAACGGAATGTAGCGGCGCGCGGTTTCGAGGATCAGCGGGCCGAGCACGATCAGGAACGCCAGCAAGAGCGCGGTGGCGGCGGCGATCAGCGTGTAGCCGATCGACTCCAGACGCAGCCAGTACCAGCGGCGCTGTTCGGTGACGGCATAGGCGCGGTTGAGTGCGACCCGCAGGCTCTCGACGCCGTTCGACGCGAAGTAGAGCGCGAGCACCGCGCCGATGGTCAGCGCGTCGCTGCGCGTGGTGGTGAGCACGTCGTGGATTTCGCTGGAAAGCGTGTTCGCCACTTCCAGCGGCAGGACCTGCAGCATCAGTTGCGCGGACTGATCGGCCAGATCCTTCGAGCCAAAAAAGCCGGCGAGCGAGGTCAGCACGATGAGGAACGGAAACAGCGCCATCAGGGTCGACAGCGCGATGTGGCTGGCGATGGCCCAGCCGTCATCGGCCAGGAACGTGTAGAAGGCGTCCAATCCGATCGCTGAGAGGCGGCGAAGCAGCTTCACGTCTCACCCCGGTCTTCGAATCGACGTCGGCAATCTGACGATACCTTCTTTAGGAATTTTCGTGAAAGCCCGCCAGTCACGCGGGCGGAACGCCCCGGAAGGTGCCTGCCCAGCGGCAACCGCCGAGCGGGCGGTTCGTTGCATTCTGCGGGGCAGAATCTGCCATTGGCGAGCCGGTGGCGCGGGTGTATGGAACGGCGATGACGACTTTCCTTTCAAGCTTTCTTCTGCCGATCGCGCTGATCTCGGTGACCGTGGTTCTGCTGCTCGGCCTGCTCAACATGATGCGCGGCGGCTCGCCCAATCGTTCGCAGAAGCTGATGCAGATGCGGGTGCTGTTGCAGTTCGTGGCGATTGTCATCGCCATGGCGGCAGTCTGGGCGCTGGGGCGCTAAACCGCGTAAAGGTCGATCATGGTCACGCTCAACCGCATCTACACCCGCACCGGTGACGACGGCACTACGGCGCTCGGCAGCGGCGAACGCCGCGCCAAGTACGATCTGCGGGTCGCGGCCTACGGAACCACCGACGAAACCAATGCCGTGCTCGGCGTCGTCCGGCTGCACATGGCTGACGCGCCCGACCTCGACGCCATGCTGGGCCGGATCCAGAACGACCTGTTCGATCTCGGCGCCGATCTGGCGGTGCCGGAGCGCGAGGGCAAGGCCGAGCGGTTGCGGGTGGTGACAGGTCAGGTCGAGCGGCTGGAGCACGACATCGATACGCTGAACGCCAAGCTGGCACCGCTGACATCGTTCATTCTGCCGGGCGGCGTGGCGGCAGCCGCTTACCTTCATCTGGCGCGCACGGTGTGCCGCCGGGCGGAGCGGATGATCGTGGAACTCGCGGCGCAGCCGAATGAGAAGGTCAGCCCGGCGGTGATTCATTACATGAACCGGCTGTCGGATTTCCTGTTCGTGGCGGCCCGCGCCGTCAACGGCAACGGGGCCGGCGACGTGCTCTGGGTGCCTGGACAAAACCGCTGAGCGGAATGCGAACGGGATCGTTGGAACCGGGATTTATGGCCGCTTTTCAGCCCGGTTGACCGCGATTGGCGGGCGATCTAGGTTCCGCGCCAAGCTTATATTGCAAAGCCGAACAATCAAACTCAACACGAAAGAGGATCGATGAAGGTTCTGGTGCCGGTCAAGCGCGTGGTTGATTACAACGTCAAGGTCCGCGTCAAGAGCGACGGGTCTGGCGTTGAGCTCGCCAACGTCAAGATGTCGATGAATCCATTCGACGAGATCGCGGTCGAGGAAGCCCTTCGCCTGAAAGAGGCGGGCAAGGCGACCGAGGTGGTGGTGGTGTCGATCGGCCCTGCGCAGGCGTCGGAAACCATCCGCACCGGCCTCGCCATGGGCGCCGACCGCGGCATCCTGATCAAGGCCGAAGGCACCGTCGAGCCGCTCGCGGTTGCCAAGCTGCTCAAGGCCGTGGTCGACGAAGAGAAGCCGGGCCTCGTCATTCTCGGCAAGCAGGCGATCGACGACGATTCGAACCAGACCGGCCAGATGCTGGCCGCGCTGCTCGGCTGGTCGCAGGCGACCTTCGCCTCCAAGCTCGAGGTCGAAGGAAGCGACTTCAAGGTGACCCGCGAAATCGACGGCGGCTTGCAGACGGTGAAGTTGAAGGGCCCCTCGATCGTCACCACCGACCTGCGCCTCAACGAACCGCGTTACGCTTCGCTGCCGAACATCATGAAGGCGAAGAAGAAGCCGATCGCCGACAAGACCGCCGCGGATTACGGCGTCGATCTCGCGCCGCGTCTCGAAGTGCTCAAGACGACGGAACCCGGTGGCCGCAAGGCTGGCGTCAAGGTGAAGGACGTCGCTGAGCTGGTCTCGAAACTCAAGAACGAAGCCGGGGTGATCTGATGACCACGCTGCTGATTGCCGAACACGACAACAATTCGCTCAAGGACGCCACCAACAAGGCGCTCACCGCTGCCGCCGCCCTCGGCGCCGAGGTGCATGTGCTGGTCGCCGGCGAGAACGCCAAGGCGGCTGCGGATGCGGCTGCCAAGCTCAACGGCGTCACCAAGGTGCTGCTGGCCGACGGTGCGGCTTACGCGCACGATCTGGCGGAGCCGCTGGCCGCGCTGATCGTTTCGCTGGCGCCGAACTACGATGCCTTCGTCGCGCCCGCGACCTCGCGCTTCAAGAACGTGATGCCGCGCGTCGCAGCGCTGCTCGACGTCATGCAGGTATCGGAGATCATCAAGGTGGTCGCGCCCGACACTTACGAGCGGCCGATCTACGCCGGCAACGCGATCCAGACCGTGAAGTCGAAGGACGCCAAGAAGGTCATCACGGTGCGCACCTCGACCTTCGCCGCGGCAGGCGATGGCGGCAGCGCGGCGGTGGAGAACGTCGCGGCTGTGGCCGATCCGGCTCTGTCGAGCTTCGTCGGCGAGGAAGTCGCCAAGAGCGATCGTCCGGAGCTGACCTCGGCCAAGATCATCGTCTCCGGTGGTCGTGCGATGCAGAGCCGCGAGAACTTTGCCAAGTACATCGAGCCGCTGGCCGACAAGCTCGGTGCCGGCGTCGGTGCCTCGCGCGCGGCGGTCGACGCAGGCTACGCGCCGAACGACTGGCAGGTCGGACAGACCGGCAAGGTGGTGGCGCCGGAGCTTTACATCGCCATCGGCATTTCCGGTGCGATCCAGCATCTCGCCGGCATGAAGGACTCCAAGGTGATCGTCGCGATCAACAAGGACGAGGACGCGCCAATCTTCCAGGTCGCCGATTACGGTTTGGTTGCGGATCTGTATCAGGCCGTGCCCGAACTGACCGACGAACTGGCTAAGGCGGGCCGCTAAGTCCAAAGCATAGGTTGGCCGGAGCGGACTCCGGCCAACGTTTATGCCAGAATGGGGCAGGGCGAGGTTGCCCTGCTCGCACTTCGGCAAAAAGAACGAGATGGCGGTGATGATCAAGAAGGTCGGCGTGATCGGTTCGGGCCAGATGGGCAATGGCATCGCACATGTCGCTGCGCTGGCCGGATATGACGTGGCGCTTCATGACGTCTCGCCGGATCGTTTGAAGTCGGCGATGGCCACCATCAACGGCAACCTTACCCGGCAGGCCGCCAAGAACGTCATCACCGAGGCCGCGCACAAGAAGGCGCTGAGTCGCATCGAAGCCAACGAAAGCCTCGACGGTCTGGCGGATTGCGATCTGGTGATCGAAACCGCGATCGAGAAGGAAGACGTCAAGCGCAAGATTTTTCAGGATCTGTGCGCGATCCTGAAGCCCGAGGCGATCATCGGCTCCGATACCTCGTCGATCTCGATCACGCGGCTCGCGGCGTCGACCGACCGGCCGGAGCGCTTCATCGGCATTCATTTCATGAATCCGGTGCCGCTGATGGAACTGGTCGAACTGGTGCGCGGCATCGCCACCGACGACGCCACGTTCGAAGCTGCGCGCGAATTCGTCACCTCGCTCGGCAAGCAGATCGCGGTGTCGGAGGATTTCCCGGCCTTCATCGTCAACCGCATCCTGCTGCCGATGATCAACGAGGCGATCTACACGCTGTATGAAGGCGTCGGCAACGTCGAGGCCATCGACGCGGCGATGAAACTCGGCGCACATCATCCGATGGGGCCGCTGGAGCTGGCCGACTTCATCGGTCTCGATACCTGCCTGTCGATCATGCAGGTGCTGCACGAGGGGCTGTCGGATTCGAAGTACCGGCCGTGCCCGCTGCTGGTGAAATATGTCGAGGCCGGCTGGCTCGGCCGCAAGACGCAGCGCGGCTTCTACGACTATCGCGGCGACAAGCCGGTTCCGACGCGCTGACGGCCGCGGCCGTTCCGCAGCATTCATTTTCGTCATTGCGAGCGTAGCGAAGCAATCCAGACGGCTACAAGCAAGGACTGGATTGCTTCGTCGCTGACGCTCCTCGCAATGACGTTCCCGGCCAGATTTCGTTAACCTCCGTCCTCTAGAACGGGGCGTGGAGTTGTGCGTATGGATATGAGTCTCGTTACAGCAGCGGTCGGCATGATGGCGTCAAACACGCAATCGCAGGTCGCGACGCGGGTGTTGAAGATGAATCTCGACGCGCAGGCTCAGGTGCTGCAACTGCTGGCACCCGCGCAGACTACGCCGGCGGCCAACAACGCGCCGGGCATCGGCGGCAACGTCGACATCTCAGCCTGAAAAGGCTTTCTCGATATCGGCGATGACGATCTTTCGCATTTTCAGCATCGCCTGCATGGCGCGATTGGCCTTTTGACGATCGGGATCGCCGAGACGGCGGCCGAGAATGGTCGGCACCACCTGCCATGACAGGCCGAATTTATCCTTGAGCCAACCGCACTGCGATTCCTCGCCGCCATCGGCGGTGAGCCGCGTCCAGAAGTAATCCACTTCATCCTGGGTCTCGACGCTGATGAAGAACGAGACCGCTTCGTTGAACTTGAACTTCGGTCCGCCGTTGAGGGCGTTGAACCGCTGTCCCTCGAGTTCGAAGGTCGCCATGAAGTCGTTGACGACTTCGACGCTGGCGTTGGGAAACACCGATTTGTAGAAGGCGACTGCCTCCGGAACGTTGTTGTCGAACCAGAGAAACGGCGTGATCGAGGTCATGTTGGATATCCCTGACAAATTGGGGGACGGACGAGACGACGTTGCGGACGTCTTGTTCAGGACTCTTGTTCAGCCTTGGCTTGATGCCGGCGTGATCCAGCCCATCGACGCACCGCCCGGCAGTATCAGGACGGCGAGCCGCCCGACATCGGGAATCTCGAAGATCGGCTTCACCAGTTTCACGCCCGCTGCCACCGCCTTTGCCACCCGCGCATCGACATCGTCGACCGCAAGGTAAGGCATCCAGTTGTCCGGCATCGCGGCGAACTCCGGGCCGGAGACTTCATAGATACCAGCGACCGGAGTGCCATCCATCGTCGCGACCCAATAGGTTCCGCCGCCGGGCATCGGGCGCCCTTCGTAGCTCCAGCCGATCTGCTCTTGATAGAAGCGCTTGACCCGTTCGGCGTCGCGCGTGACGAGTTCGTTCCAGTTGAAGTGGCCGTGCGGCGTCATGACGAGTGCTCCTCCCGAATGGCGCGATGCGCCGACGACCATCTCGAACCCTGATTACATACCTGATCACAGACTTGCGCGGTTCATCTCGACTGCCCGCACTCGCCCTGCGCCGGCGTGATCCAGCCGACACCGACGCCGCCCGGCTGCATCAGGATCGCCATCCTGCCGACGTCTGGAATCTCGAAGATCGGCTTCATCAACTGCGCGCCGGCGGCCACGGCTTTCTCCACGCGCGCATCGATGTCGTCGACCGCGAGATACGGCATCCACCCATCGGGAATG
Organism: Hyphomicrobiales bacterium; assembly: GCA_017305555.1. GTDB lineage: Bacteria > Pseudomonadota > Alphaproteobacteria > Rhizobiales > Xanthobacteraceae > 62-47. The sequence continues at coordinate 10,336 of JAFKKM010000069.1, read as the reverse complement.
CCTTCAAGGCCGGGCTGGTTGGTCGGAAAGATTCCGCCAACAGGCCTGCCGTTGGCGAAGATGAGCCAATAGCATTCGCCGGTGGGTTGGTTCTGCGCTTCGTAGGTCCAGCCCACCGTCTTGGCGTAAAATGCCTTGAAGCCTTCCGGGTCGCGGGTGACGAATTCATTCCAGTGGAAGTTGCCATGCTCGGTCATTGCTTTGCTCCGGGACTGCGATGAATGCGGGCTTACAGTTTGACGAAGGTTTCGAAACCGCCGTAGATCATCCGCTTGCCATCGAACGGGATGGTCTTCGGGTCCATATTGGCGATACGTGGATCTTTCATCACCTTGGCATTGACCCTGTCGCGATGTTTGCGCGACTTGTAGGTGATCCATGAGAAGATCACGGTCTCGCCCGGCTTCAGCTTCACGCTGCGCGGAAACGAGGTCCACTTGCCGACCTTCACGTCCTCGGCGACGCATTCGCGATAATCCAGCGCGCCGTATTCCTGCCAGACCTTTGCGGCCGTGCGTGCCAGCGCGCGATAGGCCTTGAGATTCTTTTTCGGCACCGGAACGATGAAGCCGTCGACATACTGCATGAGGCGTCCTTTCGGTTGTGATCAGGAATGGCAACAGGTGCCGGGTTTGCCGGTGGCGGCATATTCGTCGTGGCGCTTGACCCAGTCGGTCAGATTGCCGTTGAGGGTCTCGTCGCGTCCCTTCGGCGTCATGTCGAGCAGGACATAAGTGCCGAGCAGTGCTTCCCCGCCGCGCGCGAAAGCGGAGTAGGTGTGGAATACCTCTCCCGTTTCGTTCTTCGCGAACACGCTGTAGCCGGGCAGTTCCTCGATGCCGGGATCGATCATCTGATAATTGTATTCGGCGTTGCGGGCGGCGAGCTGGTCCGGTGTGAAGGAGACATGAAAGTCGTAGTTGAAATCGTTGCCGAACGACGACACCCAATCGAAGTGCCAGCCCATGCGCTGTTTATAGGTTTCGATCTCTGCCAGCGGCGCGCGCGACACCGCGACGTAGGCCACGTCACGCTGCGCCAGATGCACCAGCGTGCCTTCGACATGGTCGGCGCCGAACGAGCAGCCGACGCAGCCTTCTTTCCAGCCCGGCGCCAGCATGAAATGATTGATGATCAATTGGCTTTTGTCGCCGAACAGATCGTCGAGTGATTTCGGGCCGGTCGATGAATCGAAAAGATAGGTTTTCTCGACCTTCATCCACGGCAGTGCGCGACGCTCCGCGCTGACAGCGTCGCGCAGGTGCGTCAGTTCCTTCTCGCGCGCCAGATGCGTCTTGCGCGCGGCAAGCCATTCGTTTCGGGACACGATATTATGCTGTTGCATGACGAACTCCACACATTCGGGTGGCTCAGGCGGCTTGTATCTGCTGTTTCGGGAACGGCTCGCGCCAGGCCGGAAGCTCGTTGAGCCGCGCGTGCCAGCGCACGATCTCGGGAAATTCATCGACGGGAATTTTCGCTCTCGCGGCATAGGGCAGCGTGATCGCGGTGGCGAAATCGGCAATCGTCAGCGTGTCGCCGAGCAGATACTTGCGGCCGCGCAGATGATCGTTGAGCACCGCGCCGAACCGCCGGACGAAGCCGGTGGCTTCCTTCACCGCCGCATCGTCGGGAGCGCCGAGACCGAGCGCCGGTTTGATGATGTAATTGAAGTAGAGCGTTCCGGCATGGCGCGAGAAGTGCTCCGAGTTCCAGCTCAGCCAGCGCAGCACATCCTCCTGCTGCGCGCCGTCCGGCCACAAATCCGATTTCGCGGCACGGGCGAGATGACACATGATGGCGTTGGCTTCCCATAGCCTTGTGTCGCCGTCCTCGAGCGCTGGCACTTTGCCGTTGGGATTGATGGCGAGATACTCCGGCGTCCGGTGCTCGCCCTTGCTCAAATCGACGGGGACGAAGTCGACTGGCAGATCGAGATAACGGGCGACGGCGCAAACTTTGCGCGGGTTGATGGTTTCCGCATAGAAAATCTTCATGTCGGTCTCCTTCGGTTCGATATCAGGCGAACATCTTCTCAAGTTTATCGAGCGTACCGGTCCAGCCGCGTTCGTGGCCGTCGCGCGCGGCCTCGTCGAAGAACTGTCCGTGGTTGAGCGATAAGAGCGTGCCGTCACCGTCCGGCCGCAAGGTCACGGTGACAAGCGACTCGCGCTCCGGCGTGGAGTGCCACGCCCAACTGAACACCAGCCGTTGCGGCGGTGTGACTTCGCGATAATCTCCACCGACCTGATGGAATTCGCCGTCGTTGGTCTTGAAGCTGATGCGGAAGCGGCCGCCGACGCGCACGTCCATCTCCGCCTGCACGGAGCCGTCGATGGTGTGCGCCGGGCCGAACCAGCGGACTATTTTTTCGGGATCGATCCACGCCGCGAAGACTTTTTCGGGCGTCGCATTGATCCGGCGATTGAGGGTGAGGCTGGGTTGGGTGAGCACGCGTCGTCCTCCACAAAGGCAGCGAGACGGTCGAGTTGTTCGGTCCAGAACCGCTGATAGCGATTGAGCCACTGCATGGCGTCTTCCATCGGGCCGGCGGTCAGGCGGCAGGTCACCGCGCGTCCGACCTTGCTGCGCGCGATCAGGCCGGCGTCCGACAGCACGTCGAGATGTTTCATCACCGCCGGCAGCGACATCGCGAACGGCCTCGCCAGTTCGCTCACGGTAACGCCGTCGCGGCTTTGCAGTTGCGCCAGCAGCGCACGGCGGGTCGGGTCCGCCAGCGCGGCGAAGGTGCGGTCGAGCGGATCGGATGGATAGTAAACCATATGGTTAAGTATAGGCGCGCGGTGCCGGGCGTCAAGACCTGTCCGTCATTGCGAGGAGCGCAAGCGACGAAGCAATCGAGCCCTCCTAATGAAAGGCTGGATTGCTTCGCTTCGCTCGCAATGACGGAAATCGGGGGAGAGCCGACGCTGACTTACTGCGCGATCGTCGCCTGGATCAGCTTGATGGCGTCCTCGCTGTCCCATTCGGCGGGGCCGGCCATGTTGCCGATCTGGCAGCCCTTGCCGTCGATCAGCACCGAGGTCGGCATCCCGAGCGCGAGGCCGATGCTCTTGAGGTCCTGGAACACCTTGGCCTTGGCATCGGAGAAATTGCCAAGGTGGGTCAGGTTGGCGTCCTTGAGGAAGGCTTTCGGCTTCTCGAGGTCGCGGGTGTCGATGTTGACGGCGACCACCTGGAACTTGTCGCCGCCGAGCTTGGCTTCCAGCCGTTCCAGCGCCGGCATTTCCTTGCGGCAGGGGACGCACCATGTCGCCCACAGGTTGAGCAGCACGGTCTTGCCGCGCCAGTCCGAGAGCTTTTTCAGGTTGCCCTGGCCGTCCTCAAAAGCCAGATCGGGCATCTTCATCGGCTTCTGCACCATGGTCAGCGCCGCCACTTCGCCGGTCGCCAACGGGGCGACTTTCTTCGCCACGGTCATCGCGGGCGCGCAATCCGGGTCGCCGCCCGCTTTCTGCTGCATGGCGTTCCACTGGGTGACGATGCCGTAGCCGACGATAGCCCCGGCCGCGATCGCGCTGAGAAGCAGCGGCAGGCGGCGGGCGGCAGGGCGGGCAGGCGGATTGTCAGGCATATCGTTTGTCATCCGGGGGGTGATGCGGTTATGCAGGGGCTTATACGGGAAATCGGTCGTAAAGCGGAATCGCTGATCCCGCCCGCGCCGGACAAATCGAGCGGAATAGCATGAGCAACAAGATGTGGGGCGGCAGGTTCGAGGACGGACCCGACGCGATCATGGAGGAAATCAACGTCTCCATCGACGTCGATCGCCACCTTTACGCGCAGGATATCGCCGCATCCAAGGCGCACGCCGCCATGCTTGCCGCGCAGGGCATTATCACCGCGAGTGATGCAAAAAACATCGCAAAAGGTCTAGACACGATTTTGTCAGAGATCGCGGCGGACAAATTCACCTTCAAGCGCGCGCTCGAAGACATTCACATGAATGTCGAGAGCCGCTTGAGCGAATTGATCGGCCCGGCGGCGGGGCGGTTGCATACCGCGCGCTCACGCAACGATCAGGTGGCGACGGATTTCCGGCTGTTCGTGCGCGATACCATCGACGCCATCGACGCGGCCTTGGCCAATTTGCAGCAGGCGCTGGCCGAGCGCGCGCTCGAACACGCCGACACCGTGATGCCCGGCTTTACGCATTTGCAGACGGCGCAGCCGGTGACGTTCGGTCATCACCTCCTCGCCTATGTCGAGATGACGGCGCGCGATCGCGGTCGTTTCGGTGATGCGCGCAAGCGGCTCAACGAAAGCCCCCTCGGCGCGGCGGCGTTGGCCGGTACCTCGTTCCCGATCGATCGTCACGCGACCGCCACGGCGCTGGGCTTCGACCGCCCGATGGCCAACTCGCTCGATGCGGTATCCGATCGCGATTTCGTGCTGGAGACATTGTCAGCTTCGGCGATTGCGTCGGTACATCTGTCGCGGATCGCGGAAGAGATCGTGATCTGGACCTCGCCGCTGGTTGGTCTGGTGCGGCTCTCCGACAAGTTCACCAGCGGCTCCTCGATCATGCCGCAGAAGCGCAATCCCGACGCCGCTGAACTGGTGCGCGCCAAGACCGGCCGCGTCATCGGTTCGCTCAACGCGCTGCTGATCGTGATGAAGGGCCTCCCGCTCGCCTATCAAAAGGACATGCAGGAAGACAAGGAAGGCGCGATGGAAGGGTTCGCCGCGATCTCGCTGGCGATCCGCGCCATCGCCGGCATGGTGCGCGATCTGGTGCCCGATGAAGCGCGCATGAAACTCGCGGCGGGCGAGGGCTACGCCACCGCCACCGATCTCGCCGACTGGCTGGTGCGCACCCTGAAGATGCCGTTCCGCGACGCGCATCACGTCACCGGGCGCATCGTCGGACTCGCCGCCAAACAGGGCGTGGCGCTGCACGAATTACCCCTGAAGGCGATGCAGGCGATTGAGCCGAAGATCACGGCGGCGGTGCTCGACGTGCTCTCGGTGGAGGCCTCGGTGAAAAGCCGCGTCAGCTATGGCGGCACCGCGCCGAAGAACGTCCGCGCGCAAGCCAAGGCCTGGCTCAAACGCTTGGAAAAAGAGCAAAAATCGGGCCGTGCGCGATAATTCGGCGAAATTTCCCGCCGTGGCGGGGCTCGCCAGCGCCGTTCAATCTTTGTATGGTGACGCCGCATTTTTGGGGAACTCTGCTGTGAGCCGCATATCAAGCCCGGTCTCGTCCCGATGGGCCGTGATTCTGTTGACCGCCGCGACGCTGGCGCTGGCCGGTTGCGGGCGTAAAGGCCCGCTCGACCTGCCGCCCAGCGCGCCGCAGCCGACCGCGTCGCAGGATGCCGCGCCTGCGGAGCCGGGCAGCGTGTTCAATCCGACGGCCGAACAGAACCGGGAGCCGGCGGCGGCGAAGGGCCGCAAACGGTCGTTCGTTCTCGATCCGATTCTGGACTAAGCGCCCATGCGCCATTTCGACTATCGCGACGGCGTGCTGCACGCCGAAGCCGTGAACCTGTCCGCGGTCGCGGACGCGGTCGGAACGCCGTTCTATTGCTATTCGACGGCGACGCTGGAACGGCATTACCGCGTCTTCACCGAAGCCTTCGCCGGCACCGACCATCTGGTCTGCTACGCGATGAAGGCCAATTCGAATCAGTCGGTGCTGCGCACGCTGGCGAAGCTGGGCGCGGGCGCCGATGTCGTGTCCGGCGGCGAACTCAAGCGCGCGCTGGCGGCGGGTATTCCGGCCGACAAGATTCTGTTTTCCGGCGTCGGCAAGACGGCGGACGAATTGCGGCTCGCGGTGTCGCACGGCATTCGCTGCATCAACATCGAATCCGAGCCCGAACTGGAATTGCTGTCGCAGGTGGCGTCGCAGATGGGGCACACCGCGCACATCTCGATCCGCGTCAATCCCGACGTCGATTCCGGCACGCACGCGAAAATTTCCACCGGCAAATCCGAAAACAAGTTCGGTATTCCCATCGCGCGTGCGCGAGAGGTCTACGCCAAGGCGGCGAAGCTGCCCGGCATCGCGGTCAGCGGCGTCGACATGCATATCGGCAGCCAGATCACCGATCTCGGGCCGATGGAAGCGGCGTTCCGTCTGCTGGCGGAGTTCGTCACTGTGTTGCGCGGCGACGGCCATACGATTTCGCACGTCGATTTCGGCGGCGGGCTCGGCGTGCCCTACTACGAGGATCGCGCCGCGCCGCCGGAGCCGCTGGCCTATGCCGCGATGGTCAAGCGGGTCACGCACAATCTCGGCTGCACGCTGATGTTCGAGCCGGGCCGCATGATCGTCGGCAATGCCGGTATTCTCGTCACGCGCGTGATCTATGTGAAGCGTGGCGACGTCCGTAACTTCGTCATCATCGATGCCGCGATGAACGACCTGATCCGCCCGACCTTGTACGAGGCCTATCACCAGATCATGCCGGTGCGCGCCGCAGCCCCCGACGCGCCGGTGCTCGTGGCCGACGTGGTCGGCCCGGTGTGCGAGACCGGCGATTATCTCGCGCTCGGCCGCACCCTGCCGGAGCCGAAGGCGGGCGATCTTCTCGCGATCATGACCGCAGGCGCTTACGGCGCGGTGCAGGCCGGCACCTACAACACCCGGCCGCTGGTGCCCGAGGTGCTGGTCAAGGACGATCAGTATGCCGTGGTACGCCCGCGCATCGACGTCGATCAGTTGATCGCGATGGACACGCCCGCGCCCTGGTTGTGATCCGAACCCTGTCTCGTCACGTTGTCGTGTCATGCAGGTTCGAGCGCGGCGCCGTGCGCGAACCGTGCCTCAATGCCGCCGTTGTGCTAGGGTGCTGATGCTTTCTTCGAAATTCGCCGGAGAATTGATTGAGCGCCGCCGCACCTGATCCGTCCGACCCGCTTCGCGAAGCCGCGACGTCCGCGCGGCCGCCCGCGAATGCCGTGTTGGAACAGGCGGTAAAGCGCGCGACCTGGGCACTGGCCTGGGAGCGCGGCTGGCCGCACGCGGCGCGCATCCTCTGTGTGATCGGGCTGTTCCTGGCGGTGTCCTGGGCCGGTCTGTGGCTGGCGCTACCGTTTGTCGCACGGATCGTCGGGCTCGGGTTGTTCGCGGTGCTGGGCCTCGCGGCGCTGGTGCCGCTAGTCCGGTTCCGCTGGCCGCGTCGCGACGAGGCGTTGCGCCGGCTCGATTTCGGCAGCGGAGTCCGTCATCGCCCGGTGACGGCGCTGGCCGATACGGTGTCATCGCAGGACCCGGTGGCGCTGGCGCTGTGGCAGGCGCAGCGGCAACGCACGCTGGCTTCGCTGAAACGGATTCGTGCCGGCCTGCCGTCGCCGCGATTGGCGCTACACGATCCATGGGCGTTGCGCGCGCTGGTGGTGCTCTTGATGCTTGCCACCTACGTCGCCGCCGGCGGCGACCGCACCGCGCGGCTGGCCGCGGCGTTCGACTGGAACGGAATGCTGGCGCCGGCCAATGTCCGCGTCGATGCCTGGGTGACGCCGCCGCTCTACACCGGCAAGCCGCCGGTCATTCTCTCCGCCGCCAATAAGGATGCCGCCACGGCCGAAGGTAAGCCGATGTCGGTGCCGGCTGGCAGCACCCTGATCGTTCGGTCCAGCGGCGGCAGTCTCGATGTCGCCGTTGCCGGCGGCGTCACCGAAGCGCCGCCCGCCGCCGATGCGCCGCAGGGCACCAGCGAACGTCATTTCACCATCACGGGCGACGGCACGGCGCAGGTCCGAGCGCCTTCGGGGCAACCGCGCTGGGCCTTCACCGCGGTGCCCGACCGGCCGCCGACCATCGCGCTCGCCAAAGACCCGGAGCGGCAGGCGCGCGGCTCGCTGCAACTGACCTATCAGATCGACGACGATTACGGCGTCACCGAAGCCCACGCGCATTTCGCCGTGCGCGCGGACAATTCGTCGGCGGGTGGCGCGGCGACGACGGCGCGGCCGCTGTTCGATCCGCCGCAACTGGCGCTGGCGCTGCCGAATGCGCGGACCCGGAAGGGCGTCGGCCAGACCGCCAAGGATTTCGGCGAAGACCCTTACGCCGGCGCCGAGATGACGATGACGCTGACCGCGCGCGACGAGGCCGGCAACGAAGGGCATAGCGAAGCCTACGCGATGCGGCTGCCGGAGCGGGTGTTCACCAAGCCGTTGGCGCGCGCGCTGATCGAGCAGCGCCGCAATCTGGCGCTCGACGCCAATCAGGCGCCGCTGGTGGAGGTCGCGCTGAAGGCGCTGCTGATCGCGCCGGAAGCCTTCACGCCGGATGCCGGGCAATATCTCGGCCTGCGCTCGGTGGCGCGGCAGGCTGCGCGCGCGAACACCGACGATGCGCTGCGCGAAGTGGTGGCAAGTCTGTGGGCGCTCGCAGTGTCGATCGAGGACAGCGACATCACCGACGTCGACAAGGCGCTGCGCGCGGCACAGGACGCCTTGAAGCAGGCCTTGGAGCGCGGCGCCAGCGACGAGGAAATCAAGAAGCTCACCGAGAATCTGCGCGCGGCGCTCGACAAGTTTTTGCAACAACTCGCCGAGCGGCTGCGCAACAATCCGCAGCAACTGGCGCGCCCGCTCGATCCCAACACCCGCACCATGCGGCAGCAGGATCTCGACAGCATGATCGAGCGCATGGAGCGGCTGTCGCGCTCCGGCGACAAGGACGCCGCCAAGCAGTTGCTCGATCAGCTGGCGCAGATGCTCGAGAACTTGCAGATGGCGCGGCCCGGGCAGGGCGGCGACGGCGACATGCAGCAGTCGCTCAACGAACTCGGCGACATGATCCGCAAGCAGCAGCAATTGCGCGACAAGACTTTCAAGGAAGGTCAGGATTCGCGGCGCGACCGGCAGCGCGGCCAACAGGGCAATCGCGACGCCATGAACGGCCTGCAACAGGATCAGCAGGCGTTGCGCGAACGGCTGCGCAAGTTGCAGGAACAATTGGCGCAGCAGGGAATGCAGCCGGGCCAACAGGGTCAGCAGGGACAGGGCCAGCAAGGCGAGCCCGGCGATGGCGAGGGTGGCCTCGGCTCCGCCGATTCGGCGATGGGCGATGCCGACGGCCAGCTTGGCGACGGCAATGCCGACGGTGCGGTGGATTCGCAGGGCCGCGCGCTCGACGCGTTGCGCAAGGGCGCGCAGGATCTGGCGCAGGCAATGCAGCAGGGCGGCGAGGGGCAACAGAACGGCCCCGGCGATCGTCTCGGCCGCCAACAGAGCGGCGGCAATCGCACCGATCCTTTGGGGCGTCCGCTGCGCGGACGTGAACTCGGCGACGACCTGTCGGTGAAAATCCCCGGCGAGATCGACGTGCAGCGCGTGCGTCGCATCCTCGAAGAGTTGCGCCGCCGCCTCGCCGATCCATCGCGGCCGCAGATCGAACTCGACTACATCGAGCGGCTGCTGAAGGATTATTGAGAGGTCGCCGGTTTTCTCTGCGTCGTCTTTCCTCAGCGTCGTCCCTGCGCAGGCACGGACCCATACGCCGTGTCGCTTATGGTGCGGGTGGCGTGCGTCATTTTGCCGGACCATCGCGCTGGAGCGTTTCCCGTTAGACGGAAACGTCATTGCCGGGCTTGACCCGGCAATCTATCGTTCTTGAAGAAGATGGATGCGCGGATCAGGTCCGCGCATGACGGCGGATGATCCCATCAAAAGCGGAAAGCTTCTAACTGCGAGCGCCGGGGGTTATGGGTCCCTGCCTGCGCAGGGACGACACATGGAATCTAAGCCGTGCCCTTGCGCGACGCCAGCGCATTGTTGACCGCCGCGCGGATGTCGTTGACCGAGAAGGGCTTGGTAACAACGTCATACACAATGGCGCTGAGGTTGGAGGCGCGTTCGCGCTGATCGGCGAAGCCGGTCATCAGCAGCACGGTGAGATCGGGAAAGTCGCGCGCGACCGTCAGTGCCAGCGCAATGCCGTCCATCACCGGCATCTTGATATCGGTGAGCAGCAGGTCGAACGCGCCTTCTTCGCGCGTGAGAATCTCCAACGCCTCGGCGCCATCCTCGGCGGTGACGGTCTGGTGACCGTCCATGGCGATGGCGCGGGCGACGAGAGAGCGCATCGAGTCTTCATCGTCGGCGATCAGCACGCGCGGCATAACGGAGTCTCTTGGTTCGATCTGCATTTCTATAGCGTTTCCAAGCGAAGTGGTTACCGGTTCGCGTCAGGAAAACGCGTCAAGAGAAAGCATTACATGCTGCCTGCGGCGAGGTCGTGTCGATTGAAGAAGCGCACATCGATGTGACGCCCTTCCGGCGGCGGCGCGGCCAGCCGCGAGCGGAACGCGGCTTTCTCGCCCGGCTTCAGCGAGGTCTGTTCCAGCACCGCGTTCCA
>JAFKKM010000068.1 GCA_017305555.1 Hyphomicrobiales bacterium | reverse complement strand
TGAAGGCGCTGTTGCGCGCCGCGGCCGCACGCACCATGCCCGATCTCTGGCAGGCTATCGCAAATGCCCTCAAACGCTTCTCACCACAGGAATGTCAAAACTATCTCGTCGCCGCTGGCTACGATGCAACATGATCGAAAAATGCTCTAAGTGCCAGCCTGACGGACAAACGCCGCGCCTGAGCGCCGAATGGCTTCGACAAGGGGCAGCGTTGGGCGAAATCCAAAGGTTGCATGGAAACGCGTGGAATTCACCTCGAGCGGCCCGATCAGGCCGGCGAGTTGACGCTGGCGTCCCGTCATTGCGCCGATTATCGAAAATAGGCTCGTGGGGCAACGAAGCAGTCGCGGCGGCATCGCCATGCCCTCGCGCAGCGCGGTGACCACGTCGGCCACCGACAACGTCTCCAAATCCGCCAGGCAATAGTTTCCGGAGAGCGCGTGATCCGGAGTCTTGCCGCAAAGCGCAACGATGGCCTCGGTCAGTGTTTCAATGCTTACGAAGCTGCGTTTGGATTGAAGCGAGCCGAACGGCAGCGGCAAGCCCGTGCGGGCGAGTTTTTGCAGCGCCGCCCAATTGCCGCGTGCGCCAGCTCCGGTGACCAAAGGTGGCCGCAGAGAAATCGCGAAGATTCCCGCGTTGGCCAATTTCTGAACTTCAGTTTCGGCGGCCAATTTGGAACGACCGTACCCAGTGGATGGTGGAACGGCTGTGCTGTCATTGATGATATCGGTCGACGTATTCGGGGTGATCGCCGCGAGGCTGCTGAGATGGATGAATAAAGGCACGTCGTGGCGCAAAGCCATATCCGCGAGATTTTTCGTCGATGCGACGTTAGCGCGGAAAAAAAGCGAATCGGCGGTGGCGCGATCTGTCGTCGCGATATGCGCGAGGCCGGCCAGATGGACGATGGCGCGAACATTCGCGAAAGCGGGATCGAGTCTGGACGCGAAATCCTCAGCCGCGAGGTCTCCTATGACAGTGATCTTTAGTTTGTCATTGTCGGCAGACCAGGGAAGGTGGCCGGTTTCTCGAACAGCGAGATTGACCGAAAAGCCGCATTCCAGGAGCGCCGCCGTCGTGGCCCGTCCGATAAAGCCGTTCGGGCCGGTTATGAGAATTCGGTCCTTCGTCATTTCCAGTCTATTCACCCGACACCGATGCTCGCCGGAGGAGATCGCGTCAGGGCTTGATCCGACGTTATCGACTAGCCCCTGACGCCGAATCCAACAATCGGATTGTGATGATCGAACCGCAAAGGTGAAGTCGAGCGCCGTATAGCCGCACAAGGCCAATTATAACAAGAGGACAGGTCATAGGACAATCCTGGGATCATTCGCCCTGACGGCATGGTGGTAAGGCGGTTTGTACTGCAAGAGGTTGAGTTCCCTCAGGCGAGCGTGCACGGGCAACGAAGGTTTCCCTGTGATCATGATACCCTATCGTGATCCGATACTGCCGGTTACGAAGACGAAGGATACCTTATGCAGGTGCTGGCGACCGGAAATGCCAGATTTATAGGCTCCGCACCGCGAATCGGCTACTGGAGCGTGGCGACTTCGTGGTCGGGATTGATGTCGTCAACGATTACTACGACCCTGTCCTGAAACAAGCGCACCTCAAGGTGCTGGATGAGGTGGCGGCACGATCGGGTGGCGCTTATCTGTTCATCCGCGCCGATCTGGCTGAGCGCCGTACGTTAGGAGTGATGCTTCGCGAACCCATCTCTTCGACCGGGCGGTAGGTGATCCATCTCGCCGCGTAGGCAGGCGTGCGTTACAGCCTGGGAAATCCGCGCGCCTATGTCGAGGGTAACATGGTGGCCTTCACGTACCTGTTGGAATCTTGCCGTGAGGCAGGCACGTTGCATCTGGTCTATGCCAGCACCAGCAGCGTTTACGGCGCCAAGATCAAGATGCCGTTCTGCGAGCACGATGGTGCCAACCATCTAATGTAGTTCTACGCGGAACCGAGAGTGCCGACGGATTGATGGCGCACAGCTACAGTCATTTGCTCGGCCTGCCGACCAGGGGCCTGCGTTCTTCACGGTTTACAGGCTGCGGAGCCGTTCGGACATGGTGCCGTATTATTCACGAGGAATATTCTCAAAGGCCGGCCGATCAAACTGTTCAACGATGGTGAACACATACGCGGCTTCACCTATATCGACAATATCGTCGATGGTATCCTGCGCGCCGGCGACAATTTCGCCAAGCCGAATCCAGCTTGGGATAGTGAGCGTCCGGATTCGGCCACCGGCGCCACGCCGTTCCGCATCTTCAATATAGGCAACAGTAAGCCGGTCATATTGTCGGACCTCATCGAGGCGATCGAAGTCGTGTTGAATAAGAAGGCTACCAAGAAGCTGCTGCCGATGCAGCCCGGCGAGTTTCACGTCACCTTCGCCGATGTCAGCCTGATCGCCTCACAGGTCGTCGATCGGCGGTAGACCGGCATGCGCGAGGGTATCGTGCTTCGTGCAGAGGTATCGCGACTATACCGGGTGAGGTTGTGGTTCGCGACCGACGGGCGACCTATCTGCGCTGCTTCGGCCGGCCGACGCTCTCGTAGGTAAAGCCCGCGGCCTCAATGTCCTCACGGCGGTAGATGTTGCGTAGATCTACGATGATCGGCTGCCGCATCTCGGCACGGAGCCGTTTGAGGTCGAGCGCTCGGAACTGGCCCCATTCGGTGACGATCACCAGCGCATCGGCGTCCCTGGCGCAGCTATAAGCGTCGTCAAAATAGTCGATCTCCGGTAGTTCGCGGCGGGCCTGTTCCATCCCGGCGGGATCGAAGGCGCGGACGCGTGCGCCCATGTCGCGCAGTCCGGTCACTAGAGGAATCGACGGGGCCTCGCGCATGTCGTCGGTATCCGGCTTGAACGTCAGCCCGAGCACGGCGATGGTCTTGTCGCGCAACTGGCCGCCAAGCGCGGCAGAGACTTTCCGCGCCATCGCCCGCTTGCGGTTTTCGTTGACGGCGAGAACCGCGTCGACGATGCGCAGCGGAACGTCGTGATCCTGCGCGGTTTTCAGCAGCGCACGAGTGTCCTTGGGAAAGCATGAGCCGCCGAAACCCGGCCCCGCGTGCAGGAACTTTGTTCCGATCCGATTGTCGAGGCCGATGCCGCGCGCCACTTCCTGCACGTTGACGCCGACTTTTTCTGCGAGATCGGCGATCTCGTTGATGAAGGTGATCTTGGTCGCGAGAAAGGCGTTGGCGGCGTATTTGATCATCTCGGCCGTTCGCCGTGCCGTATACATGATTGGGGACTGGTTAAGCGATAGCGGACGATAGATGTCGCCGATAATCTTGCGCGCGCGCTCGTCGCTGGTCCCGACCACGATGCGGTCTGGAAATTTGAAATCGCGGATTGCCGCGCCTTCGCGCAGGAATTCCGGATTTGAAGCCACGACGATATCGGCGCCAGGGTTGACCTCGCGGATCAGTCGCTCGACCTCGTCGCCGGTTCCGACCGGGACCGTCGACTTCGTGACGACGACGGTGAATTTGCGGGCTGCCGCCGCGATCTCGCGCGCTGCGGTGTAGACATAGGCAAGATCGGCGTGGCCGTCACCGCGTCGTGACGGGGTGCCGACGGCGATGAAGACGGCGTCGGCCTCGCTCACCGGCGCGAGTAGATCGGTAGTGAAATTCAGCCGGCCGGCGCGGACGTTAACGGCGACGAGATCCTCAAGCCCTGGCTCGAAGATCGGAATCTCGCCGCGCACGAGCGCCGCGATCTTGTCGGCGTCCTTGTCGACGCAGGTGACGTGATTGCCGAAATCGGCGAAGCACGCTCCGGAGACGAGGCCGACATAGCCGGTCCCGATCATCGCGATCTTCATTGTTACGCTTTCAAGGCTGCGTTTCGGGACGGCGGGGCCTTAGAGGTGGTTACCATGCCTCCCGCGACGCCCACGCCGAGAACATAGATCCATCCAGGAACGAAATCGAACAGATGGGAATTGAACGTCGACGTTAAAACATTCTGGGCGACGACGAGCAGTCCGATCCAATGGGCGAGGCTTGCGCCTCTGAACAACAACAGATGTGACAGCCAGATACCATACAGAACAAGTACGCCCAGAAGGCCCCATTGAACGGCGGCATAGAGGGTTTGATTATGCGGATTGGCGATGATTTCGGCTGATGCACCGGTTTCTCCAGCGGCGGCGCCCTCAAAGAGCGATTTGACCGAGCCGGTGCCGTGTCCGATCAAGGGCGTTTCACTCCAGAACTTAAGCGACTTCCGCCAGAATTCCAGCCGGAGACCGACCGAACTAGCTGCATTCGCTTCCTTGTAGGTCTGGTACTCGGCGACGGCTTTCGCGGCTCGCTCGCGCAGCCCCGGCGAACCGGCCCAAACGGCGAAAACGAGCACGAGCGCGCCTCCGATCACCGCAGCCGTCGCGCGTCGTGGGAGGTGAAGCATGACGATGGCTGCGATCATGAACGGGATCGCCACCATGGCAGTTCGCGAAACCACGACGAAGGCCATATTGGCGAAAAAAGCTAGCGTGATCACGGCGAGCAAACTTGCTCGCAGGAACCGGCGATCGCGGAAATCCTGAATGACGACATAGAGGATTCCAATCATACAGAGCGCGAATTCGTGGCTCTGATCGATGTAGTTCTTGATCGGGACGCCATACGCGGCGTTGGGCTTCAGGGCGAGTTGCGGTTCGATAGTGACGATCCAAGAATAGATCATCAGGCATGTGCAGGAGATGAAAAAGGCCGCGAAAACCCAGGAGCCGCGTGACGATCTCTGGAACTGATGGATCAAAAGCGGCAGCGCGAGAAACTTCGCAAGCGGCCCCACCGAATAGAGCCGCGTCGGCCATGGCGCGCTGGACCATAGCGTCCCGACGAGGGCGAGGGCGAAGAAACCGACCGGCAGATAGCAAATCGGGCGCCTCATCAACGCGCTGAAGGCCGCGAGGTCGGTGGCGGGTGCCATGGCCCAAACCCAAAATACAAGCAGAATGGCGGGCAGCGACGTCGACCACGGCAGCGTGGCAGCGACCAGAACGACCAGAATGTCCGCAGGATACAGGGATTTTGTCGGCTTCAGAGCTAAAAGCCGTATCGCTTTTATGCGCGCCAACCTGAACCTCGATACGGAGTGGAGCTTCCTAGATACCTTTCGGTCGTGTGTTGTCAATCGCCAGAATTGGAGGGGGACACTGGCGGCGTGGAGAGATTTGAGGAATAAAACCTTAATTCCAGGATGCGACCACCTATTGTCGCTCAGGCTTGTCATGGGCCGCCGAATGTTGATCTACCGTTCGCGGCGCGGCGGCGTTCAAGGTCGAGACCAGCTTTTTGAGGCCGCTTGCGTCCTGGCGGCGCGAGACCAGGATCGCATCGTCGGTAACTACCACGGCCAGATCGGTGACGTCGTTCAGCACGACGACGGTCGTCTCGGAGATTACGAGGCAGTTACGTGAATTCTCGAAGATCGCTGCGCCGCGCGCCGCGTTGCCATCGTCATTCCTGGCCGAGAACTCCCAGACCGCCTGCCAGGTACCGATGTCGGACCATCCGCAGGAGACCGGAACGACGGCGGCGCGGTCGGTTCGCTCCATAACGGCATGATCGATGGAGATCGGCGTCGCGCTTTCGAACGAATCTCGGTCGAGCCGGATGAAGGGCGATTCCGTCGCGGCATTTTCGATGGCGCGCCTGACCGCGGCGAGGCTCGCGGGATCGGCGGCCCTGTATTCGTCCAGCATGATGTCGGCCTGAAAAATGAAATTGCCGCTGTTCCAGAGGTATCCTGCTTCGATATAGCGCGCGGCGGCGGTCGCGTTCGGCTTTTCGACGAACTGCCGAACCGATCGCAGCGGGGGAACAATCATGTCTCCCGGCGATAGATATCCGTATTCTGTCGCGGGGCCTGTGGGCTGTATGCCGAACGTCACGATTCTGCCCTCAGTCGCGGCGTGCGCCGCCGTTCTGCACGCGGCGACAAAGGCGGCGACGTCGGTCACCACATGATCGGACGCGAGGGCGAGCACAACGGCGTTGGTTGCGCGGCGCTCGGCGAATACGACGCCGGCAACGATTGCGGGTCCGGAATCCCGACGCGCGGGTTCGAGCAAAATATCGGCCTTGACACCGATCTCCGCCAGTTGCTCCATTATTAGGAATCGATGCGCCACGCTGGTGACCACGATCGGCTTGTCGAACAGGGCCTGATTGCTGACGCGTAGAATCGTATCCTGGAACATCGAGCGATGACCGAATAGTTTCAAGAACTGCTTCGGCGATCGCTCGCGCGAGAGTGGCCATAATCTTGTTCCGGCGCCCCCACACATAATGAGCGGAATGATACGATCCGACATAGTGTCCCGCTCTGGAGATGCGATAGGGCGCTGTCGACCCTCGAAAGTCATCCTTGATGGCGCTTTTGCGACAGGTCAACCCGAAAGTCGCGGTTTGATGATGAACCGGCGGTCCCGACCTGATATTGAACAGGCTGGGCCCGCCGGTTCAGGGATAAATTCAAGTCACGACGCTTTCTTCATGAATGGTCTTTCTCGTCTCATGCCGCCGTTCCTGCGTCATCCGCCGATGAGGCGGAAGATCGTGCATTTCGCACTGGTCGGCGTCGGCAATACGCTGGTGGATTTCAGCGTCTTCACCATCGCCTACAAGCTCGCGTTGCTGCCGATCGTCACGTCCAATGTTGTCGCGTGGATGGTGGCGATGTCCTGCTCCTACGTCCTCAATACTTACATCACGTTTCGCGTCGAAAGCGGGCGACGGCTTCGCTTTCGCGACTATGTGACCTTCGCCGCGTCAGGGGTGCTGGGCATGGTGATGACAACGGCCGTTCTTCTTCTGCTGTCGCTTTATCTCCACGTCCTCGTGGCCAAGGCCGTTTCCATTCTTGTCGGGTTCGCCGTCAATTTCACCATGAGCAACCTGGTGGTGTTTCGGGCGCGGCGTCCGAAATCCTAGCTCATGCCCGAGTAGTCCCCTAGGTTGTCCATCAGATCCTGACCGAGCAAGTTCACGTTGTCGAGGCTTCAAGATTCTCCGGAGGATCGGACGAACGTATGCCAGAATGCCCGCCTGGCCTCCGGTGATCTTGAGCAGGATCAGCAGGCCGTAGGCGTCGGCCAATGCGTGGCTCTTGGTCGTTAACCCGCCGCGCAAGCGACCCATGCAACAGCGCGTGGCTTTTGACGGCTGGCGGCGGCTGGATCGCGCTCCATTCGAAATTCGTCGGATCAGAACGCATCCTCCAGTCTTCCCGTCAATCCGGAGGTTGAATCACGCCTCAAATCTAAACGGAATCCTGATTGTGATAGCGGCGAATTTGACGAAGCCACTGACGTTCGCGAGAAGCCTATCGTATCGGGGTGCAATGCGCCTGAAACGTCTCAGCGTGTTGAAGAAGCATTTAATGCGATTGCGTTCTTTGTCGAGATCGGCGTCTCTGCGTATGATGGTGGACGATTTCTTAAAAAGGCGGAGATCCCGCTAAGTGCCGAGCACCCGCTCGGCTTCGGTGACGGCGCCGAGCACGTGGTAGAACGAGGTTGCTGGAATGAACGCGGCGCGGGCCGTCTCGTGATGATCGAATTGATCGTACCAGCCGCCGCGAACGGGATGCCGGAGATAGTAGCGTTCGACCCGCACCAACGCATCTAGCGCGGCGTCCGATGCGCCGGGGATGCCGGATTCGGCTTGCGCTATCCAGGCTCTCGCCAGTTCGGTCTGTGGCCAGCAGCGTCCGGATGGCTTGACGATGTGCCCGTCGATATCTCCTTCATCGACTAGACACCCGGTTCGCACGTCGCTATAGCGCAACGCCGATGCGAGCAGCGCGGTGCGAGGTTTGTCGGTCGGGCAGCCTGTGATGCGTTGGAAGTTCTTGAGCAACCACACCCACTCGGCTTGATGTCCTGGCTCGATGCTGAGCGGCAAAATCCGCGACCAGTCGTCCTCGAAATATTCGCTGAGAAGACCGGTCCGCTTATCGAAGAAATGCGCAAGAAAAAGGCTGTAGAGTTCGCCGGCTCGGCTCTGGAAGCCAACGTCGCGCGTGGCGTCGAACAGCGCGATCATGGCCTCAAACAGGTGCATATGCGGGTTCTGCCGGCGCGGCACGGACGCCGGTATCCCCTCGATATAGCCGCCATGCTCTGATTTCAGGTGATCGTCGAGAAACGCAACCGCTGAATCGATTTCAGCGCGGATTTGCGCGTCGCAGTCGAGCTGAAATGCGTGAGCCAGCGCCAGAAGGACAAAGGCATGATCGTAGGTATCGCGCGCGGCGGATAGCACTGCGCCATCGGGAGCCAATAGCGATACGAATCCCGGGCGTCCATCTGGGCTTTTGGATGTCGCCAGCATGTGCTCAAGCCCGCGCAATGCGAGGTCGCGACCGGGCGGATACCATCCTATCTGAGCGGCGCGGGCGAAGCAATAGATCTGACGCGCCTGTACGCGCAATCGCCGTGGCGCTTCGCTGTCTGCCCTTCCGTCGGGGGCTAGTCGCTCGACAAAGCCGCCGCGTCGTTCGTCCCATCCCTGTGTCGCCCAAAGCGGCAAAGCATGCTCTATCATCAACGTTCGTAATAGACCGACGATATTTGAGCGGCTGTTCACCGGTGCCTTTGGTGTTTCAAGCCGATACAGCGGATGTCAGAAGACGGCTGACAATCATGTCCTGCGTGACCTCGGACAGATAGGGATGCATAGGCAGGCTCAAGACGCGGCCCGCGATGTGCTCGGAATTGACGAGGTTCCCTGACACCCGGCAGATGTCCCGATAGGCGGGTTGAAGGTGAAGCGGAACAGGATAATGGATCGCGGTCGGCACGCCAGTGTCGTTCAGCGATTTGATGATCTGATCCCGGCGCTCAACCTGCACGGTGAATTGCGCCCAGGCTGAGGTGCGGTCAGATCGGATCACCGGGGGCGTCACGACGTTGGAGCCGGACAGCGACCGGATATAGCGCTGCGCGATTTCCTCGCGCCGCGTCAGTTCCCAGTCGAAGCGCTCCAGCTTCGCCAGCACGACGGCGCATTGAATGGAATCCATTCGGCCACCGACGCCGACACGCGTGTGGTGGTAGCGCCGCTCCTGGCCGTGGACCCGGATTTCCCGCATCGCCTTGGCGAGCGCGGCGTCCTTGGTGAAAATAGCGCCGCCGTCGCCATAACAGCCCAACGGCTTGCTCGGGAAAAAGCTGGTACAACCGATCGTCGACAGGCTGCAACTTCGGCGATCTTTGTAGGTCCCGCCAAAACTCTGAGCGGCGTCATCGATCACGGCCAGATTGTGCTTGCCGGCGATCGTGTTGATGTCGTCCATGTCCGGCGCTTGCCCATAGAGAGACACCGGCATGATCGCGCGGGTTCGCTTTGTGATCGCCGCCTCGATCAGGCGCGCGTCGATGTTGCAGGTGTCGGGCTCGACGTCAACGAAAACCGGCGTTGCGCCGACCAACGCGACGACCTCGGCCGTTGCGGCGAAGGTGTATGGCGAGGTAATGACCTCGTCGCCGTTCTTGATCCCGAGAACCATCAGCGCGATTAGTAGCGCCTCGGTGCCGGAGGCGACGGTGATGCACTCGCCGCCGCCGACGAAGGCGGCGAGCTTGTCTTCTAGCTCGCCGACCTCTGGGCCCATGATGTACTGCCCATGGTCGAGCACGGCCTGAATGCGATGGTCGATCGAGGTCTTGAGCTCACGATATTGCGACTTGAGGTCGATGAAATCGATCGGCGTATTGCTCATTTTTGAACGATCTCCAGACGTCCGTCCGGCGTTTCGCGATAGTGCTCGCCGGTCCGCGGACATTGCAGGTCGGGGCCAAGTTTTTCGCCCTCGCGGCTCATCCAGCCGATCCGGCGCGCTGGAACGCCCGCCATGAGAGCAAAATCGGGCACGTCGGCGGTGACGACGGCGCCTGCCGCGATAAAGCAGTAAGCGCCGAGCGAATGGCCGCACACGATCGTCGCGTTCGCGCCGATACTGGCGCCCTTGCCGACCGGTGTGCGGCGGAACTCATCCTTGCGGCTGACGAAGGCACGCGGATTGTTGACATTAGTGAAGACGCACGACGGTCCGCAGAAGACATCGTCGGACAGCTCGACGCCAGCGTATAGCGCGACGTTGTTCTGCACCTTGCAGCCGTCGCCGATTTTGACATCCGGACCGATCATGACGTTCTGTCCGAAGATGCAATCCTTGCCGATGGTGACCTTGGGCAGGATGTGAACGAAGTGCCAGATTCGCGAGCCCGGCCCGATGACGACGTCATGATCGACATAGGCCGATTCATGAATGGCGACGCCGGGAAAGCGGGGATCCTCACGCATCTGGCCTTTCGTATCCGCCATGGTCAGGCCTTGACGTAACGTGGCACGAAGGGGTGACGTTCGCCGGTGGTCACGATCGGGGCGGTCCGGAACGCCGACACCACCTCGACGCAGGGACGGACATCCTGAAGCGTGAAGCCACGACCGGCCAAGATTTCGCGGTAGCTGTCATTGTGCAACTCGGTGAAGCCGTCCGAGAACTCGACGTTTTCGTCGCCGACCGTCAGGGAACGGAATGTCGTCTTCTTGCCCTTTACGGCCTCCGGCAGATCGTTGCTGTCGATCGACAGAAACCAGCGAACATCGGCGTTCTGATAGGACAGCACGCCCGCGGCCCGTGAGTCCTGCCGCAGATGCGCCACAGAGGATTGAACCGGCCCGAAGACGTAGCCCAGCATATCGAAGAAGTGAATGCCGATATTGGTGGCGATTCCTCCCGACTTTTCCTCGATGCCCTTCCACGACGCATGATACCAGTGGCCACGCGAAGTGATGTAGGTCAGATCGACGAAATGCCGCTTGCACGAGTTGGAGAATTTTTCCTTCATGGCCTTGATGGCAGGGTGCAGCCGTAACTGGAGAATGGTCGAGATCCTGTGCCCGGTATCGGTTTCGATTTCGCTCAGGCCATCGATGTTCCAGGGATTGAGAACGAGCGGCTTCTCGCAGATCGCGTCGGCGCCCGTCCGCAAGGCGAAACGGCAATGCGCGTCATGAAGGTAGTTGGGCGAGCAGATTGAAATATAGTCAATCGACTGACCGGTCCGCCGCAGTTTGTCGATGTGCCGGTCGAAGCGCTCGAACTCCGTGAAGAAATCCGCTTGCGGAAAGTGGCTGTCGATGACGCCGACGGAGTCATTCGGATCATAGGCGACGAGTAGGTCGCCGCCGACGGCCTTGATCGCCCCCATGTGACGAGGGGCGATATAACCGGCGGCGCCGATGAGAGCGAATTTCGTCATTGACAATGAGCCCTTCATGATACCCGGATCAGGCCTTCACGACATTCGCGGCAAGCGCGCCGTTGCGGGCGCAGGCGTTCCGGGTGTCCACCACGATCTTCGCGGTCTTGGCCAGGAACGGATAGTCGACGGAGTCGTGGTCGGTAGCGATCAGGACCGCGTCGTAACTGGCGAGGCTGGTGGCGTCGAAGGATGCGGATTGGCGACCGGCCAGCGCGGCATGCTCCCGCGTCATCGGAATGACCGGGACGTAAGGGTCGTAATAATCGACCTTGGCACCGCGTTCCTCGATGATCTCGATCAGGCGCAGCGAAGGGCTTTCGCGAATGTCATCGACGTTCTTTTTGTAGGCGAGGCCGACGATCAGAATACGCGAACCGTTCAGGCCCCGGCTGGCGCGCTGGTCAAGCGCTTCCGTGAGTTTCTCAACGACCATACGAGGCATGGCCCTGTTGATCTCGCCGGCCAGCTCGATGAATTTGGTGGTGATCTCGTATTCGCGCGCTTTCCAGGACAGATAGAAGGGATCAATCGGGATGCAGTGACCACCGAGACCCGGACCCGGATAGAATGGCATGAAGCCAAACGGCTTGGTCTTCGCGGCGTCGATCACTTCCCACACGTCGATACCCATTGCGCTGTAAATGGTCTTGAGCTCGTTGACGAGCGCGATGTTCACTGAGCGGAAGATGTTTTCGGTCAGTTTGACGGCTTCCGCGGTGGCGGTCGATGAGACCGGAACGGTTTTAACCACTAGCTTGCTATAGAGCGCGTTGGCGATCGCCAGCGCGTCGCGGCCATCGCCGCCCACCACCTTCGGGATTGCTTTGGTCGCGAAATTCGCATTGCCCGGATCTTCCCGTTCGGGAGAAAATGCCAGATAGAAATCTTTGTCGCTCTTCAAACCGGTGGCTTCAAAGATCGGCCGCAGAATTTCGTCGGTCGTGCCGGGATAGGTGGTGGATTCTAGCGACACCAGCTGTCCCTTGCGCAAGCGCGGCGCGATGGAGCGGGCGGTGCCTTCGACAAAGGACAAGTCGGGCTCGCGATTGCGCGTCAGTGGCGTCGGGACGCAGATGATGACGGCGTCGACATCCTTGATGCGATCGAAATCGGTGGTGGCCGCGAAGCGTCCAGTCGCCAGCGCCTCGGCGATGTCCGTGCTCGGAATGTGCTTAATCAAGCTCACGCCCTTGTTAAGCTCTCCGACGCGCGGCGCATCGATATCGAAGCCCACCACCGGGAAGCCCGCGCGCACGGCCACCAGCGCCAGCGGGATTCCCACATAACCGAGGCCGATAATTCCAATTTTGAAGGATCGATCGTTGATCCGGTCAATAATCGCACGGGCCTCGCTACCCAAGGCCAGCGCGTCTTCTGAGCCACTCATGGATTGAACCTTTGATAAACCCAACCAGAACCAGAAATTAGATTCTGGATGCTCTGCCGATGTTCCTAAAAAAAATCAAGAAGTTATACTTGAAACAGGTGCTTACGACCAATGGTGATTCCGAATGTCACCCCTGCCTCGCGTGTGCGCCGATCGGGGTCTAAACCCGATGGTGCCGATGCCATAACAGTTAGCGAAACGCCATACAATATGCCCAAATGGCCATTTCATGCCATGTCTTGCGCCACCAACGTCGGCGAGCTGTCACGGGTTCTGCGACAGCATAAAGTGCCGCCTAGGTCATCATCCGAGGCGCAAACGACGAACTCTAGGATCACTCCGACGCTGGGGCGTGGAACTCTGGGACGGCCTCGTTCAATGTGGCCTTGACGACGCCGCGTTCGTCATCCGCGATAGCCCTCCCCAGAACGTCGATCCAGTTTCGCAACGCCGCCATCGACGATTCGTTTGGCTTGGCGGCCATTACGCCAGCGATGCCGATATCGATGGTCGGCTCCTGACCGGTGAACAGGATTTCGTTGAGGCGCTCGCCGGGGCGAATTCCCGAATAGACGATGTCGATGTCGTGGCCGACTCGCAGGCCGGAGAGCTGGATGAGGCGCTCGGCGAGTTCGACGATCCGGACCGGCTGTCCCATGTCGAGGACGTAGACCGAGACGTCGGAACGGGCGGGCGAAAGCGCGTGGGTCGCGGCCGTGATGACCAAGTCGCAAGCCTCCCGTATGGTCATGAAGTATCGAACCATGTCGGGGTGCGTGACCGTGACCGGCCCGCCCGCCTCGATCTGGGACTTGAATTTAGGCACGACCGAGCCGTTCGACGCTAGCACGTTGCCAAAACGCACCGATATGAGACGCATCGGCAGCTTGCCGCTGGTCCGTTCCGCGAGGTCGCGGTCCAGTGCTTGGCAGTACAACTCTGCGAAACGCTTGGTTAGGCCGAGCATGGAAACCGGCTCCACCGCCTTGTCAGTCGAGATCATCACCATGGCGTCGGCGCCCGACGCAGCCGCGGCGTCGGCGATATTGATTGAACCGAAGATGTTGGTTTTGACGCCCTCGCTCCAGTCCCGCTCCAGTATCGGAACGTGCTTAAGCGCGGCGGCGTGAAACACGATGTTCGGTTTGAATTCTTGCATCAGCCGGTGGATCCGCGCGCGGTCGCGAATGTCCGCCACGCGACCTTCGATGGTCGCGCTGGTCTGTCGGGCGAGCAACGCTTCCTGGACCGCGTATAACGCCGGCTCGGAATTCTCGATAATTAGCAGGCGGGCCGCGCCGAACGTCACGACACGATCGCAAATCTCCGATCCGATCGAGCCGCCGCCGCCCGTGACGATGATCGCCTTGTTGCGAACCAGGTTCTCGAGGCGGCTATAGTCGATCTTGTTGCTCGGGCGGAGAAGCAGGTCCTCCACGGCGACCGGCTTCAAATGTGGCGTTTCTCCCGCCTCCAGGGAGGGAAGCCGACTTGCGATCAGGCCCAGCTTTCTGGCCTCGAGCAAAATGGAATCGGACGGCACGCCGGCCTCGAACGCCGACGGGGTCATAACGATCCGCTTGATCGAAATACCTCGCTTAGTGAAGTCGTCCACAACCTCTTTCAGATCGTCCACTCCGCCCAAGACAGGCGTGCGCCGGATCAACTGGCCGCGATCTGCCGCCGACGGCGACAAAATGCCGATTGGCCGCAACTGTTTGATTGCGCCGCTCTCGAAGGCGCGCAGGACGATTTCCGCATCGGCGGCGAGGCCGATCAGCAACGCTGGTGCCGCGTCGCCGATGCGTGCTTTATTTTGCGTGCGAGTGAAGCGGAAATAACGATAGGCGAAGCGGGAGGCGCTAAGAAAAAAGACTTCGAGGAACCAGTAGAGAATGATCGTGATCTTGCCGAGAAAGAAGCGATCGCTGATGTTCAGCGAGACATAGACATAGTCGAGTACCACCAAGGCCACTGTCAGGATGGTCGCGGTGCGGATGATATTGAAGACGTCCGGGAGAGAAACGAACCGCCACTTGGTGGTGGTGAGGCCGGAAAAATAACAAACAATGATGCTAAAAATCAGAAAGGGTGGAAGAATCCACAACAAGGTAGGAAGGCGGGTTTCGAGCGCGCTGCCTTCGAACCGCAGGAAAAAACTAATCAGAACCGCGAGTGCCGTCGCGAGCGTGTCATGTAAGGCAATCAAAAAATTTCGTGTCGTCAGCTTTGAATTCATAAAACGGATCATAGGGAAATTTCCGATTTCGTTCGGACGTCAGTCAATGTCATTCATGTGCTCATACGCCGTTTCCGGATTTAGGCAAGCAACGAGACGGCGGCCAACTTACCGCTGTTGCTAACTCCTCCGGGGGGTTGGCTTGTGCTGAAGCTATCTTAACCGGCACGTTCCGCTCGGCCACGGCTCGTCATACTTCTTCTCGCAGGCTTCTTCCAGTTTAAATCGGTCGCGGGGTCGATCCCGACCTTGTGGCAGGTATCGTCAACCGATCTGCTGTCGGATTTGAACGCTTGCGCAGGGCACCGGCCGGCGCCCTAACGTCCCCGGAACCCCAACGAGGGACACTCATAACGTCAGGGCCGGCTTCAGCAAGAAAATCCCCTTGAGGGTTCCGGTCATTTATCGATAGAAGACGCAAAGTTGGCGATTTGACAAAATTGGCATGGTAATATGGCATTGAAGCGAATCTTCGATGTTTTCTCAAGTCTGATCGGGCTGCTGATTTTCGGCGTCCCGATCCTGATGCTTATTGTCCTCGTGCGGCTCACCTCGCAGGGCCGTGGCCTTTTTGCCCAGGAGCGGGTGGGACGCGATTGTCGGCCGTTCATCTGCTACAAAATTCGCACCATGTATCAGGATACGCGCGTGGCCGCGACCCATGAGATCAAGTCATCGTCGGTCACGCCGATCGGGCAGTGGTTGCGCCGGCTGAAACTTGATGAGCTGCCGCAGCTCTGGAATGTCCTTCGTGGCGATATGAGTTTGGTTGGACCACGCCCCTGTCTTCCGTCGCAAACCGATCTCATAAACCGTCGCCGGGAGCGCGGCGTATACCAGATCCGTCCGGGGATATCGGGCAAGGCTCAGGTCCTTGGAATAGACATGTCAGACCCTGAGAAGCTGGCGCGCGTGGATTCCGAATACGTCCAGGAACGAACATTTTTGGGGGATTTAAGGATCGTCGCGCAAACTTTTGGCAAGAAATCGCGGAAGGATCGCGTGAGCGTGTGACGCCGTCACGGATATGGTAGGAAGCGGTAATGCCTGTTCATGAAAACTCGCGCACCGCTGGACGCGGTCGGGCGCCTTCGATCGATGAGCGTTAGTCGAAAAAATCCGCTGTTTCGGTCTGTTTGAGGCCACATCGGAAACGTTATTTCGATCAGCAGTCGTCGCCAGGCTCTCTGTCATTGTTTGGAAACAACAATCTTAATCCATTGCTTCCGTATCGAAGCGTCTTAAAAGCAAGGCTGAGGAATGCCAAGTGAGAGACGATTAGGTTCGACCAGAGATCATCCGAGGGAATTGAATGGAACAGCGCGATCATTCCGATGAAATCGGAATAGCCGAAATTATAAAGTTTATTTGGAGCGGCAAGGTGCTGATCGCTGGTGCGATGGCTGCGGCATTGGTGGTCGGAGTGCTGCTTTATCTATTTCTGCCGCGCACATATATTTCCACGGTTGAAATAACTCCACTGCCGCAATCGCAATTTGCCGATTATGTCGCGCTCAGTGAGGAGAAAGTATTCCCCTATACGGCCGCGATGCTTTTTTCTGACTATATCGCAAGTTTGCGTGATTTTGATCTTCTCGCTCGGATTGCCACGGAGACGGGTGTCGTCAAACGCGACGATCTCTCTGAGGGAGAGTTTGCTGAGGAAGTCCGCAAATTCGTCGAATCTGTGGATTTCAAGAAAGAGGTTCCGGCAGGGTCGCAAGTTCCGACCGCAGTCTCGATGAAGGCATCGGGGAAGGATCTCAATGCACTGACGGCATTCTCGTCGGGAGCCTTGACCCAAGCGTGGAAGAATATGCGGCAGGATCTGTCGACCGAAATCCGCGATCGAGCTAACTCGATAGCCGAAAAGGATTCTCTTGAAATCGCGACGCTCAAGGTCGAAATCGAAGCCGCAAGGCGGCGTGAGGAGAGTGCCCGCAATGACAAGATCGCCGAATTGAGCGAGCAAGCGAAGATCGCCCGCTCATTGGGAATTGAAAAGCCCCTAGAGATGCGCATTCTCGATGCGGAGGGGACCCGAGGCTCACTACAAATCAACTCCGGTCAGGAGCAAAAACCATATTTGCGCGGCTTCGCGGCGCTCGAACTGGAAGCGAAAACCTTGCAGGGGCGCAAGGATAACGATCCATTCGTCACCGATCTGCGCAAGTTGCAGCAGAGGGTTGCTATTCTCGAGAGTAACCCGCGCCCAGGAAAGATTCTTTCGCTCCTTAAGGCCAGTCCTCTCGGTGATTCGAACACGGCCAAGTTCGCCAGGTACAGTTTCTCCGCGGCCTCGGCCTATAAAACATTCCCGAGGGCATCGATTTTCATTCCAACGTCGCTATTGATCGGTTTTGTGCTGGGGCTCGGCATTTTGGTGGTCAGGGTAGCTTCTACGCGCTAGACCTCGGACGGGCGTAGCCGAGCGAGATTCAGAACCGATTGGGCGCTTGATGGAAGTTGCGTATCTCTCCGGCGGCTTGGCGACGGCGGCGAGACTTGACCAGCCGGTGAACCTGCAATAGACACACTGCGCGAAAAATTGAGCTTAAGATTTCATTATTGCTGCCGGTTCTTCTCGTCAGAATTATCCGCTGAGCGATCGATATTGAGTCCAACCGGTCAGCCTCGCTCATCGTCGCCGTCATCGAACGGCTAGACGTGTTGAAAGCGACGAGAATGAGTTTCCTTGCAAATGCCCGAACTATGCTTGGAGGATTTGTCTTCGCGCAAATCATAAGCATAGCGGCAATGCCGCTCCTGACTCGAATCTATTCTCCCAGCGAGTTCGGTTTGTTCGCTACATTCAGCGGGTTGATGGTGTCCCTTCTCGTCATTTCAAGCTTGCGTTATGAATTCGCAATACCTCTCTCCCAAAGCAGCATAAGCGCTCGTTCGTTGCTGATTCTCGCGCTTCTCATCAACGTTGCTATATCATTTCTTGCCTTAGTTCTGATTCTGGTGTTGCGTCATGCCATCAGCGACTACTTGAGCGAGCCGGCTCTTGCTAACTTGTTATTGCTTCTTCCTGTCGTCATTCTGGGGGGCGGCAGCTACAAGGCGCTCAACTATTGGGCAATTCGCGGGTCCGAGTTCGGTCTTATTGCGCAGACAAGAATCGTGCAGAGCTTGTCCAATGTTGGCGTTCAGATCGCAACCGGATTTGCGGGATGGGGTGCCTATGGTCTCGTTCTCGGCCAATTCTTTGGGCTGGCGGCCGGAACGGTGCAGCTTGCACGGAGTGCCCGCCTTCGGGGGCAGGATTTTTCGGACATCGCGTTGCGTCGACGTATGCGCGGGGTAGCGCGTCAGCATATCCGTTTTCCCAAGTTCGACGTTCCCGCGTCTTTGGTGGATGTCGTGAGCGTGCAACTTCCAAATATTTTGCTTGCGGGCCTATTCACTACATCGATTGCGGGATTTTATCTGCTTGCCGAACGAGTGCTGTCTGCGCCCATGTCGCTTGTCGGGCAGACCATCGGGCAGGTATTATATGCTCAAAGCCGCGATGGCGCACGAGTTGGCACGCTGCGGCGTTCTGCGGTTCGCATTGTCCTTGTTCTGGCAGGGCTATCGATCGTCCCAGCGATCGCGTTGTTCATGATCGGCGAGACTTTATTTGTTGTTATATTCGGCGAGGCGTGGCGGCAAGCCGGCACATTTGCCAGTTGGCTGATCATTGGCCTTTGCGTGCAATTCATCTACAGCGCGATTTCGGTCACCCTGATGGCGACTGAGGGACAGCGGTTAAATCTGTTCATTCACTCGGGAATGCTGGTTGCAAAGGCCATCGCCCTGACGAGTGGATGGCTACTCGGCGATCCGTTGGTAGCAATCATGGCTTTTTCCGCCGTCAACTTCTTCGGATACTTGTTGGCGATTTTCGTTGTAATCGGCCATGTTGAGCGATATTCAGCCTCCAGCAATCGGAATTTCCCAATTCAGAGTGGATGAATGTGCGGCATTGCCGGCGGCTATTGGACGACCCCCCCTGCGGGTATCAATGACCGGTTGTCCTCCGCCCTCTTGGCCATGCGTCATCGCGGCCCCAACGATCAGGGCGCGGAAATTTTCCCGATCGCCGGTTCGACGATCGCTTTAGGGCAGACCCGGCTGTCGATCATCGATCTCAGTCCGAGCGGCCATCAGCCGATGTGGTCTCCGGACCGTCGCTATTCGATCGTTTTCAACGGCGAGATTTACAATTATCGGGAGTTGCGCGCGGAGCTTGCTGCCGAAGGGATTCGTTTCCTTTCCGACTCCGATACGGAGGTCCTGCTCCATGCCTGGATCCGGTGGGGTGCAGCGTGCCTGCCCAGGTTGGTGGGGATGTTCGCCTTTGTCGTTGCTGATCTCGAAGCCGGTTCGTTGGTTTGCGTCCGCGATGCGTTCGGCATCAAGCCATTTTACTACAGTTCGTCGGCCGGGTCTTTTCTGTTCGCGTCCGAGCAGCCCGCGCTTCTGGCGCTACGCAAATCGTCGGTCAGGGCCGATCTTCAGCGCGCCTACGATTATCTCGTCCATGGCGACTACGACAGCAATTCGCGAACGTTTATCGATGGCGTGAACCATTTGCAGCCTGGATATTTGCTCGAGGCGGACATGAAGACGGGGCATTTTGCAAAGCCCCGACGCTGGTGGCGTCCTGATATCGCCGAGCGAACCGATCTGTCGTTTGAGCAGGCGGCGGAAGCGGTGAGGGAAGCGTTTCTGGACAATGTCCGGCTTCATCTTCGCTCCGACGTTCCTTTGGGCGCCTCGCTGTCGGGAGGGATCGATTCCTCCGCCGTTGTTTGCGCTATGCGGCAGGTCGAGCCCGAGGCTCCGATTCATACTTTCAGTTATATCGCGTCCGGCACTCCGTTGTCGGAGGAAAGCTGGGTCGACCTCGTCAATGCTCATGTGGGCGCCATCGGCCACAAGGTCACAGCGACCGCGCCTGACCTTGCCCGCGATCTCGATGAAATGATCCTGGCGCAAGGGGAGCCATTCGGAAGCACCAGCATTTACGCACAATACCGCGTATTCCAGCTTGCCCGCGCAAATAACATGACGGTGATGCTTGAGGGGCAGGGCGCCGATGAGCTTCTTGCCGGTTACTGGGGTTATCCTGGCTATCGGATGCGCAGCCTCATGGAGCGTGGGAGCTTCGCGGCTATGCATCGCTTTGCCCATGGATGGGGCGCATGGCCGGGCCGCAGCTATCGGAGGGCACTGATGTATTTCGGAGCCCAGATGTTACCGCATGGGGCTTACAAATCCGCGCGCCGCCTGCTTGGCCGGAACGCGCAACCGCACTGGCTCAACGACGGCCTGCTGAGTGAGGCAGGCATTCGGCTGGAAGAAACTCGCTGGTTCGGAAGTTCTGCCGGAAGGGGGCGTAGGTTGAGCGAGCGCCTGGCCTATGAGGCGCAGGAGCGGGTTTTGCCTAGCCTGCTGCGTCATGGTGATCGTAACGCGATGCACTTTTCGATCGAAGGGAGGGTTCCGTTTCTAACGACCGGGCTTGCGGGTTTGTTGTTGTCCTTGCCCGAGAGTTACCTCATTTCCGACAAGGGTGAAACGAAGTCAGTGTTCCGTCACGCGATGCGCGGGATCGTTCCCGATGCCATTTTGGACAGAAAGAACAAGATCGGCTTCGTAACTCCCGACCGTGACTGGTTCATATCTATCGCCCCAATGATGCGTGGCTGGTTGGCGGGGGCGCGAGAGGTGCCGTTCTTGAACCAGAAAGCCTTGCTTGTAGCTTTCGATGACGTCATGGCGGGGCGGACGCCTTTCTCTTGGCAGGTATGGCGCTGGGTCAACTATGTCCGGTGGTATCAAATGGCGGTGCAAAGATTCGCGTAAACCGTTTGCTGGCGCATTTGCGCTTCAACCGTCGGCTTGTTCGGGCGGCTGGCTTCCTTGGCGGGGATAGGATTTCAATATCAGAAGTCCAAACAGGAAACCGCCGGTAATCATTGCCGTTTGAAGCCCGGTACTGAACAGAACGAACGAGTACGGAATCATGAGAGTAGTTAAGAGTGTTTGTTTTTGCCGATAAAGCCTGTTGTCTCGCTCGCTGATAAGAAGGCGGAGAATCAGGAGCGCCACAAACACACCGACCATGCCAAAATTGATATAAGCATCGCTGATAAGATCGGCATTTGCCGATACCATTGGTCCGAAGTAATGTTCGCCGACTGCAGCGTAGTAGTCTTTTTGTACTCCTCCGAAAATCTGGCCGAGAATGCCGCGGCCACCCCAATAGAATTGCGTCGCGTTGGCAAAGTCGTAGTACCTTGCGAACAAACCCGACGAGACCAAGAACAATCGGTCCCACAGCCCGATGACATTGAGCGACCACGGCGGGTAGATCATCATAACGAGCAGGGGCGCTGCTGAGACGATGCTCAGCGTTGCGGGAATGGTCCGGACCTGGAAAGATTTTCCACGATGCCCGAACCAGTAATACAGCGCGCAAGATAACAGAAGAAACCCCAACGAAAGCCGATTGCCCGCCAGAGAATAGTCGACGCCGTAAATGAAACAGGCCGGCATGAGGGCAAGTGGGTTTCGTTTCTGAACTGCGTACCCCACTAGGCAAAACGCACCCGCATATTTTGAAATGGTGATCCCGTACTGCTCCCAACCTGCGACAACGGCTCCGAAAGCGTAGCGCGCTTCGTACACCTCGTTGAGTGTGGGGAGAGACAGCATTGATCGATATTTGATCAATAAATAAATGTAGAATGTGGTCGCAATGGACCCGGTCAACAGCAACGAATTCGTCGGATTGTAGGTTGCATTACGTTTGCTGATGCGAACCGCAGGAAGGCTGAGATATGAGAAGCAGAGGGGGGTCAGGATATACAGCGATGTAATGAGCAGCCACCATTGGAGATCGGCGAAGGAGGTGACTATCGAGCCAGCGACGCCTCCTATCACAACGATCGGAGCCAATAAAAAGGAAAATAGGTCGCGCGTCACGCGGCGCAGAAAAGCGTAGAGCATCGGCAGAACAATGCAATATGCGTTGGCGGCCGCGATAGAGAGAAGCGATCGATCGTAGGTAAAGTAATTCCCAAAGTAAAAATACCAGGAAAACTCGCGTCCATAAATATAGATCCCAAGAATTGAAGTGGTGTATAGTGAGCACCAGAAAAATAAAGCAGTATTCTCTTTAAAAACGGTTCGGGATGGCGTCGCTGGCTTCTTCTGAGGGAGTATTTCAGATGTTTCCACGGGATTGCCTGTTAGCTTTCGAAGATCATGACTTTTCCAGTTGGAAAATCCGTACTCGCACTGCTTATTCTGCAAACGGCCTTCGAGCCTTTCTCCCTGTGCGCGGTTTAAGTCGAAATCAAGAGCCGCGAACACGAAAATTGGACATATTGCCACTGAGTATGAAATATCGGGACGCCTGAATTTCGCTGAAGGAACCCGATCGCCGACCAACTCCTGGAAGCGCATTTTATGGCGGCTGAACTAGCGTGCATGCCTGCGTCGTGAGGAACGACGTTCTTTGTTAGGAATTAAGTCAATTTTGCGCTGCCTCCTCCCCCACGATTCGTCAGGCCTCCTTTGCCGATAGCGTTTCTGATGGCGAGGGGATCCTGCGGAGGAGACTGTGTTTCTGATTTTGCATACTGGACGAAATAAGGGTGTCGTGCAAAAGACCATGAAACCCGGTCCGTGGCGTCGTGAGTGACATCCAAGGAATCCTTATGAAAATTCTAACCATCGTCGGAGCGCGTCCGCAGTTCGTCAAGGCGGCCGTGGTTTCGAAAGCGCTTGCGGCCTATCCCCGGCTCAAGGAGGTCATGCTCCACACCGGCCAACATTTCGATGCCAATATGTCGAGCATTTTCTTCGATCAACTCCTCATTCCGCGTCCTTCCCATTTGCTCGATATTCACGGCGGCTCCCACGGGGAAATGACGGGACGCATGATGATCGAGGTCGAGCGTGTCATGCAAGCTGAAAAGCCTGACAGAGTCCTCGTCTATGGCGATACCAACTCGACTTTGGCTGGAGCGCTGGTGGCCACGAAGCTCCACGTTCCCGTCGCGCATGTTGAAGCCGGCCTGCGAAGTTTCGATCGGCGAATGCCCGAGGAAATTAACCGCATTCTGACGGATCAAGTGAGCGATCTGCTGTTTTGTCCGACGGATACGGCGATTCAAAATCTTTCGAACGAAGGATTCGGGAGCAAACCCGTCTCGATGTTGAAGGTCGGCGACGTAA
Source organism: Hyphomicrobiales bacterium (assembly GCA_017305555.1). Classification (GTDB taxonomy): domain Bacteria; phylum Pseudomonadota; class Alphaproteobacteria; order Rhizobiales; family Xanthobacteraceae; genus 62-47. The sequence goes on along the minus strand of JAFKKM010000068.1, from coordinate 6,345 downwards.
TGCAGGATTCCGCGCTGCTGTTCTCATCCCACGCGATTAAGCCTGCCGGGATCAAGATCGCCGGCCCCTTTGTTCTCGCGACGCTGCATCGTGCGGAAAATACTGATGACTCGAAGCGGCTGGGCGCTTTGATAGAGGGCCTCAATGCGATCCATCGCGATACCGCTCCCGTCGTTCTACCGCTCCATCCACGGACTCGCGCCGCCATAGATCGGCTGGGGCAGCGGCTAGTCGTGATCACGATTGATCCGGTCGGGTATCTGGAAATGCTTTGGCTACTTCAGCATTGTGGGCTGGTTCTTACGGATAGTGGCGGGGTGCAGAAGGAGGCGTACTTCTTTGAGAAGATGTGCGTCACAATGAGGGATACCACCGAATGGACGGAATTGGTCGAACTGGGGGCCAATTCTCTTGTTGGGGCTTCATCTGAAGCCATCAGTGCGGCGGCCTCGGTCAATTTCGGGCGAAAAGTTGATACAGAGGCTTCGGTTTATGGGGGTGGAAAGGCGGCCAACCGCATTGCTTCTGTTATTGCTGGCGATGGTGCCTGACAAGCTCGTGTAGAGGTTATTGTGAAAGTTGCTCACCTTACGTCGGTTCACCCGAGGTTTGACACTCGGATATTCCGCAAGGAGTGTCTGACGCTGCATCGGGCTGATTATGAAGTCAGTCTTGTAGTGGCGGATGGTCACGGCGATGCGGTGGTCGAAGGCGTCAACATTCTTGATGTCGGCATGGTCAAGGGCGGACGCTTGCGTCGCATGACTGCTTCCGCGAATTCGGTCTATGAGCGCGCGCGCGCCCTCGGCTCCGATCTTTACCATCTGCATGACCCTGAGCTGCTGCCGATCGGGCTCAAGCTGAAGCGCGCCGGGCATAAGGTCATATTTGACTCCCACGAGGACTATCCGGCCGACATTCTGACCAAAGCTTACTTGAAGCCCGGATTGAGACGACTAGTGTCGAGCGGATTTTCCGTATTCGAGTGCTATGCCTGTCCGAAGCTTGATTACATCGTCGCGGCGACGCCGGCCATTCGCGCCAAGTTCGAGCATCTTGGCTGCGCCGTTGTGGATATCAATAATTTCCCTCTGGTTGCGGAGTTCGACGAAGGAATCTCTTGGGAGTCAAAGCGTACCCATGCGTGCTACGTGGGGGCGATGACATCGATTCGCGGGGTGCCTGAACTAGTCGATGCTATGGCGTTAACCGATCCGTCGATAACGCTGTCTCTTGTGGGCGAGTTCACCGAGGACGCCACCGCCGAACGCGCAAAGGCAAGTCGTGGCTGGCAAAGAGTCCGCGAGCATGGTTTTCTCGGACGGAAGGAATTGCGGGCGACGCTTGCCCATTCCTTCGCGGGTGTCGTGACCTTTCTTCCGGCGCCGAATCATGTCGACGCGCAGCCGAACAAGATGTTCGAATACATGGCGGCTGGCGTGCCGGTCATCGGCTCACACTTTCCCTTGTGGCGCGAAATTCTCGGAAGCAATGACTGCGGGATTTGTGTAGATCCTGGCAATCCGTCGGAAATCGCGCGAGCCATCGACATGCTGTTTCACGATCAAGAGAGAGGGCGATCCATGGGGGAGCGAGGGCGAGCGGCGGTTCTGTCCAAATACAATTGGGAACGCGAGTCATCCAAACTTCTGGAGCTCTATGGAGCCATCTTGCAGCGATGATAAATCACCGAGCCTCCCAACCGCCAGCAAGACTGCCCAGGTCGTAATCACGCCCTATCACGAGAACGCGATCGTAAAGTGTCGCGGATTAGGAGTTGGGCGATTTCAAGATCGATCTGATCGTGATCGACGACTGATTTTCAGATTCGTGTCTGACCTTGTTCGCGCAGTTTCGTTCCTTGGCAAACATGATTTCAAACTAGTCTTGAAATCCAACGAGGGCTGAGCAAAATCCTGAACCGCGCGATGCGTAAGCCTGCGTGGGACCACATCGCGACGCTGGTGCTGGCCTTTGATGACATGTGGAAGCAGAGAAGCTTTGCGTTCGGTTGGATCTGTTGCAACGAACCTAGGCAGGCGAAATCTGCTTCTGCAATGCAGAAACGACCAAGCCGGGCAGTTAGAAGGGACAGTCATCGACCTCCATGTTTACAGTAAAGCCAATTCTTGCGATTATAATTTATATATGCGAGATCATCCTTTTACTTACTTCATTTAACAATATTGATAGCTCTGATGAAGGCGGACCGAGCTCCGAAATGCATCGCGAAGATTGCTCATCAAGGTGCGGCGAAGCGGCAGTCTTTTCGAGGAAAGGTGAAGGTGTTGCAAAAGAACAGTGTTATAAGGTCGGCGGTGCTGCGGTTCCTATCCACCACTATTCACTTTAGTTCCGCTCGGTTCTTTCTTCGGACGAAGTACAAACTTGAGACTATCCGTTCATGATAATTCTGATTGCCGCCGGAGCAGGTTTCATCGGAGCCGCGGTTGTTCGTTATGCTGTCAACGAAACCGAGGATGTCGTTTTCAACGACGGTAAGTGGACCTATGCGGGCAAGCTCGGCTCTTTGCTATTTGTTGCGGCCAGCAATCGATATCGCTTTGCGCAGGCGAATATTTGTGACCAGAAATGGATGGATGGTATTTTCGCCGAGTTTAAGCCGGGCGGCTGAGATGCCGTTCGATAGTCGCGGTCCATCCTTACACAACGAGATCGATCTGGCACAAGTTAAGCAGGAAACGCCGCATGACCTTTCCGCCACCCATCGTCTCCGTCATCATGCCGCTCTACAATTCGTCCGCATTCATGGAGGAGAGCGTGCGCTCGGTTCTCGGCCAAACCTTTACGGATTTGGAGCTCGTTCTCGTGGATGACTGCTCCACCGACGATACGCTGACTTTCGCGGAGGCACTCGCCGGCAAGGATGCGCGCATCAGGATCGTTGCGCAGCCAGAGAACGCCGGAGCTTGCGCGACACGAAATGCCGGAATTTCAGCAGCACGCGGGCGCTATATCGCGTTTCTGGATTCCGACGATCAGTGGAAGAAAGAGAAGCTTGCAGTCCAACTCGCCGGGATGCACGAGAAGAACGCCGTCTTCTCTTACACCGATTATATGGTGATCGACGAGCACGGCGCTGTTATTCGGTTAAATTCGACACCCGAGAGGATGACCTATCACGACCTGATGAAGAATACGGTAATCGGATGCTCGACGGTCGTCTACGATAGCGAAAGGCTTGGAAAACGGTACTTTCCACTCATCCGGAAGCATGAAGATCTGGCGCTTTGGCTGTCGATTCTACGGGAGATCGACCATGCGCATCGCTGCGGCCCGGCGCTGTCGCTCTACCGCGTCCATCCCGGCTCGCTCTCCGCCAACAAGCTGAAGGCGGCCTCTTATACTTGGGAAATTTATCGTAGGATCGAGGGGCTGTCGCTGCTCTCGGCGGCGTACTATTTCGGGCAGTATGCGCTGTCGGCGGTCCGCAGGCGCTTGCTGCACAAGATTCGTCGAGGCGTCTGAGGCCAGATAGATTCTCGACGCCTCGCTTCACGGTGCGAGATACTGCGCATGGCGAGTGAAATTGCGTCAGACCCAAAGTTCGACACGATGACGTAATTGCGGTCGGCGCTCGCGGCACAAAAGCCGGCTATCGTTGAGCTCTCGCAATCAAGCGATACGGAGGGTACGCATACGACGAAGGCCGCCTGATTGACGCCTGCGCGCGAGGACGGTGGGGTCTATGATGGGATTGTATGAAGGTCAGGCGGCCCGTTGATCGGTGGGCTTGCCGGCCTGGCGCAGGAGCTTCCATTCCCACGGGAGCAGTTCGCGCAGGCGCGAGGCGGGCAGATCGGCGATCCGGGTGAGGATGTCGGCGAGCCAGGCCTTGGGATCGACGTCGTTGAGGCGACAAGTCGTGATCATCGTCAGCATGATGGCGGCACGGTCGGCGCCACGCTGGCTGCCGGCGAAGGTCCAGTTGCGCCTTCCCGCCGCGATGCCTCTTAATGCGCGCTCGGCGCAATTGTTGGTCAAGCAGATCCTGCCGTCGTCGAGGAAGCGGGCGAAGTCGTCCCAGCGCCTGAGCATGTAGTTGATCGGCTTCAGGACCTCGGAGGAGCGCGAGAGGGTTTCGCGCTCGCGCAACAACCAGGCGTGCATGTCCTCAAGAAGCGGCTTGCTCTTTTCCTGGCGCACGACGTGCCGCTCGTCGGCGCCACGGCCGTTGATGGCGCGCTCGATCTCGAACAACGCATCGAGGCGTCTGACCGCCTCCAGCGCGATCGGAGAGACCGGTTTGCCCTTCTTGCCTTCCCGGGCATTTTTCTCGATGTCAGCCAGTTCGAAGAAGCCCCGCCGCGCATGGGCAAAGCAAAACGCCGGTGTCATCGGCAGTTCTTTCCGCTGCGGGTCGAACAGTGGCTCGAAGCCGCTGTAACAGTCGCACTGCAGGATACCAGTGAAGGAGGCCAGATGCTTCCGGGGATGCTCGCCTCGTCGGTTGCTCGAGGCGTAATAGACCGCCGCCGGCGGCGCAGGCCCGGCGAAGGGCCGGTCATCCCGCACATAAGTCCAGATCCGCCCGGTCGTGCACTTGCCCTTCGCCAGGATACGGATGGTGGTGTCATCGCCATGAAGGCGCTCGGCAGCGAGCACATGGCGTTCGATCAAGTGGAAGAGCGGCATGACGGCGAAGGTCCCGTGGCCGACCTGATCGGCCAGCGTCGACAGCGGCAAATCGATCCTCTCGGCCTTAAAGCGCGCACTCTGGCGGTTGAGCGGGATATGCATGCCGAACTTGTCGAACAGGATCGTCGCCAGCAATTGCGGACCAATGAAGCCGCGCGGCGTGGCATGGAACTGCGCAGGCGGCTGGCTGATCTTCTCGCAATCGCGACAGGTAAACTTCTCGCGCACTGTCTCGATGACCTTGAAGCGACGCGGGATCTCCTCCAACGTCTTGGTCACATCCTCGCCGATCTTCGCCAGCCGCGATCCGCCGCAGCAGGCGCAGTTCGTCGGAGCGTCTATGACGACGCGCTCGTGTTCGATGTCGTCCGGCCAGGGCTTCCGCACCGGCCGCCTGCGCGTGAAGGGACGGACGTTCTGCGTCTTCGCCGCTGCGGCCTGCGCGGCAAGCTCATCCTCGCTCGCTGTGGTGACGAGCTCTTCCAACTCCAGCTCCAGCTGCTCAAGCAGCCGGGTCGTGCGCTCGGAGCGCTGCCCATACAGTTCGCGTTTGAGCTTCTCGATGCGCAGCTCAAGATGCGCGATCAACGCCTCGTTGTCCGACAGCTCCGCCTGCGCACTGGCAGCCACCGCCTCGGCTCGCAGCCGTGCCTCACGCTCGGCCGCAAGCGCCGCCAGGGCACTCGCAAGGTCCGATGGAAGATCGTCCGGCTTCGATATCATGAAGCCATTGAATCAGATCAAATAGCAGATTCAAACCGTAAAAACGGCTATCCGACCCGCGTCGGCCGGTGGGTTTCTTGAGGGTTACGCCAATCGATCCCGGACAGCAGATAACTCAACTGCGCCGGCGAGATCGTGACCGGTTCACCGGCAACCGATGGCCAGATGAACTTTCCTCTCTCGAGTCTTTTTGTGAACAAGCAAGCTCCCTGGCCATCGTGCCAGATCGCCCTTACAAGATCGCTGCGGCGACCGCGGAAGACGAACAGATGACCGCCGAGCGGGTCTTTGTGCAGCACCTCCTGCACTTGGAGTGCCAGCGACGGAAAGCCTCTGCGCATATCCGTGTAGCCTGTCGCGAGCCACACTCGCACATTCCCCGGTATCGCAATCATCGGCGTCCCAGCACATCGAGGACCCGCGCCAGCGCGTCCGGATCGACGTGCGCATCCACCCGGATGCACCGTCGGTTGCCGAGATCAATCTCAATCAATCCAGTACGCGCAGCCGCTACGGAGCAAACTCGGCCATCAACTGCAGGCAAAAGCTTCGCAGTTGTCTCGGCCGGTGGTGCCGCTACGGCGGCGATCTGCACCGGCGTAAAAGATGGTACAGCTTGTTCCGATGTCCGTGCTTGTCGACGCCAGGTAAACAGCAGGCTGGCCGCTACTCCGTTGCGATGCGCAACCTCAGTCACCTTCGTGCCCGGTGCCAACGTCTCCTCGACAATCCGGGCCTTGTCGTCCTGCGACCAGCGCCGCCGCCGCTCCAGCCCGCCCAAAACCTCAACCCGCATCGCCTGATCACCTTAAAGCTAGAGCATTTTTCGATCATGTTGCATCGTAGCCAGCGGCGACGAGATAGTTTTGACATTCCTGTGGTGAGAAGCGTTTGAGGGCATTTGCGATAGCCTGCCAGAGATCGGGCATGGTGCGTGCGGCCGCGGCGCGCAACAGCGCCTTC
>JAFKKM010000067.1 GCA_017305555.1 Hyphomicrobiales bacterium | reverse complement strand
TGTATCTCGCGACGCCTGTGGTGGATGACGCGGCGGCGCTGGCCGCCACGTTGCCGGACATTCTCGCCAGCGCCGATGTCGCAGCCGTGCTGCTGCGGTTGATCGACAGCGATCCGCGCACCCTGCTCGGCCGCATCAAGACACTTGCCCCCATCGTGCAGAACGCCGGCGCGGCGCTGCTGCTTGACGGCCACGCCGATCTGGTCGCGCGCGGCGGCGCGGACGGCGCGCATCTCATTGGGCTTGAGGCGATGCAGGAGGCCCTGCCCGGCCTGAAGCCGGATCGCATCGCGGGCGTCGGCGGGCTGCACACCCGACACGACGCCATGATCGCGGGCGAAGCCGGTGCCGACTATGTGCTGTTCGGCGAGCCTGACGCGCGCGGCGAGCGCCCCTCGGCGGAGGCTGTCGCCGAGCGACTGAACTGGTGGGCCGAGCTGTTCGAGCCTCCTTGCGTCGGCTATGCCGCAAACCGCGACGAGGCCCATGCCTTCGCTGCCGCTGGTGCGGATTTTGTCCTTGTCGCTGACATGATTTGGTCCGATCAAGCGGGATCGGCCGCGGCGCTTGCGGATGTGGCCGCAGCGCTCAAGGACGGTTATGCGGCAGCGGGACACTCTCTCACCGGGCGGAATTGACGCGGGCATGAGGATGCTGCGCGCCGTCACGATTCTGTTCGGTTCCGCGCTGGTCGCGGTCACCGCGCAGGCGCAGATCTCGCTGGTGCCGCCGGCCGCGATCCCGCAGCCGCACACCCAACCCGCGCCCGAGCCACCTCCCGCGCCGAAAGCCGCCCCCAGACACACGCCGAAGGCAGCGCCGAAACCCGCACCGAAACCGGAGGCCAAATCCGCCCCTGCGCCAGTGCGGAAACCGACCACCACGGAAAAGCCGGCGACCCCTGAGGCGGCGAAGGCGGCGGCCGCCGCCGCAGAGAGCAACGACCTCGATGCCGTGCTGAACGAGCCGCCGAACGTCGACCTGGTTTTCGGCGCCTATCAGCGCGGTTTCTACCGCACGGCATTCAACCTCGCGACGAAGCGCGCGCAGGAGAAGAACGACACCGCCGCGATGACCATGCTGGGCGAACTCTATGCGAACGGCCAAGGCGTCAAGCGCAACTATGCCAAGGCCATCGAATGGTACAAGCGCGCCGCCGACCAGGGCGATCGCGAGGCGATGTTCGCGCTGGCGATGCTGAAGATCGGCGGACAGGGCGGCCCGGCGGATCGCGAGGGCGGCGCGGGGCTATTGGCATCGGCGGCGAAACTCGGCGAGCCCAAGGCCGCCTACAATCTGGCGCTGCTCTATGTCGATGGCCAGACCTTCCCGCAGGACTTCAAGCGCGCCGCCGAACTGCTGCGGATCTCGGCCGATGCCGGCAACAACGACGCGCAATACGCGCTGGCGAGCTTTTACAAGGAAGGCACCGGCGTCCCGAAGGATATCGACAAGTCGGTCCGGCTGCTGCAAGCCGCCGCGATGGCCGGCAACATTCCCGCCGAAGTCGAATACGCCATCGCGCTGTTCAACGGCACCGGCACCACCAAGAACGAGGTCGCTGCGATCTCGTTGTTACGCAAAGCGGCGCGGCAGAACAACCCCATCGCCCAGAACCGGCTCGCGCTGGTGCTGACGCAAGGCAAGGGCGTGCCGGTCGACATGATCGAAGGCCTGAAATGGCATCTGGTGGCGAAAACCGCCGGCAAGGGCGATCCGCTGCTCGACGAGGCCTTGGCGCGGTTGTCGCCGGAAGATCAGGCCAAGGTCGAAGCTGCCGCCAGGAAATGGCTCGGCACCAAATGATCGGTCCAAAGATCGACACTTGACGGGGCGCGCCCCGCAAGGCACCCAATCCCCTCACGAAAGGCCCCATGGGGGCGCGATGAATCGAGACGCTCATGCTGCATTCCGCCCTCATCAACGTCATGGTCAAGGCCGCGCGCCGCGCCGGCCGCAGCCTGAGCCGCGATCTCGGTGAGGTCGAAAATCTCCAGGTGTCGCTGAAAGGCCCGGCCAACTTCGTTAGCGCCGCCGACAGGCGCGCCGAGGAAATGCTCTACACCGACCTCTCGAAGGCGCGCCCCGGTTACGGCTTCATCGGCGAGGAAGGCGGCACCCGCGAAGGCGCCGACAAGACCCACACCTGGATCGTCGATCCGCTCGACGGCACCACTAACTTCCTGCACGGCATCCCGCAATTCGCCATTTCCATCGGTCTGCAACGCGAAGGCACGATGATCGCCGGCGTGATCTACAATCCGGCGACCGACGATCTGTTCATCGCCGAGCGCGGCAAGGGCGCGTTCCTCAACGACACTCGGCTGCGCGTCGCCGCACGCAAGCAGTTGCACGATTGCGTCATCGCCTGCGGGCTGCCGCATATCGGCCGTGGCGACCTGCCGCTGTCGCGCGATGAAATGACGGCGTTGCAGCCGCGCGTCGCGGGGCTACGTCGCTTCGGCGCGGCATCCCTCGATCTCGCTTACGTCGCGGCAGGCCGGCTCGACGGCTACTGGGAACGCAACCTCAAGCCGTGGGACATGGCGGCGGGCCTCATCATGATCCGCGAAGCCGGCGGCGTGGTCAGCGATATCCAGACCCCGGGCGATCCGCTGGTCTCGGGCGACGTGGTCTGCGGCAACGAAACCATCCACGCCGAACTCACAAAGATTCTGCGGCCGCTGAAGAAGTAAACTACCGCTCGGCGTTTGCGATCGTGGTCCTCTCTCCCGCTTGCGGGGGAGAGCGGGGGAGAGACAGAGAGGGGGCTCTTCAACAGACGAGCCGACCTCGTCCTGATGGCGCCCCCTCCCCAACCCTCCCCCGCAAGCGGGAGAGGGAGCAGGCCGTGAGCCTCCTATCGCTTCGTCGTTACTCCGCCGCCGAGACCTGCGCCGGTGCGGGCGGTCCGTAAACCTCCGGTGCCGCTTTCGCACGGCCCTCCTCGCGCGCGGCGCGGGAGAACAGGCGCTGCACGAAGACGAAGAACACCGGCACCAGCAATAGCGCGAGGATGACCACGGCGATCATGCCGCCCATCACGCCGGTGCCGAGCGCCTGCTGGCTCTGCGCGCCGGCGCCGCTGGCGACGACCATCGGCAGCACGCCGCAGACGAACGCAAGACCGGTCATCACGATCGGCCGGAAGCGCAACTGACAGGCCTCCAAGGTCGCCGCGATCAGCGATTTGCCTTCGGCGCGCAAATCCTTGGCGAACTCGATGATAAGAATGGCGTCCTTCGCCGCGAGGCCGATAATCGTGACGAGACCCACAGTGAAATAAACGCCGTTCGGCAGATCGCGCAGCGTCGAGGCGATCACCGCGCCGACCATGCCGAGCGGGATCGTCAGCAGCACCGCCAGCGGAATGGTCCAGCTCTCGTAGAGCGCCGCGAGACACAGGAACACCACCAGGATCGACAGCGCCAGCAGGAACGGCGCCTGCGAGCCGGACAATTTCTCCTGCAACGACTGGCCGGTCCATTCGTAGCCGAAACCGCGCGGCAACAGATCGGCGAGTCGCTCCATCTCCTTGATCGCATCGCCCGAGGTGAAGCCCGGCCTCGCCTCGCCGCTGATACGCACCGCCGGATAGTAATTGAAGCCGACAATCTGCGTCGGGCCGCGCGCCCATTCGATAGTGGCGAAGGACGACAGCGGCACCACCTGTCCACGGCTGTTCTTGACGCTGTAGTTCAGAATGTCGTCGGCATTCATGCGGTCGGACGAATCCGCCTGCACGATGACGCGCTGCATCCGCCCGCGATTGGGGAAGTCGTTGATGTAGGCCGAGCCGAGATTGGTCGAGATGGTGTTGTTAATGTCCTCGAAGGTGATGCCGAACGCGCTCGCCTTCTCGCGGTCGATCATCAGGTTGACCACCGGTGCTTCCGGCAGGCCCTCGACATAGACCTTCTGCAACACACGGCTGGCGTTGGCGTCGGCCACCAGCTTGTTGGCAGCGTCACGCAACGCGCGATAGCCCTTTTGCCCACGATCCTGCAAACGGAAGCTGAAGCCGGAGGAATTGCCGAGGTTGTCGATCGGCGGCGGCTGCAACGCCGAAATCTTGGCGTCGCGCAGGCCTTCCATGTGCTTGTTGACGTCGTTGACGATGGCCGCGGCGGAATCTTTCTTGCCGCGCTCCGACCAGTCCTTCAGCGTAATGAACGCCTGCGCGGTGTTCATGCCCTGGCCAAGGAAGCTGAAGCCGGTGAGGAAGGTGACATCCTTGATGCCGTCGCGCTTGGCAAGATAATCCTCGACCGACTTCACCGCCGCTTCGGTGCGGGCGAACGAGGAATCCGCTGGCGTCTGCACGTCGGTGGTGATGAAGCCCTGATCGTCGATCGGCAGGAAGCCCGCCGGCATCCGCACGAAGGCCCAACCGAGGCCGACCAGCAGGATGGCATAGATGATCATCAACCGGCCGGTGCGCTTCAGCGACCAGCCGACGACGCGGGTATAACGGTTGCGCGTGCGTTCCAGCGAATGGTTGAACAAGCCGAAGAACCCGCGCCGCGCGTGGCCGTGCCCGGCCTGCACCGGCTTGAGCAAGGTGGCGCACAAAGCCGGCGTCAGCGACAGCGCCATCAGCGCCGAGAAGCCGATCGCCGCCACCATCGTCACCGAAAACTGCCGATAGATGATGCCGACCGAACCGGGGAAGAACGCCATCGGCACGAACACCGCGGCCAGCACCGTGGTGATGCCGACGATGGCGCCGGTGATCTGCGACATCGCCTTGCGGGTGGCTTCCTTCGGCGGCAAGCCCTCCTCCGCCATGATGCGCTCGACGTTCTCGACCACGACGATGGCGTCGTCGACCAATATGCCGATCGCCAGCACCATGCCGAACATCGTCAGCATGTTGATGGAGTAGCCGAACCCCAATAGCGTCGCGCAGGTGCCGAGCAGCGCCACCGGCACCACGATGGTCGGAATGATGGTGTAACGGAAGTTCTGTAGAAACAGGAACATCACCAGGAACACCAGCACCACCGCCTCGATCAGCGTGTGGACCACCTTCTCGATGGAGGCTTTCACCACCGGCGTGATGTTGTAGGGAATCTCGTACTTGATGTTCGCGGGGAAGAACTTCGAGAGCTCCTTCATCTTGGCTTCGACCGCGCTCGCAGTCGCCAGCGCGTTGCCGGTCGGTGACATCAGCACCGAGAGCCCGGCGGCCGGCTTGCCGTTCAGCCGCGTGGTGAACTGATAACCCATGCCGCCGATCTCGATGCGGGCGACGTCGCGCAGCCGCACCGTGGAGCCGTCGGGATTTGCGCGCAGCACGATGCTGCCGAATTCATCGGGCGAGCCGAGCTGGCCCTTCACCAGCACCAGCGCGGAGACTTTCTGATTCTTGTTGCTGGGTTCGGCGCCAACGCTGCCGGACGCGACCTGCGCGTTCTGGGCGTTGATCGCCTTGGTGACGTCGTCGGCGGTGAGGTTGAAGCCGACCAGCTTGTCCGGATCGATCCAGATGCGCAGCGACTGTTCGGTGGAATACAGCGTGGCGCGGCCGACGCCTGGGATGCGGCGGACTTCGCCGAGCACGTTGCGGACCATGAAGTCGCCGAGCGCGACTTCGTCCATGCTGCCGTCGGTGGAAGAGAGCGTAATGATCTGCAACACCGCGCTGGAGGCTTCCTCGATCAGGATGCCCTGCTGCAACACCGCGCGCGGCAACCGCGACTCGATGCGCTTGATGCGGTTCTGCACGTCGACCGACGCCATCTCGACGTCGGTGCCGGGTTGGAAGAACGCGGTAATTTCCACCTGGCCCAGCGAATCGCTGGTGGATTCGAAGCTCAGGATGCCGTTGGCGCCGTTGAGTTCTTCTTCGATCAGCCGGGTGACGCTGTTGTAGAGGTTCTCCGGCGAGGCGCCCGGATAGCTGGTCGACACCGAGATCGACGGCGGCGCGATGATCGGATACTGCGCGACCGCGAGAAACGGGATCGAGATCGCGCCGACCAAGCAGATGAACAGCGCGACGACCCAGGCGAAGATCGGCCTATCGATAAAGAAAGACGGCATCAGCGGCTCAATCGCTGACCGATACCGGCGTCGCCTTGATATCGTCCGATGCAATCGCGCCGGTGGCGACCTCACGCAGCGGCAACGGCTTCACCTCGTCGCCGGCGGCGAACTTCTGGAAGCCCTCGACCACAACGCGGTCGCCGGCCTTGAGGCCATCGGTAATCAGCCACTTGCCGCCGTGAACCGCGCCGGTGCGCACAGCCTGCACGGCAATGCGATTGTCGGGACGAACCACGAACACCTCGCTGCCGCCGTCGCGCGAGCGCTGCACCGCCTGCTGCGGCACGGCGATGGCGTCGGTATCGATGCCCTGCTCGATCAGCACACGGACATACATGCCCGGCAGCAACTCGCCGTTCGGATTCGGGAACTCGCCACGCAATGTCACCTGCCCGGTCTCGGCGTTGACCTTAGCTTCCGAGAACAACAGCTTGCCGGTGTGCGAATAGGTGCCGTCATCGACAATCAACCGGATCTTCGCCGCGCCGGGCTCGATCTGTTCGAGATCGCCGCGAGCGAACGCACGCCGCAACTTGTTGAGGTCGCTGACCGACTGGGTGAAGTCGGCATAGATCGGATCAAGCTGCTGGATCGAGGCCAGATTGGTGGTGTCGTTCGGCACCACAAGCGCGCCTTCGCTGACCAGCGCCGCGCCGATGCGGCCGTTGATCGGCGCACGAATGGTGGCATAGCCGAGATTGAGCCGCGAGCGGGCGACGTCGGCCTTGCGCGCAGCGACGTCGGCTTCCGCCTGCCGCTTCGCCGCGATCGCGGTTTCATGCTGCGCCTCGGAGGCGACATGCTGATGCGTCAGGGTTTCGATGCGCTTGGCATGGCGGGTTGCCTGATCGAGCACCGCCTCGGCCTTGGCGAGCGCGGCTTCCTGCGCCATCAGATCGACCTCGAACGGCCTCGGATCGATCTTGTACAGCGGATCGCCGGCCTTCACGTCGCTGCCCTGATGGAACAGGCGCTCGACGACAATGCCGGAGACTTGCGGACGAACATCGGCGATGCGCGTCGGCGCAATGCGGCCGGGCAACTCGCGCACCACGGCGAACGGCTGCTGCTTGACGGTGACGAAGCTGACTTCCGGCGTCGCCGCCGGCTGCGCAGCCACGGCCGATGCCGGCTCGTCGCACCCCGACAGCACCGGGCTGACTGCAAGCAGCAACATCAATCCGAGTCCTGAGCGCATACCTCGTCGCATTGTCAGTTCCATCGCCTCGCTATCCCATTCGTCAGACATGAATCAAACAGAAGCCGCGACAGCGTGGCCGCGCGGCGTTGTCTCATCGAACTCTGACGTCATTTGATTTCGCAAAAGTAACGCAGCGAGAGCGCGACGCAACAAATTTTGCGGCGGCGCAATGCCACAGCGCGTTACAGCGTTGAAGTCGCAGCAACTTTGCAAGACTCACTTAATTGTGAGTCGCTGCGTGAAGAACGACAGTGAATTTGTAATGAGTCCAGAACGCCGCGTGCACTCATGACTGCGACAATTTATCCGCTCTCGTCAGCACAACAATACCGATGCTTGCATCAACATGACGAAATTGTAATGCGTCGATCGCAGGTGATGGATTCGATTGTTGCTCGATGTCGATTTACTTGAGCACTTCGCAAGCATTGTGCTGAACGTGCCGCGTGCGATCGCGCTGCGCCAGTCCGCTCCACCATGCCTCCAATGCCGCGCCGTCGCATGGCAACTTCACGCACATGCCTTCGATATAAGCGATCCAGTCGTCGAAGCGGAATGCGGGGACGGGCACCACCACCGGCACATCGGCCGCAAGCGCATATTCGATCAGACGCGCGAGGCCGCGCCCCTGCTGCTCCTGCCGCCCGAAACGGTTAACGATGAGGAGGTCGGCGCCTTGATCGATCGCCATCATCATCGCGCTACGCGCGGCTGCGAGCTTGTCGAGATCGAGCCGGCGGCCTTGCGTGTAGACGGCTGCCTCCTGGAACAAATCGACTCGTTCGCCGCTGTGAACCATCATCGCAGCGAGTTCCGCCGCGCCCGCATTGTGATGCCCGAACTGCACCAACCCAACGGGCCGCAGTTCTTTCGCCTTTAACGCGGCGACGAAATCGAGCAGCACACCATCCGGCGGCTGATGCGTCTCATAGACCAGTGCGGCAACATCGCATTGCGCATCGAACATCGGACTACCTCGCGGCTGACACGGCCGCAAAAGAATGCGCTCCGGCAGTGATTGCGCACCGCCGGAGCGCCGTTCACGTCGTCAGATTACCGCGCTTCGTTGATGATTTGAAGCTGCGTGAACTCCGCCAGCCCTTCTTCGGCAAACTCGACGCCGATACCGGACTGCTTGGCGCCGCCGAACGGAATGTGCGGCGCCATGTCGAGGTGCTTGTTGATCCACACGGTGCCGGCCTCGATGCGCTCCGCGACCTTGTGCGCGCGTTCCGAGCTGGACGACCACACCGACGCGCCCAAACCGTAATTGGTGGCGTTGGCGCGGCGGATCACATCCTCGCTGTCGGAATACTTGATCACCGGCAGCACCGGCCCGAACTGCTCCTCGTCGACCAGCTTGGAGCCTTCCTTGATGTCGCGCACGATAGTCGGCTCGATGAAGTAGCCGGGGCGATCCATCGCCTTGCCGCCGGCGATGATGTTGCCGTTCTTGCGCGCGTCGTCGAGGAAGCCTTTCACCTTCTCGTACTGCATCTTGTTCTGCAACGGGCCGAGCTTGGTGCCCTGCTTGGAACCGTCATCGACCACGGTGTTCTTGGCGATATTGACCAGTTCCTCGCAGATTTCGTCATAGACTGACTCGTGGACGTAGAGCCGCTTGATGGCGAGGCAGACCTGCCCGCTGTTCTGGAACGCGCCTTCGAAGATGCCGGGCGCGACCTTCTTCGGATCAACGTCGTCGAGCACGATCGAGGCATCGTTGCCGCCGAGTTCGAGGGTGATGCGCTTCAGCGTTTCCGCAGCGCTTGCCATCACCTGCTGTCCGGTCGCAGATGATCCGGTGAAGGAGATCTTGCGAATGTCCGGATGCTTGGTCATCTCGCCGCCGAGATCGTTGGCGTCGGCGATCACGTTCAGGACGCCCTTCGGCAGGATGTCCGCCACCAACTCTGCAAACTTCAATGTCGCCAGCGGCGTGGTCGGTGCCGGCTTCACCACCAGCGTATTGCCCGCGAGCAACGCCGGCGGCAGCTTGAAGCCGAGGATCAGCAGCGGATAATTCCACGGGATAATCGCGCCGACGACGCCGAGCGGACGGCGATAGGCCTCGACGCGGCGGCCTTCGCTGTCCTCGATCACCCGCATGTTGAGTTCGAGCGAGCCGAGATAGCGGAAGAAGCCGGCCATGCCCATCACTTCGCCGGTGGCGTCGGCGAGCGGCTTGCCCTGCTCGCTGGTGAGAATGCGCGCCAGTTCGCCGGCGTTCGCCTCGATCGCGTCCGCCATCTTCACGATCAGCTTGCGACGCTCGTCGATCGGGGTCCCGGCCCACGCGGGGAACGCCGCCTTCGCCGCCGCTACGGCCTTGTCGAGCTGCGCTTTTGAGGCCCGCGGACACTGCGTGATGACCTCCTCGGTCGCCGGATTCAGTACCGGCATGGCGAGGTCGCCCGGCTGCATCTTGCCATCGATCAGAAGATTGAAGTCGCTCATTGGTCTACGCTCCCTTGATTTATCGTTATGATCCGAGACAGTCGCCGTCGCGGCGAAAGGCCGTCATGATAGACATCTTGGCATCGCTATATTCTATTGTATATTACGTATTCATAGCACCATGCACACGAGCCGTCATCGGGATTCATGGATTCGCTATAAACAGCGAAAACGGCGCTGGACCTGACGCCGTGACGCGATAAAGGTTGGCGCGATCGGAGTAAGCTGTCGTGAGAGACGCGAAGGACGATACCGACACCATGACGGAGACGGAGATCGACAGCCGGGCCCTGACCACCTGCACGATCGCGCCGGACGGCAAGATGATCTCGCTTGGCTTCACCGATGCATCCGGTCAGCCCGTCGCCGTCAGGCTTCCGCTCGAACAAGCCGGCGCGCTGGCGATGACGCTGCCGGCGCTGATCGAACAGGCATTGCGCCGCCAGTTTCGCGACGACAGCCTGCGCTTCACGTTTCCTCTGGGTTCATGGGCGGTGGAGCAATCGCCGGACCCCGGCACTAACATTGTCACCCTGCGCACGCCCGACGGATTCGGTGTCTGCTTCACCGTGCAACGGCAACAGCAGAATGCGCTCGGCGAAGCCTTTATCTGCGATTGTCCCTGGCGTTCGCCGTTTCCCACGCATTGACTGACGCCACGGGCGTCCAGCGAACCCCTTCGCGGAAGGCGCTGTTACGTCGCCGTCTTGCTGCCGCGCCCGATATCGGAGCGCAGCGACGCGAGATCCTTGCGGGCCGCCGTGGCCGCCGCGCGCTCGATGCGCCGATAGCGTTCGACCAGCGAGGCGCCGAACGCCGTCAGCGTCGCGCCGCCGCCGTGCTTGCCGCCGGTCTGCCGGGCGACCGCCGCCTGCCCGCACATCGTGTTGATTTCGTCCACCAGGTCCCAGGCGCGCTTGTAGGACATGTCCATGGCGCGGCCGGCGGCGGAAATCGAACCGCACGCGGCAATGCTTTCGAGTAACTGGATCTTGCCCGGGCCGAGCCGGCTGTCGTCATCGAAATCGATGCGAACGCTGAGCGAGGGGAGCGGCTTTGTTGCCGACGCTCTGGCGGCCGATGGTTTGGCGGCCGGTGGTTTGGCGACGGATTTAGGCATCTCGGTCACACATGAGTTTGCCCGGTCTCGTGGCGATGATGAATCGAATGTCCTGATCCTGAAATTCGCCACGTCGCGCGGCGCGGGCGCGCAGCCCGTCGCACGAACCGACATCGAACCGGAACGCACCGAGATTACCCGGCGAGCCCGACAAAACAACCACGATGTTATCGCGTTGTCGACATTCGCGGACATTGTATAGTCGATCCGCAATCCATCTCCTTCCTTGACGGCTGGCACGCGCACCGAACCGGCGAACGATCCGGCCACGGCAGATCACGTCAGCATCCGGTGCATCATAATGACCGATCGACAACGCCATGCGATCATCCTGCGGCATGTAGCCTTCGAGGACCCCGGTCTGCTGGCCCCGGCACTGACCCGCGCGGGATGGGATTTCGACATTCTCGAAGCCGCCACCGCCGATCTCACCCAGCAAAGGATCTCCGACGCTGACCTGCTCGTCGTGCTGGGCGGTCCGATCGGCGTCGGCGATATCGGAGACTATCCGTTCCTCGCTCAGGAAATCGCGCTGCTTGAGAAGCGTCTCGCCGGCAACCGGCCGACGCTCGGCATCTGCCTCGGCAGCCAATTGATGGCGGCGGCGCTCGGCGCGCGCGTCTATGCCGGCCCCGTCAAGGAAATCGGCTGGGCCCCACTCCAACTCACCAACGACGGCCGCGCCTCGTGCCTCGCCCCGCTCAATGAGCCGGATGCGACGGTGCTGCACTGGCATGGCGACACCTTCGACCTGCCGGCCGGCGCGACACGGCTCGCCTCCACGGCTGCATATGCGAATCAGGCCTTCGCGTTTGGGCCGAATGCCCTCGCGCTGCAATTTCATATCGAGGCCGACCCGGCGCGACTCGAGGAATGGTATGTCGGCCACACCGTCGAACTCGGCGCAGCGAAGATCTCGATCCCCGCCCTTCGCACTGCAACAGCGGAGGTCGCATCGCGCATTCCCGCGCAGGCGCAGCGCATTTTCGCGCAATGGCTCGGTCAGATCGCCTGAAAGCGGACACGAATTCAAGCTGTTGTCATGATGCTGCGCTTTCGTTTGGCCCCAAGCAATTCGGCACGCGGCTTCGGGATCGTACACACCGGCAACAGTTTCGCGATGACGGCGGCTTCCCTCACGCGCTCGCTGTGCCATATTGCGACCGACGAATGCGTTTCTCGAACCCGATGAAAGCACCATGGCGCAAGGCTCCGCATCCCGCAGCTCTCTCGAACTCGAACTGACCAAGCTGTCGTCGCCGCGCATCTTCCTGGTGCGTATGCTGGTGTTCCTGGTGCTGTGTGCGCTGGTCGCGGTGGTGCTCTACAAGCAGATCATGACGGCGTTCATGGCCAATCCCGGCCTCAACGCCCTGATCGTCGCGGTGCTTCTGATCGGCACCATCCTGTCGTTCCGTCAGGTGATCCGGCTTTATCCGGAAGTCGCCTGGGTCAACAATTTCCGTATCGCCGATCCGGGCCTTGCGATCGACCGGCGGCCGGTGCTGCTGGCGCCGATGGCCGCCATTCTCGGCCGCGAACGCACCGGGCGAATGTCGATCTCGCAGCAGACCATGCGACATCTGCTCGATTCGATCGCGACACGTCTCGACGAGGCGCGCGACATCTCGCGCTACATGACTGGCCTGCTGGTGTTCCTCGGCCTGCTCGGCACCTTCTGGGGCCTGATCGAAACCGTCGGCTCGGTGAGCCACATCATCGACGGGCTGAAGGTCGGTGGCGATTCGGGATCGATGTTCGACACTCTGAAGGAAGGACTCGCCGCGCCGCTCGGCGGCATGGGCATTTCGTTCTCGTCATCGCTGTTCGGCCTCGCCGGCTCGCTGATCCTCGGCTTCCTCGACCTGCAATCGAGCCAGGCGCAGAACCGCTTCTATACCGATCTCGAAGACTGGCTGGCCTCGACCGTGCGGGAATATACCGGCGAAGGCGGCCATGCGGCGACCGGCGGCAACGAGATGCAGGCTGCGGTCGAACGATTGCGTACCAGCGTCGAGGAAATGGGCGCAAGCCGCGGCACCACCGCGGCGATGGCCAATCTCGCCGACGCGATTCAAGGGCTGGTACAGCACATGCGCGGCGAACAGCAGATGATCCGCGAATGGGCCGACGGCCAGGGCGAACAGAACCGTGAGATCAAGAAATTGCTGGAGCGGATTGCGGCGCAACCCGAAAGGCATCTGAGCGGAGATTTGTGATGGCGCTGGTCCGCCGCCGCAGCGATTCCGGCTTCAATTACTGGCCGGGTTTCGTCGACGCGCTGTCGACGCTGGTGCTGGCCATCGTGTTCCTGCTGTCGGTGTTTCTCGTCGTGCAGTTCTATCTGTCGCAGGAAGTCTCCGGCAAGGACAAGGCACTGGAGCAGCTCAACGCCAAGATCGCGCAACTCAATGAGTTGCTGTCGCTCGAGAAGGTCACGCAACTCAACCTCTCCGATGAACTGTCGCAAACCCGCGCCGGGCTCGCCACCGCCGAAGCGGAGCGCGACCGCGCCAAGGGTCTTTACGAAGGCCTGGCGGGCGCGGGCAACGATGCCGCCGGCCGCGCCAATGAATTGAACAAGGCGCTGGATTCCGAGAAGCAGGTGTCGGGGCGTGCGCTCGCGCAGGTCGAAATCCTCAACCAGCAGATCAGCGCTCTGCGGCGTCAGCTCGCCGCGCTGGAAGCCGCCCTCGATGCGTCGGAGAAGCGCGACAAGGACTCGCAGACCCGCATCACCGACCTCGGCCAGCGGCTCAACGTCGCGCTGGCGCAGCGAGTGCAGGAACTGTCGCGCTATCGCTCCGAATTCTTCGGGCGGTTACGCACGATCCTCGGCAACCGGCCCGATATCCGCATAGTCGGCGACCGTTTCGTGTTCCAGTCCGAAGTGTTCTTCGATACCGGACAGGCAACGCTGCTGCCGGAAGGCAAGGCCGAACTCGACAAGCTGGCCGACGCGCTGAAGGACCTCGACAAGAAAATCCCCAGCGAAATTCCCTGGGTGCTGCGCGTGGACGGCCATACCGACGTGCGGCCGATCTCCAGCCCGCAGTTCAAGTCGAACTGGGAGCTGTCGGCCGCACGCGCGATCTCGGTGGTGCAGTATCTGGTGTCGCTCGGCGTGCCGCCGCAGCGCCTCGTCGCCGCCGGCTTCGGCGAATTCCAGCCGCTCGACACCGGCACCACGGAAGATGCCTACAAACGCAACCGCCGCATTGAATTGAAGCTGACGGAAAGATGATTGCATTACTTCTCTCCACCTCGTCATTGCCGGGCTTGACCCGGCAATCCATCTTCTTCGAAGATTGATGGATGCCCGGATCAAGTCCGGGCATGACGGTGGTGATAATATGACAGCCTCATTTCAGCTTCGTCCCTATCGCAAGAGCGACGAGGATGCCGCCATCGCGCTGTGGCAGCGGACCTGGCAACTGGCCTATCCGTCGATCGACTTCGCCGCGCGGGTTCAATGGTGGCGCGAGCGCTGGCGCAATGAACTTGTTCCCATCGCCCAAGTCGTTGTCGCCGAGACCGCCGGTGCGCTGCAAGGCTTCGTCACCATCGATGCAAAGGGCTATCTCGACCAGATCGTGGTCGCGCCGGAACAGTGGGGCTCGCCGCTCGCCGCCGCGCTGCTCGATGAAGCCAAACGACTGTCTCCCACGGTTGTGTCGCTACTGGTGAACAAGGACAACGCCCGCGCCATCCGCTTCTACGAACGCAACGGCTTTGTTCATGCCGGCGAGGACGTGAATCCGACGTCAGGTCGTCCCGTGCTGCGGATGGAATGGAAGCCTTGACCTTTCCCTCTCCCGCGAGGGGAGAGGGTTAAAGCGGCTACGCCCCTTCGAACTGCAACCGCGCCAGCCGCGCATACAGTCCATTCGCCGCAACCAGCGACGCATGGGTGCCCTGCTCGACGATGCGGCCCTGATCCATCACCAGAATGCGGTCGCACGACAAGACGGTTGCAAGGCGATGCGCGATCACGAGCGTGGTGCGATGGCGCATCAGTTCTTCCAGCGCGGTCTGCACCAGCGTCTCGGATTCGGCATCCAGCGACGACGTCGCTTCATCGAGCAACAGCAACGGCGCGTCGCGCAGGATGGCGCGTGCAATCGCGATGCGCTGGCGCTGACCGCCGGACAGCGTCACGCCGCGCTCACCGAGCGGCGTATCGAAACCGTTCGGCAAACGCCTGATGAATTCGCTGGCGTGGGCCAAGTCCGCGGCGCGCTCGACCTCGGCATCGCTGGCCTCTAACCGCCCGAAACGGATGTTGTCGCGCGCGCTCGCGGCGAACACCACCGACTCTTGCGGCACCAGCGCGATGCGCTGCCGCACCGCCTGCGGCGATACCGATTTGATCGGCACGCCGTCATAGGAGATCTCGCCGGAGGCCGGATCGTAGAACCGCAGCAGCAGGTGAAACAGCGTGCTCTTGCCCGCGCCGGACGGACCGACAATAGCGACTTTCTCGCCCGCACGAACTGACAACGAGATCCCATCGACGACATTGGTCTGCGGCCGCGTCGGATAGGCGAAGCGCACGTTATCGAATGCCACGTCGCCGCGCGCGGGCTCCGGCAGCAGCCGCGCCACCGGCGGCGCGACGATGGCCGGCCTGACGTTGAGGATTTCGAACAGCCGCTCCGCCGCGCCGGACGCCGCCGACACCTCGCCCCACACTTCGCTGAGCTGCCCCAGCCCCGCCGCGGCGAACGCGGCATAGAGCACGAACTGGCCGAGCCGGCCGGGGGTCATCTCGCCCACCAGCACGTCGTGCGAGCCGATCCACAGGATCATCACCACGCTGGCAAACACGATGAAGATGATAATAGCGGTGAGCGTCGCGCGCGCCTGCGTCGAACGCCGCGCCGCTTCATACGCCGTTTCGACCTCGCCGCTGAACCGCGTCGAGGCCAGCCGCTCGTTGGTGAAGGCCTGCACGGTGCGGATCGCATTCACCAGTTCGGAGGCATAGGCTGTAGCTTCCGCCAAGGTATCTTGCGCGTTGCGCGACAACCGCCGCACCCAACGACCGAACGCGACCAGCGGCAGCACGATCAGCGGGATCGCCGCGAGTACGAAGCCGGACAGGCGCGGGCTGGTGATGACCATCATCGACGCCGCGCCGACGAACAGCACGAAGTTGCGCAGCGCAATCGACACCGACGAGCCAACCGCCGATTTGATCTGCGTGGTGTCGGCGGTGAGCCGCGAGATCAGTTCGCCGCTACGCGCGGAATCGAAAAAGCGCGGCGACAGCGAAGTGAGATGCGCGAACACATCGCCGCGCAGATCGGCGACGATGCGATCGCCCAATGTCGTCACCAGATAAAAGCGCAGCGCGCTGGCGCCCGCCAACACCGCGACCACCGCGAGCATCACGCTGAAGTAGCTGTTGATCATCGCGATGCCTTCGGGGCTGAACCCAAAGTCGATCATGCGGCGCACCGCGACCGGCACCACCAGCGTGGTCAGCGCCGCAATCACCAGCGCGACCAGAGCAAGGAAAGCGCGGCCGCGATAGCGCCCGACGTAAGGCGCCAGCGCCAGGAGCGGGCGCAATCCCTTGCGGCGATCAGTGGCCGGCACGTCCGCGTCGGCCTGAACGTGGTCCACGAAGTCAGCCTCGGCAACCGCGTCCGCCGCCGTGACTTCGCGCGGCAATGCCACCGCCGTGGCCTGCCATTGATCGTCCCGCCGCAATACTGGGCTCATGTCGCCTCGCAGTCCGCACCCACACGCTTTATAGTAGCTCCAGATAGGCCCAGCCGCATCCGCTGGCAAATCCGCCCGGGCGCTTGTCTCGGCACCCTGTCTGCGTTATAGAGCGCCGCAAATCCCGTACTTTGATCAATCGCAATGAAGGCGCCGGGCGCGCCAGAGGTATGCCATGAAAGCCGAAATTCACCCGGATTATCATAACATTACGGTCGTTATGACCGACGGGACCGAATACCAGACGCGCTCCACCTGGGGCAAGGAAGGCGACAAGCTGAACCTCGATATAGACCCGAAGTCGCACCCGGCCTGGACCGGCGGCACCCAGCAGTTGCTCGACCGCGGCGGCCGCGTTTCGCGCTTCCAGAAGAAGTTCTCGGGCTTCCTCAAGAAGGACTGAGGCGTTCGCCTCGCCGCCCGCCGATGCTGGGCAGTCCCACGACATAATAGAAAGGCCCCGGTTCGCGCCGGGGCTTTTTTGTTTGGAAAGGAAGGCCGCGAAACCGCGCCTATAAATCACGAAGCATTCAGCTTAATCCGTCATGCCCGGCTTTATGCCGGGCATCCACGTCTTAAAGCGACGATAGTTCATGAACGTGGATGGCCGGGACAAAAGGGCATTCACGCCCGTCTTCGACGGGCTGGGCGCGGCCATGACGACGGCATCGATCCGGCCTCGGCTCTTCGTGCTTTAGCCGGTCTGGCGCTCGAAGGCGTCGCGCAGCCTGTTGAGCTGCGGCGCCAGCGGATTACCGATGGCGGCGGGGCGCTCCGTCAGCGGCGAATGGATGCTGGCATCGAGACGGCGAACTTTGCCCTGCAAAGTCACCGAGCGCGCGATCAGGTCCTGCAACTGCTGCGGCAGCTTGACCAGCATGTCGTCCGCGCCGGGCTCTGCCGCAGTGAGCTTCACCTTGGTCTTTTCACGGTTGGCCTGCGTCAGCGACATCTCGCCTTCTTTCACGGCGCGGTGCAGCAACAGCCAGGAAGCGAGCTGCATCAGCCGCGTCGTCAGACGCATACTTTCGGTGGCGTAGGTCAGGCCGACGGGACGATCGAGGGTCTTGGCCTCGGTGCGGCCGGGACCGTCGAGATAAGCGGCAGTCTCCTCGACGAGATCCATGCCTTCGCGGAACAAGGTGCCGAACGCGGCCGAATTGGTCAGTCGCTCGCTGAACTGGACGAGACCCGCTTCGCTTTGGGAACGATCCGACATCGCTTAACGCCTCACGCTACTGATTACGCTCATCGTGCCGCTCCGCTGCCGTTGAATGATCAGGTCGTTCGCCACACTCGTTGCTTAACGTGCCGGGGCGATTCGTTCTGTCACTTCACCGGTGTCTCGCCGAATGATCCAACGCGCGGTCGGCTTATAGTGAACAAATCATTACTCCCGGCGGGGCGGGAGTCCAGCCGCCGCGCGAGCAATCGGGAATTATGGTTTCCAACCGGGCCGCCATGGAACTTGCGGCGTTCGACGCAAAAAAAAGCCGCCGAAGACCGGCGGCTTGAAGTGGTTTAACAGGGAGGCGTCAAACAGAGTGGACAGGAGCCACTCGGTGTCCAAACGAGGACAATCCCAGTCATAAACCAGAAGCCTTAACTGATCGTAAATGAATGGTTCTGTTTAGAATTCGTTTGCCATGTCGGCCATTGGCCGACGCCGATTCGACATGCGGGGCAAGGACGTGTCCCGCATTGGGTCAGTGGCCTACAACGTCGAAAGCAGGATTTAAGATTGAACCGGGAGCCGTCGCGTCAACAGCTCAGGCTCGCGATGTGCGCCTACGACTTGAAGAAGCTGTTGGCGGCGTCCTTCGAGGCGCGCTTTTTCACCATCGCCTGGTCGAGCCGTTCGATCTCGGCCTTGAGCAGCGCGATGCGTTCGCCGAGTTCATCGACCGACAACAGCGACAAATCCTGACCGATCTCGTGACTGACTTTCTTCCGCGGCTTGTCGTCGTCCTCGCTCGCCATCGCCTGTCTCCCCGCTCGATGTATTTTCTTTGCCGGAACCGATACCCACACCGTTTCAAACGCTATAAGCAGAACCGGTTCCCGAACTGAGAAAGAGGACAAATCATGGAAAAGCTGCCCGCGCAAATGACCGTCATCGGCATCAGCAAGCCGGGCGGCCCCGAAGTGCTGCTGCCGGAAACGCGTCCGGTTCCAGCGCCCGGCCCCGGCGAATTGCTGGTCAAGGTCGCAGCCGCCGGCGTCAACCGGCCCGATGTGGCGCAGCGCTCCGGCAGCTACCCGCCGCCGCCCGGTGCCAGCGACCTGCCCGGTCTCGAGATCGCCGGCGAAGTGGTCGCGGTCGGCTCCGGCGCAACCCGGCACAAGATCGGCGACAAGGTGATGTCGCTGGTGGCCGGCGGCGGTTACGCCGAATATTGCCTCGCCCCCGATGCGCAGGCGATTTCGGTTCCCGATGCGTTATCGATCATCGAGGCCGGTGCCACGCCGGAAACCTTGATGACGGTTTGGCACAACGTGTTCGAGCGCGGGAAATTGCAGGCCGGCGAAACCATGCTGATCCATGGCGGGTCGTCCGGCATCGGCACCATGGCCATCCAACTGGCGAAGGCGTTCGGCGCTAAGGTCATCGTCACCGTCGGCTCGCAGGATAAAGCCGACGCCTGCCTCAAGCTCGGCGCGGATCACGCCATCAACTACAAGACGCAGGACTTCGTCGCGCTCAGTCGAGAACTCACCGGCGGCAACGGCCCGAACCTGATCGTCGATATGGTCGGCGGCGACTACATCGAAAAGAATTATGACGCAGCCGCCATGGATGGACGCATCGTCCAGATCGCGTTCCTCGGCGGGCCGAAGGCCACCGTCAATTTCGCCAAGCTGATGACCAAGCGGCTTGTCCACACCGGATCGACGCTGCGCCCGCGCAGCCCGGCCGACAAAGCCGCGATGGTTGCCGCCATTGAGGCGAACGTGATGCCGCTGATCCGCACCGGCAAGGTGAAACCTTTGATCGACAGCACGTTTCCGCTGCGCGGCGCGGCCGACGCACATCGCCGGATGGAAACCAGCCAACATGTTGGCAAAATTGTGTTGACGGTGTGACCGCGGAACCCCGATCGGAAAGCCTTTGAATTCCCATGCATCCATGGCATTTATCGCCGTGGGGGGACGGGCCGATAGCAACGGGGTTTAATCGGCCTGCGTGAGCGTCTTCCGTGTCCGTTTCGTTGCCTCGCGCAACGCTGTCATTGTCGCGTGGCGCCGTTCAACGTGGAGACTCGAGATTGCGTCCGATCAGGTTTCTTGCGCTGCTGGCGCTCGGCCTCACGCTTTGGGTTTCGATGTTGCCCGCCTATGCCGTCGACGCGGTCAGCGTCCGCAGCGACGCAGCCGCCATCGATCTCACCGCGGTTCTCGAACACCAGCATAGCGACACCGACCGGATTCAGGTGTCCACCGCGCCCGGCACCGACGGCATCGTGCGCCGCGTCGAAGTGCGCGCGCGCGAAGGCGGGCAGAACTGGGTGGTGTTCGCACTCGCCAACAACACCGACGATCAGCTCGACCGCCTGATCGTCGCGCCGCATTATCGCATCGTCTCGTCCGGCCTGCTGTGGCCCGACCTTGGCCTGTCGCGCATCGCGACCATCACGCCGTCGACCGGCGATAGACCCGAGCGTCAGGAAAATCCCACCGCCGACGTGTTTCGCATCACGCTCGATCCGGGCGCGGTGATTACCTTCGTCGCCGAACTGCGCACCGACAAGCTGCCGCAGCTCTATCTGTGGGAGCCCGACGCCTACAAGGACAAGGTCAACTCCTTCACGCTGTATCAGGGCATCGTCATCGGCATCTCCGGCCTGCTGGCGCTGGTGTTGACGATCCTGTTCGTGGTGAAGGGCAGCATCATGTTTCCCGCCGCCGCCGCGCTGGCGTGGGCGGTGCTGGTCTATATCGGCGTCGACTTCGGCTTCTGGGGCAAGGTGCTGGATATGTCCGCCGGCGCCGAGCGGATCTGGCGAGCATCGGGCGAAGCGATCCTCGCCGCGACGCTGCTGGTGTTCCTGTTCGCCTATCTCAATCTCAACCGATGGCATGTGCGCTATTCGCACATCACGCTGGGCTGGCTTGCCTTCCTCGGCTCATTGGTAGCACTGGCGCTGTTCGATCCCGCAGTCGCGTCCGGCATCGCGCGCATCTCGCTGGCGATGATCGCGGTGTTCGGCTTTGCGCTGATCGTCTATCTCTCGACCCACGGCTACGACCGCGCGGTGCTGCTGATCCCGACCTGGTTCCTGCTGGTAGTGTGGGTGATCGCCGCCGGCATGACGGTGGAAGGCAGCGTCACCAACGACATTGTCGGCCCGGCATTGCTCGGCGGCCTGGTACTGATCGTGATGCTGATCGGCTTCACGGTGATGCAGCACGCTTTCGCCGGCGGCGCGGCCGGCGGCATCGTTTCCGATGTCGAACGCCGCGCTCTGGCGCTCACCGGCTCCGGCGATCTGATCTGGGATTGGGACGTCGCCGCCGACAAGGTGTTCACCAGCCCGGAAACCGAAACGCTACTCGGCCTGAAGCGCGGCACGCTGGAAGACGCCGCCGCTGTCTGGCTCGAGGTGCTGCATCCGCTCGATCAGGACCGCTTCCGCGCCGCGCTCGACAGCGTGCTCGATCAACGACGCGGCCGCTTGGTGCAGGACTTCCGGCTGCGCACCGCGGACGGGCATTTCATGTGGTTCTCGCTGAAAGCCCGTCCCGTTGTCGGCTCCGACGGCGAAGTGTTGCGCGTAATCGGCACGCTCACCGACGTCACCGACAGCAAGAATGCCGAGGAGCGCCTGCTGCATGACTCGGTGAACGACAACCTCACCGGCCTGCCGAACCGCAAGCTGTTCCTCGATCGGCTCGCCAGCCTGAGCAACCTGTCGAAATCCGTGCCCGCGATGCGCCCGACCGTGATGGTGATCGACATCGACCGCTTCAAGCAGGTCAACGATTCCGTCGGCGTCGCGGTCGGCGATTCCATCTTGCTGACCTTGGCGCGACGACTGACGCGCATCCTGAAAGCCCAGGACACGCTGGCGCGCCTCGGCGGCGACCAGTTCGGCCTGATCCTGATGTCGGAGCAGGAATCGCCGCGTATCACCGCCTTCGCCGAAACCATCCGCAAGACCATCCGCGCGCCGATCGCCTTCAACGACCGCGAGATTTTCCTCACCGCCTCGATCGGCCTCTCGCTCAGCGATCCGCAGACCGCGCCGAACGATGAATTGGTGAAGGACGCAGAACTCGCGATGTATCACTCCAAGCGCATCGGCGGCGACCGCATCGACGTCTACAAACCGGCGATGCGCGCACGCAAGACCGACCGCCTGACGCTGGAATCCGAACTGCGCCGCGCCATCGAGCGCGAGGAAATCACCATCCTCTATCAGCCGATCGTGCGGCTCGAGGATCGCGCTATCGCCGGCTTCGAGGCCTTGGCGCGCTGGGATCACCCGAAGCTCGGCCGCATGTCGCCGATCGAATTTATCGGCATCGCCGAGCAAAGCGGCCTCATCATCGATCTCGGCATGTTCGTGATGGATCAGGCGGCCCGCCAGCTCAGCATATGGCAGCGCGCAACGCGCGCCTCTCGCGCCCCGATCTTCGTCAGCGTCAACGTCTCGTCGCGGCAGTTGCTGCGGCACGACCTGATCCACGACATCCGCACCGTGCTGTCACGCTCCTCGATCACGCGCGGCACGCTGAAGCTGGAATTGACCGAGTCGCTGGTGATGGAAAATCCGGAGCACGCAGCCCAGATGCTGCAACGGATTCGCGAACTCGGCGTCGGCCTGTCGCTCGACGATTTCGGTACCGGCCATTCGTCGCTGGCCTATCTGCAACGCTTCCCGTTCGACACCATCAAGATCGACCAGTCCTTCGTCCGCACCACCAGCCGCGGTACCCGCCCGGTGATCCTGAAATCGATTATCGCCTTGGCGCACGATCTCGGCATGGACGTGGTGGCGGAAGGCGCGGAAACCGATTCCGATGCGGTGGAGCTATATCAGCTCGGCTGCGAATACGCGCAGGGCTTCGCCTTCGGCGAGCCGATGGACACCGAAGCCGCAATGCGGCTGTTGACGGAAGAGCGGCTTGAGGCGGCGCATTGAAGCGTCGTCAATGACGGCGTCGCCGTCCGATCGGGAATTCGTTTTGCGCGCGGATTAACGACCCGAAAGACGTCGTCCCCGCGCAGGCGGGGACCCAGACGCCGCAGCAGTTCGGCTCCATTAACGATAGGCGACGTTGTATATAACTACCAACGTCAGGGGTTATGGGTCCCCGCCTGCGCGGGGACGACCGCTCATTTATCGGAGTTCACGCATGTCCCGCCGCATTCGAAAGCGTGCCGGGATCGATGCCGATCTTACGTAGCGCGCGGCTGTATTTGTCCTCGGCATCAGTGCCGAACACCAGATCGGAATCGGCCGGGCAATGCAGCCAGCCGTTCTCCTGGATTTCGCTTTCGAGCTGACCCGGCGCCCAGCCGGCATAACCCAGCGCAAGAAGCGCGTGACGCGGCCCCTTGCCCGATGCGATCGCCTTGAGAATATCCAGCGTCGCGGTGAGGCAGATGTCATCGTCGATCGGCAGCGTCGCATCTTCGAGAAAGAAGTCGCTGGAGTGCAGCACGAAACCGCGCCCGGTTTCCACCGGGCCGCCTTTCAGGACCTTCATCGATTCCGCGTTTTCCGGCAACTTGATCTGATCCGCTTCGGGAATGATTTGCAGTTGCACCAGCAATTCGGGGAAATCGATGCTGCCGGCGGGGCGGTTGACGATGATCCCCATCGCGCCTTCGGAGGAATGCGCGCACAGATAGATCACCGACCGCGCGAAACGCTCGTCCTCCATCACCGGCATCGCGACCAGCAACTGGCCATCGAGGTAACCGCTGCCGCTGTCGGCATCGCCACCAATAGCCTTTGTTTCAGTTGCCTTGCGGAGGCCGATTTTCGGTGTTTTGCTTGCAGGGTTCATGGCTGCCTGACCTCGCCTTGCTTCACATCCTGATATTGGGCGCCGTCGCTGTCAATCAAGCGCGCCGCGCCGGATGGATCACACGCAATTCAATGGTTTAGTCGACCGCATCCCTGTAAAGACGTCACATGACCGCAATAGTTCCCGCCCGCCCCGCAATTGGCTTCACCGCTTTGCTGTTGATCTGCGCGACATTCTCCAGTGCTCGCGCCCAGGATGCATCGCCGTGGGCGCAGGACGACCACTCAGCGGTCCGCCTGCTCGCCGGATCGCGCAGCGGCGCGGTGGTGCTCGGTGGCGTTGCGTTTCGGCTGCAACCGGGCTGGAAAACCTACTGGCGCACGCCCGGCGATTCCGGCGTGCCGCCGCGTTTCGATTTCTCCAAGTCGGACAACGTCGAGGCGGTGACGGTGCTGTGGCCGGCGCCGCGCCCTTTTCCTGACGGCGCGGGCGGCACCTCGCTCGGTTACAAGGATCAAGTGGTGCTGCCGTTGCGCATCGCGCTGAAGGCGGCCGACAAGCCGGTGGTGCTGCGCATGGCGATCAGCTACGCGGTGTGCGACAAACTGTGCGTGCCGGTGGAAGCCAATGCCGAACTGCCGTTCGCCAGCGTCGCCAGCACCGAAGACAATACGCTGTCCGGCGCGCTCGACGCCGTGCCGAAGCCCGCCAATGTCGGCGATCCCAATCCGCTGACGATTCGCGA
The DNA here is from genome assembly GCA_017305555.1 of Hyphomicrobiales bacterium. Classification (GTDB taxonomy): domain Bacteria; phylum Pseudomonadota; class Alphaproteobacteria; order Rhizobiales; family Xanthobacteraceae; genus 62-47. The sequence continues at coordinate 5,542 of JAFKKM010000067.1, read as the reverse complement.
CGTCCGCCGCGACGGCCCCACCAATGTCATCGTCGACGTCGCGGCACGCGATGCCGATCATCTGCACCTCTATGTCGAAGGCCCGACACCGGACTGGTCGTTGCCGCTGCCGAAGCTCGTCGATCATGGCACATCCGATCTCAAGCGCTTCACCTTCGCGCTCGATGGGCTGCCCTCGGGGACCAAGCCGGATGGTGCGGCTTTGAAGTTCACGCTGGCCGACGGCCATCGCGCCTACGAATTCAACGTCAATCTGCAATAGCAGGACACATCCGTCCGTCATTGCGAACACGCGGATCGGCGCCATAAGCGCGTTTATGCGCGTCTTCGACGCGCTATATCGCCGTCCGAATACGGGCTCCGCGAGGCAATCGAGAAAGCCCCGAAGTAAGAACTGGATTACTTCGCCGCGAACGCTTCTCGCAATGACGCCGGAATAGCCGATCGGCTGGATAGTTCGCCTCCGAACCGCTGCTTCGCCCATTTCAGACAAGCGCGTATCACCGCACACCCAACCGAATCTTAACGAATGGTTGCTAAGCCTGTTCCTCATCGCCGGCTGCCGCGCGCCCTGAGGATATTGCCTTGGCTGTCATGGAAACCTCGTCTGAACCCGCGTCGTGGCGCGCCAAGGTGATCGCTCCGCTTCGCGCGGCGCTAGGGGGGGCGTCCGAAAACTCGGTCACCAACCGCCTCGCCGGCACCATCTTCGTCATCCGCGTGGTCAGCGCAGCATTGGCCTATCTCGCGCAGATTCTGCTGGCGCGATGGATGGGCGGCTCCGACTACGGCATCTATGTCTATGTCTGGATCTGGGTGTTGCTGCTCGGCAGCCTGCTCGATTTCGGCATCGCCGTCTCGGCGCAGAAGATCATTCCCGAATATCGCGCGCGCAACGAGATCGCGCTGCTGCGCGGCTTTCTTTCCGGCGGCCGCTGGCTGACCTTGGCAACGTCCAGCACCGCCGCGCTGCTGTTCGCGGGCCTCGTCAAACTGCTGTCGCCGCTGCTTGACCCCGCCAGCATCACGCCACTCTACATCGGTTGCTTGACGCTGCCGGCCTTCGTCGTCGCCAACACGCAAGACGGCATCGCCCGCTCGCATGACTGGATGCGGCTCGGCCTGATGCCGCAATTCATCATCCGCCAGGCGTTGATCATCGGTTTCACTGCCGGCGCGGTGGTGCTCGGTGTCGGCCTCGACGCCACCGCTGCGATGCTGGCCAGTGCGAGCGCCGTGTGGGTCGCGATGACCGGGCAGATGATCGTGCTCAATCGCCGCATCAAGGCGACGGTGGAGCCCGGGCCCAAGGCCTACGATCCGCGCGGCTGGCTCGCGATCTCACTGCCGATCCTGCTGGTCGAAGGCTTCTATCTGCTTCTGACCTACACCGACGTGCTGATGCTGCAACAGTTCCGCTCGTCGGAGGAAGTCGGCATCTACTTCGCCGTGGTGAAGACCTTAGCGCTGGTGTCGTTCATCCACTACGCGATGTCGGCGACCACCGCGCACCGCTTCACCGAATATCATGCCGCGGGCGACCATAAACGACTCGCGGCCTACGTTGCCTACTCGATCAAGTGGACGTTCTGGCCGTCGCTGGCCGCGACCGCCGCGCTGCTCGCAATGGGCAAGCCGCTGTTGTGGTTGTTCGGTCCGCAATTCGTCGGCGGCTACGGCATCATGTTCGTCGCCGCGATCGGCCTCGTGGTGCGCGCCGCGATCGGCCCGGTCGAACGGCTGCTCAACATGGTGGGGCAGCAGAACATCTGCGCGCTGGCCTACGCGCTGTCGTTCGCGGTGAACCTTGGGCTGTGCGCCGTACTGATCCCGCACTTCGGCGGCTACGGCGCAGCGGCCTCGACCTCGATCGCGCTGACGTTTGAGACCGTGCTGCTGTTCTGGATCGTCCGCCGCCGCCTCGGCATACATGTGCTGGCGTTCGGCAAGCGGGACGCTTGATTTAAACCCAACGATGGTCGTCCCCGCGCAGGCGGGGACCCATAGCCACCATCGCTTCAATTCGAGCACGGCGTCCCATGCTCTGCTTCACAGCAACTCAGTGCTGTATGGGTCCCTGCCTTCGCAGGGACGACCCGTCGAGATACAAAACCCGTCGCTTACGCTGCGGTCCAGCCACCATCCATCGACAGGTTGGCGCCGGTGATCTGGCTGGCGTCGTCGCTGCACAGGTAGACCGCGAGCGCGGCGACCTGCTCCACTGTCACGAACTCCTTGGTCGGTTGCGCATCGAGCAGCACGTCGTTGATGACCTGCTCCTTGGTCATGTTGCGCGCCTTCATGGTGTCGGGAATCTGCTTCTCGACGAGCGGCGTCCAGACGTAGCCGGGGCTGATGCAGTTGCAGGTGATCTTGTGCGTCGCCACTTCCAGCGCCACCGTCTTGGTGAGGCCGGCGATGCCGTGCTTGGCGGAGACGTACGCCGACTTGAACGGCGAGGCCACCAGCGAATGCGCCGACGCAGTGTTGATGATGCGGCCCCAGCCGCGCTTCTTCATACCCGGCACCGCCGCGCGGATACCGTGAAACGCTGACGACAGGTTGATCGCGATGATCGCATCCCACTTCTCTATGGGGAAATCCTCGATCGGCGCGACAAACTGGATGCCGGCATTGTTCACCAGCACATCGACTGCGCCAAAAGTTTTTTCGCCGAGCGCGACCATCCCGGCGATCTCCGCCGGCTTGGTCATGTCGGCCGGCGAATGCACAGCTTTCACCTTGAAGTCGGCTTCGATGCTGGAGCGTTCTTTCTCGATATCTTCCGGCTTGCCCATGCCGTTGAGCACGATGTTAGCGCCGGCCTTCGCCATCGCCCGCGCGTAAGCGAGCCCGATGCCGCTGGTCGATCCGGTGATTACCGCTGTCTTGCCTGTCAAAATACCCATGTCATGTACTCCTTTTTGAATCTTTCATCGACGGCGGACACTGCGCGGCGACACGATCTTCCTCGGCGGTGAGATCGTAGGTCACCATCGTCTGGCCGTGCTGCGGTTGCTCCAGCCAATCCTTGTGCTGCATCGATTTGTCAACGTCCTGCTCGCCGGACGACCAATGCTCCAGCATGTTGAGACGGGAGAAGTCGTAGTCCTTCGACGCGCCGTGATAATTCTTCTGCCGGTAAATCAGGTGAACCACCGTGACGGTGTTCTCCTTGGCTGCCTCCTTCAGGTACTTGACCGAAGGATCGTCCTTCAAACTGTCCGGCAGTTTCGAAATCAGATCGCGCACTGCCTTGCGCGCGTTGTGGATCTTCTTGTTCTGGTCGGTGTTCAGCCGAGTGCGGCTAGAATAGCGGATATCCTTCTCGCGCTCGGCGGCTTCCTGCATCGTGGTCGGCAACGGCCCGCGCGCGCTGAACAGGTCCGCCTGAAAGATCAGGAGATCGGCTTTATTTTCCTGATCCAGCACGTAGTCGAGCGGCGTGTTCGACGCCACGCCGCCGTCCCAGTAATGATCGCCGTCGATCTCGACCGCGGGGAAGCCCGGCGGCAATGCACCCGATGCCATGATGTGTTCGGGGACGATGGTTTGAAACTCATTGTCGAAATAGACGAAGTTACCGGTCGCGACATTGACCGCGCCGACACTCAACCGCGTCGCACCGGAATTGATGCGATCGAAATCCACCAGCCGTTCCAGCGTCGCGCGCAGCGGTGACGTATCGTAGAAACTCAGCCCCTCCGGATTGGACGTCGGCCAGAACTGCGTCGGCGGAATCCGCGGCATGAAGAAGCCGGGCACGCCGAAGGCGGCGATCATCGCCGCACTGCCTTCGTTGAACAGCGAGCGCGCATAATCGCCCGGCGGTTCGACTTCCCACGGCACCGGCGCGGAAACGAGATGCCAGAACTCCTCCAGCCGCTCGACCCGCTTCTCGCGCGGATTGCCGGCAATGATCGCGGCGTTGATCGCGCCGATGGAAATACCGGCGACCCATTGCGGCTCGAACTCGTGCCGGCACAGCGCCTGATAGGCGCCGGCCTGATAGGCGCCCAGTGCGCCGCCGCCTTGCAGCACCAGCACGCGCCGCGCCTGCGCGGGAATCGCGGATTGTGAGATATCGGACATGGGCATGGGTGACGTCGGGATGATCGGAAATTCAGGCGGCACCGTGGCGGTTGAAACCCGCCCCGTCAATCGACGAAATCGCGTGCGCCGTCACACTCTAGTCATCACATGACGTGGATGTCATCTTGCGGCGACCGGCTTCTCGTCCGGCGCGGCCAGGATCAGCGCCCAGAACACCTTGTACTTGGTGCCCGGTGCATAGGTCGCGGCGATGCCAAGCCGGGTCACGCCCTTGTGCAGCATGTTGGCGCGATGCGGTGGCGAATCGCGCCAACCGGAAAAGGCTTCGGCGAGGGTATGATAGCCCGCCGAGATATTTTCCACGGCCACTGCCGCCGGGTACCCGGCGGCATTGAGGCGCTTGCCGAGCGCGCCCGCAACGTCGTGGTCGAGCTTGTTGCGCTTGGCCATGGCCATCGCCTGGGTCTCGGCCGCCTTCATCAGTTCGGGATCGACGGTGACCGCACCGAGGCCGTTGTTGCGGCGATAGCCGGAAATCATCGAGGCCGCGACGCCGGCATCTACCTTGGCCCCGCCATGCGCCATGCTGAGATAGAAGGCAGGCTGCTCAGGCGACGGCTCGACGGTGGTGCCGCAGCCACCCAGAATCAGAAGGCTGCTCAAGACCGCCACGACGCGCTTCATGCCCGAATCCCCACAACTGCCAAGCAACCGTTGTTGCACATCAACCGTGGCTGAAAGGTGAACGGTCTGCGCTTTTAGGGGGAGCGCTTACGTCATCCTGAGGTGCGAGCGCAGCGGGCCTCGAAGGATCGCCGCCGCCCTTCGAGATTCTCAGCTTGGCATAGAGCCGCTCAGAGCTTGAGCAGATACGTATTTTGCGGGTGGTTTTGCAACACAGAATGAGTCGTCCCTGCGCAGGCAGGGACCCATACGCCGCAGCGATTCCGCCCTATCACCTGGGCAGGTTTATTTGCGACAACCAAGGCCAGTAGTTATGGGTCCCTGCCTGCGCAGGGACGACACTGGAATCGTTCAATCCGCGAAAATGCGATAGCGTCGAGGGTGCAGTTCGACCGTCTCGCCGGTCCGGAGCGCGTGATCGCGTGGGGTATCGATCTCGATCACCGTCTCGTCGCCACCTGCGCAGATCGCGATGTCAGCGCGCTGGATTGCGCCGAACGAGCGCACATGGCGCACCGCGCCGCGCAAGCCGATGCTTTCGGAGCCGACCTGCATATCGTGGCGGCGCACATACAGCTTCGACGGCCCACCGACATTGGGCGCATCGATCTTCAGGGCTTGATTGCCGATCCAGACCCGCCCCTCGGTGACATTTACCGGCAGCACGACGGACTCGCCGATGAAGCCATGCACGAACGCGGTCGCGGGATAATCGTAGACTTCGCCGGGCGTGCCGATCTGCTCGATCCTGCCGTTGTCCATCACCACGATGCGGTTGGCGACTTCCAGCGCCTCCTCCTGCTCG
>JAFKKM010000066.1 GCA_017305555.1 Hyphomicrobiales bacterium | reverse complement strand
GGACGCCGCCGAAAGCTGTCGCCTCGCTGATCATCGACGGCAAGCGTCGCGATGTGCCGGTGGCGGAGGGCGAAGCCATTCTCGACGCCGCGTTGCGCGCCGGCATGGATCTGCCATTCGCCTGCAAGGGCGGCATGTGCTCGACCTGCCGCGCCAAGCTGGTCGAAGGTGAAGCACCGATGGAGCTGAATTACTCGCTGGAGCCGTGGGAGTTGGAGGCGGGTTTCATCCTCACCTGCCAGGCGCATCCGACATCGGCGAAGGTCGTGGTCGATTACGATCAGATGTAAGCGACCAGCGCTATCGATCGGCTGCGATGGCAGCGATCTTCGCATCGAGAATGTAACGCGGCAGCGCGAACGCCGCCCGATGCACCTCCGGGGTATAATAACGTGTGGCGAGGATGCTTGCGCGCTCGGCAAGAATCTCGAGCGGCGGATCGCGCGGGTCGCGGTCCAGACTTCCCCAGCCGAGGGCCATGTGGCCACCGGCATAGGAAGGCGTCGCCAGGACGTAGCACTCAGCGATAGGAAATACCCGCGCGAGATTCCGGATAGCAATGGTGAATTCGTCTCTTTGCACGAACGGTACGCCGCTCTGCGTCACCACGATGCCGCCGGGACGTAAGCAACGTCGTAAGCCGGCGTAGAAACTCTTTGTGAACAACACTGCACCGGCACCGATCGGATCGGTCGAGTCGATCAGGATGACGTCGAAACGTTGATCTGTCGCCGCGACAAAGGCTGCGCCGTCGGCGATCTCGATGACGAAGCGCGGGTCGGCGAAAGCCGCAGCATTGAACTCTGCGAAATGATTGCGCGCGAATCCCACGACTTGGGCGTCGATCTCCACCTGCACAACACGCGTGATGCCGGGATGTTTCAGAACTTCCTCGGCGAGCCCGCAATCGCCACCGCCGACGATCAGCACGTCACGCACCGCACCGTGAGCAAGGATCGGCACATGTGCCATCATCTCGTGGTAGATGAACTCATCGGCGCTGGTCACCTGCGTTGCGCCGTCGAGCATCAACACCTTGCCGAACAGCGGATTCTCGATCAGGTCGATGCGTTGCTGCGGACTTTGATCCGCCTGCAGGACGCGCGTAACCTCGAACGACAATCGCATATTTGCGAATGCCGTTTCGGTGAGCCAGCGTTGTTCACTCATGCGCCTTTCCCGCGCAACAGTTCTTTCACCGCGAGCCGCTCCGGCTTGAATGCCCGACGCAAGATCTCGATACAGCGCGCCGGTTTGGCGTCCCCGCACATAAACACGTCGAGCGCGGCGTAACGTCGCTCCGGCCACGAATGGATCGAGATATGGCTTTCCGCCAGCACTGCGACGCCGCTGACACCGCCATTCGGCTCGAACGGATGCAGGTGCATATGCAGCAGTGTCGCGCCAGCGGCGTCGACGCACTGCTTCAGCGTTTCGGCGATGTGATCGAGATCGTCGAGGCGCTCAGCCTCATAAAGATCGATGATCAGATGCGACCCGGCGCAAACGATCCCGTTCTTTTCGATGAAATGATCGGCCTGTACCCGCAGCGCATCCTGCGTGTGGGTGTTAAAGTGTTCTTCCTTTTGGGAGGCATTCAGCGAAACTGCGCCCATCCCCAATTGGAAGAGGGCGTCGCGAGACATGGCGTCCTCCCCAACCAGCAGATGAAGTCTGCGAAGCGTGCAGACCGATGTTATATAGTCATCGGGCAGAGATGTTGCAATCTTGTTCTCTGAGAATGCCCCGGCAGAAGAAATTCTTTCTTCTCTTGCGCATCTGATTGAATCGATCAGGCAAGATCCGGTTGTTTCCCGCTCACACTTTCGGCGGCGGTGCGCGGCCGAGCAGTTTTTCCATCGAAAGGCCGAGGCCGAGCAGCGTGATGTCGCTGCCGACCGGACCATCGATCTCCAGCCCGACCGGCAGTCCACCTGCGGTCATGCCCGCGAACAGCGACAGGCCCGGAATGCCGGCGTTGCTGCCGGGGTCGGTGTTGCGGATCATGGTGTCGAAGGTCGGCACTGGCTTCCCGCCGTTGATGGTCATCTCGCCCGATCCCTTTACGATGTCGATCGGCGGCGCTGGCGCGATGGTGGTCGGAAACAAGATGGCGTCAAGATTGTTGTCGCGAAAATAGTTTTCGTACAGCTTCTGCAACTGCGGCCGCAGCGTGCCGATGGCATCGGGATAGGCTTTGCCGAAAGCGTCCGCTGTGATTGCGCCGAACGCGCCTTTGACGTCGGGGCTGGCGATCTTCGCCGCGATATCCGCCAGCGTGATGCCCTCGATGCCGGAGGCCTTCAGGTAAGCGGGAATGTCTTCGATCGGCTCATGCAGCGCGATCGGGAACGACAGCTTGGCATTGAGATCGAATAGCCCGTCGATGTCCTTGCCGATCAGTTCGGCGCCGGCACCGGTCAGTTTCTTGCGCGCGGCGGCAACCACGTCCAGCAAGCCGCTATCGAGGCCGCCCCACATCGACGGCGGTACGCCGAAACGCTTGCCGTGCAGATCGATTGCGGAGGCCATCACCGTGCCGGTGACGATGGAGTCGAGTAATGCAACGTCGGCGACGCTCTTGCCCATCGGGCCGATCGTATCGCGGGTGTGACTGATCGGCACGACCGCATGGTCGTCGTGATAGCGTCGCCGCGCGCCGCCGTTGCCGACCGAAGGGCGCAGGCCGACGATGCCGGTGAGTGCCGCCGGCACGCGGGTCGAGCCGCCGGTATCGGTGCCGAGCCCGCAGGTGACGATGCTGGCCGCGACCGCGGCAGCCGTGCCGCCGGAGGAGCCGCCGGGAATCCGCGTCGTGTCGTAGGGGTTTTTCACCGGCCCCGCGAACGGCGACAGGTTTGTGCTGGTGATGCCGAACGCCAGCTCGTGCATGTTGGCCTTGCCGATGATGATGGCGCCGGCGTCGAGCAGCTTTTGCAGCGACGGCGCGTTGGTCTTCGGCCGCGCGTTTTGCAGCGCCGGCGTGCCGCCGGTGGTCGGCATGTCCTTGGTGTTGATGTTGTCCTTGACGACGATCGGCAGGCCGGCGAGCGGGCCGGTGATCTTTCCGGCATCGACGTCACGTGCGGCGGCGAGCGCGGCATCTTTGTTCAGATAGATCAGCGTATGGAGGTCTTTCAGCTTCTCCGCGCGGTCGATAGCAGCTTGCACGACGCTGACTGCGGTCATCTTCTTGTCGCGGATCGCCTGAACGATCTCGGCGGCGGAGGAGGGCACCGTGGTGGCTTGGGCCATGGCTCGCTGCATCAATGCAAGGGGGGGGAAGGGCGGCGGCTGCGGCGACGCCCAGCGAGGTTTTCAGCATATCACGACGTGAGGGGTGGAGTGGCATGACAGTCTCTCCGTCCGTTCGGGTGAGGTTCGCTTCCTAAATTCCTCGAGAGTGTCTGTTGATCATTCCTTCGGTCGTTTGTCGTAGACGCGCTTGGCTTTGCCCTGCGAGCGCGCTAGCGATTCCGGCGCGACGATGGTGACGGTGCTCGACACACCGATGGTGTTCTTGATGTGCGCAACGATTCTTTCTGCGTGGACGACGAGGCCCTGGCCGTCCCAGCTTTCCGGGCGCGCTTCCGCCAGCACGGTCATTTCGTCCATGCGGCCCTCGCGCGTCAGCTCGATCTGGAAGTGACCGCCGCACCATTCGGTGGCGAGCAAGGCTTCCTCGATCTGGGTCGGGAATACGTTGACGCCGCGCAGGATGATCATGTCGTCGGAGCGGCCGGTGACCTTCTCCATGCGTCGCATTCCGGGCCGTGCGGTGCCGGGCAACAGCCGCGTGAGGTCGCGGGTGCGATAGCGCACGATGGGGAAGGCTTGCTTGGTGAGCGAGGTGAACACCAGTTCGCCTTTCTCGCCGTCGGGTAGCACCGCGCCGGTTTCGGGATCGATGATCTCCGGATAGAAGTGATCTTCCCAGACGTGCAGGCCGTCCTTGGTCTCGACGCACTCTTGCGCGACGCCGGGGCCGATCACTTCCGACAGGCCGTAAATGTCGGTAGCGTCCATGTTGAAGGCGTGTTCGATCTCGCCGCGCATCGCATTGGTCCATGGCTCGGCGCCGAAGATACCGAATTTCAATGAGCATTTGCGCGGATCAAGCCCCTGCCGGCCGAACTCGTCGAGGATCGCCAGCATGTAGCTCGGCGTCACCATGATGATATCGGGCTTGAAGTCGTTGATGAGCTGAACCTGCCGCTCGGTCATGCCGCCCGAAACAGGAACGACGGTGCAGCCGAGCCGCTCGCCGCCGTAATGTGCGCCGAGGCCGCCGGTGAACAGGCCGTAACCATAGGCATTGTGCAGGATCATGCCCTTGCGGCCGCCGGCGGCGCGGATCGAGCGCGCCATCACGTCGGACCACACATCGATGTCGGCGGCAGTGTAGCCGACCACGATCGGCTTGCCGGTGGTGCCGGACGACGCGTGCACGCGCACCAGTTGTTCGCGCGGCACGGCAAACATGTTGAAGGGGTAGTTGTCGCGCAGATCCGTCTTCACCGTGAACGGAAACTTGGCGAGGTCGGACAGTTGCTTGAAGTCGGACGGATGCACGCCCTTGGCGTCGAACGCCTTCCTGTAATGCGCGACGTTGTCGTAAGCATGTTTCAGCGACCAGGCGAGGCGCTTGGTTTGCAACGCCATGATCTCGTCGCGTGAGGCGCGCTCGGCGGAATCAAGCACAAGGCCGTCTTTGGTTGTCGAAAGCGTATCGCTGGTGGCCATGGCTATCGTCCTGATCCTGATCTAGTCGCGTGATGAAGTTTTATCCGGCGCTGCCATATCGACCATGGTGCCGCCGATGGTGCGCGAGTAGCCGCGCAGTTCGGCGATCACCGTATCGCCGTTGGCGGTGACGCGGATGTCGTAGATGCCGGAGCGGCCGGATTTCGAAATCTCGCGGGCATCCGCCACCAGCCGGTCGCCCAGCTTGCCGGGTCGAATGAAGGAGATGTTGCCGTGTGCCGCCACGGTGCGCTCGTTGTAGGAATTGCAGGCGAAGGCAAAGGCGGAATCCGCCAGCGTGAAGATGAAACCGCCATGGGCGATGCCGTGGCCGTTGACCATCTCGGGCTTCACGGTCATCGCCAGCACAGCGTGGCCGGCACCAATCTCGACGATCTCCATGCCGAGGCCGCGCGAGGCGTTGTCCTCTTTCCACATCGCGTCGGCGCAGGCGCGCGCGAGATCGTCTGGTGAAGGCGTTGTCGTGGTGCTCAAGATGTCCTCCCGATGTGGCGCGGCGCGGGCAGCATTCTCCCGCAATCGGTCAGGACGTGGTTCACGACGTTTCTCCCTTCGACCGCGCGGCCGCCCCAATGTTGAAACGAGGCTTCGCCGTTCGCAAGGCTGGTGGACAAGCACAAAGCCTATTGAATTAAACGATCGGTCAGTTAATTATTAGCCCAACCGGCCACGCTGTCAACGGCCGATCGACACCGGAGACGGGAGGAAACGATGACCATCACGTTGCAGAATCTTGCGCTGGATCGTTGGGTCGAAGCGCCAAGCGGCTTCATCGATATCCCGAGCGCGGTGGACGGTAAGACGGTCGCGCGCGCCTCTAGCGCCGGGCTGGATTTCGCCGCGATGGTGAAACACGCGCGCGACGTCGGCGGGCCTGCGCTGCGCGGCCTGACGTTTCATCAGCGCGCGGATCGCCTGAAGGCGATTGCGGCTTATGTTTCAGAGCGCAAGGAGCAACTTTACAAACTCGCTGGCGACACCGGTGCGAGCCGCCGCGATAATGCAGTCGATATCGAGGGCGGTCTCGGCACGCTCTCTGCCTATGCTTCGCGTGGGCGGCGCGAATTGCCCGCGACGCGTTTTATCGTCGAAGGCGAGGTGGAGGGGCTGTCGAAAGGCGGCACATTCGTCGGTCAGCATATCCTCACGCCGCTGCACGGTGTTGCCGTGCATATCAATGCGTTCAATTTTCCCTGCTGGGGCTTGCTGGAAAAATTCGCACCGGCGTTTCTTGCCGGCGTCCCGGTGATCGCCAAGCCGGCGACCGCGACCGCCTATGTCACCGAGGCCCTGGTGCGGTTGATGCACGAATCCGGCGCGTTGCCGCCGGGCAGCCTGCAACTGATCTGCGGCCCGACCGGCGATCTGCTCGATCATCTCGGCGGGCAGGATCTGATTGCCTTCACCGGTTCGATCGAGACCTCCGAGAAACTGCGCAATCATCCGAACATCGCAAAACATTCGATCCGTTTTGTCGCGGAACGCGACTCGCTGAATGCGTCGTTGCTCGGGCCGGACGTCGATCCGTCGCAGCCGGAGTTCGACCTGTTCGTGCGCGAGGTGGTGCGTGAGATGACGGTGAAGACCGGACAGAAATGCACCGCGATCCGCCGCGTGCTGGTGCCGCGGGCGCAGGAAGCGGCGGTGATCGCCGCGCTGAAGATCGCGCTCGGCGCGGTAAAGCTCGGCGATCCTCGCACCGAAGACAAGGTGATGGGGCCGCTGGTGAGCCGCGCGCAACGCGACACCGTGCGAGGACAGATCGCCAAGTTGAAGCGTGAGGCCGAAATCGTGTTCGGTGATCCCGACCGTTGCGAGGCGAGTGGCGTCGATGTGCAGGCGGGCGCGTTCATCGGCCCGGTGCTGTTGCGCGCGACCGATCCGAAAACCGCGCAGCGTGTGCATGACACCGAAGCCTTCGGGCCGGTCGCGACCGTGCTGGCTTATGACACGCTCGATGAGGCCATCGAACTCATTCAACGCGGCGAAGGCAGCCTCGTTGCGTCGGTGTTCACCTATGATGCCGATGTGGCGGAAGCGGTGCTGCTCGGGATCGCGCCGTTCCATGGCCGCGTGCTGATCGTCGATCGTGATTGCGCCAAGGAATCCACCGGCCACGGCTCGCCGATGCCGTCGCTGTTGCACGGCGGGCCCGGCCGCGCCGGCGGTGGCGAAGAACTCGGCGGCCTGCGCGCGGTCTATCACTACATGCAGCGCACGGCGGTGCAGGCCTCGCCCGCGCGCCTGTCGGCCATCACCGGCATATGGATGAGGGGCGCGCCCGCGCCACGCGCCGAGGTGCATCCGTTCAAGCGTAACTTTAACGAACTGCGCGTCGGCGACATGATCGAAACCGCAAGCCGGCCGATCACCCTCGACGATATCGAGCATTTCGCGCATTTCACCGGCGACACTTTTTATGCGCACATGGACGAGGCGGCGGCAAAGGCCAATCCATTCTTCCCGGGGCGTGTGGCGCATGGCTATCTGATCCTGTCGTTCGCGGCGGGGCTTTTCGTCGATCCCGCACCGGGGCCGCTGCTCGCCAATTACGGTCTCGACAACCTGCGCTTTCTCAAACCCGTTTCGCCCGACGACGTCATTCGCGTGCGGTTGACGGTGAAGCAGAAGTCGCCGGCGCGGCGGCCTGAATACGGCGAGGTGCGCTGGGACGTCGAGGTGGTGAACCAGAACGACGAGCCGGTCGCCCGCTACGACCTCTTGACCATGAGCGCGCGGCCGACCTGATTTGGCCTGGGGCAATGATGGGCGCCAAATAGCAGGATTTTCTGCTTTCGGGTGGGGCAGGAAGTTGCCTACATTAGTCACGGGAGAGAGAGTTTTTCTCTCCCAGGTGTGGCCGGCGGTGGCTTCCTTCTTATATTTTCCGGGCCGTGGACGGGAATTGGGCGCGCGATATATAGCAGGGCAGGATTTTTCACTGCGGCCCATCGCGGCGGGGTATTTTGTTCTCCGCTGGTGTGAGGAAACAGCCCGTGTCATTCGGTCCCAACATCGTCGTTTATTCCGGTCTCCTGATCGGCCTTGTCTTCGGCGCAGTCGGCCTGCTCAGCAGCTTCTGTCTTTTGAGCAGCCTTCGCGGCTGGTGGGGCGAGGGTGACGGCCGGCTGGTGCGCACCTACGCGCTGGCCATCGGCGTCGCGGTGCTGGCGTCGCAACTTCTGGTGCTCGGTCACTATGTCGATCTCGACAAGTCGATCTATCTGCAAGCGAGCTTCTCCGCGCCGCTGATGTTTTTTGGCGGCCTGCTGTTCGGCTACGGTATGGTGCTGTCGAATGGTTGCGCTTCGCGGGCGCTGGTGTTGCTCGGGCGCGGCAACCTGCGTTCTTTCGTCGTCATCGTGACGCTGGGTATCGCTGCGCAGATGACCCTGAAGGGTTTGATCGCGCCGGCGCGGCTGGCGGTGTTGCAGGCGACGCAGAGCGCGCCGGATATCATCTCGCTGCCGGCGCTGCTGGCGACCCTCGGGCTGGATGCGACTGCCGCGCGGATTCTGGCGATGCTGGCTGTCAGCGGCGGCCTCGCGTTGTTCGCGTTCTCGCATCCTGCGTTTCGTAAGTCTGGCGGTCAGATCGCCGCCGGCGTGGTGATCGGCCTGCTGGTCGCGGGCGGCTGGTTCGCGACCGGCTTTCTCGGCGCTGACGACTTCAATCCGGCGCCGCTGACCTCGATTACCTACGTCGCGCCGATCGCGGAATCGGTGCAGTACGTCATGCTCTCGACCGGCCTGACGCTCAACTTCGGCATCGCGCTGGTCGGCGGTGTGCTCGCGGGCAGCTTCATCACCGCGCTCCTGACCAACCGCTTCAAGTGGGAAGGCTATACCTCACCGACCCACATGATCCGCTCGATCAGCGGCGCGATCCTGATGGGCGCCGGCGGCGCGATGGCGCTCGGCTGCACCGTCGGGCAGGGCTTGACCGGCGTGTCGACACTGGCGCTGGCCTCATTCGTCGCCGTCACGGGAATCGTGGTCGGCACCGCGTTCGGCCTGCGCGGCCCGTTGCAGGTGCGCGCGCTGGCCAAGGCGTAAGCATCGTTCGATGCAATGAAGGATGCGGCGGCCTCGGTTTTCAGTTTAACGCGTTTTCTTCACGCGAGCCGGCCGCCACTTCGCTCGAAAACGCTATCTCGAGGTCGCGAGCCTCAATACATTCAGATAGCCGTCGCTCACCGTCACCCGGCCGATCAGTCCCTTTTCTTGTAGTAACCGATGCGCCAGCGGCAGCCGGTAGCACGGCAGATACATGAACAGGTGATGCTCGGCGTGATAGTTCACCCAATAGGGCGCGATCAGCGCGCGCTCGACGATATTGGCGCGCGTGGTGCGGGCATGGCTGAACGGATCAGGCCCGGTGCTGGTGCAGGCGTGCTCGGCAATGTTGCGGATGCGCGTCACCAGCGGCAGCCAGGTCGCCATCGCGAAAAGCCAGACGCCGAAGAACCAGACGCCCGCGCCGCACAGTCCGAACACAACGAACAGGATCGCGTTGGCGATCAGGAAGCGCAGCATCTTATCGGCGCCGCTGGAGAGAAAGCTCTCGTGCGAATCCGCGTTGTCGGAAGAACCTCGCTTGAACAGCGACAGAAACAGCGGCAGTCGCTGTTTCACGAAAGTCTGGCCGGTGAGGTCGCGGATCGCCTTGCGGGTAAAACTTTCCTTGGTGATCGGAAACGGCGCGGACAGCGACAGATCCGGATCCTCCGGTTGTTGCGTAAATCGATGATGCTGCAAGTGGTAGGAGCGGTAGCTGGCAAGATCGGCCCCAACCGGCACTGCGCACAGCCATTGCCCGATCCATTCGTTGATCGTCTTGTTCGAATGCAGGCCGCCGTGCGCGGCCTCGTGCATCAGGATGGCGAGGCCCAGTTGCCGCGTGCCGACGATCATCACCGCGATCAGCCACGTCAGCGGATTGGGCCAGATCGTCACCAGCGCAATCGCTGCCGCGATGGTGCCCCAGGCGTGCGCCACCAGCCAGCAACCGCGCCATGAACTGCGGCTGGTCAGTTGCCGCCACTCATCCGGTGTGAACAGCGTTTTCGGATCGATGCGGGAGACGGGAGCCATGACGTTACTTCCTTGAATCCGCGGCGTGCGTTGTGATGTGGACTTCCGACGTCAACGTTCGATGCACCGGGCATTTGTCGGCGATCTCCATCAGTCTTTGACGCTGCTCGGCGTCGAGATCGCCTTCGATGGCGATGACGCGCTCGATGTGGTCGAGCATCCCGACCTTGGTTTCGCAATCCGCACAGTCCTTCGCATGAATCTTGCGATGGGATAGCGTGACGGTGACGCGGTCGAGCGGCAGCGCCTTGCGGTCGGCATACATTCGCATCGTCATCGAGGTGCAGGCACCAAGCCCGCTCAGCAGAAATTCGTAAGGATTGGGGCCGGTGTCCTCGCCGCCGACGGAGGCGGGTTCGTCTGCCAGCATCCGGTGCGGCCCGATGGTGATCTGCTGTTGCAATTTGCCGTCGCGGGTCTCCTGCACCACGACGCGGCGCGGCGGATCATCTGCAGGCTGTTCCGCGACGGCGGGATCGAGATAACGCTCGACCCAGGCGGCGACGACGTGGGCGACATATTCGGCGTCGCGCTTCTGGTTGAGCAGATGATCGGCGCCGGTCAGCGAAATGAAGCTCTTCGGATGCTTGGCGGCGACGAAGATGTGTGTCGCATTGTCGATGCCGACGGTATTGTCGGTCGGCGAATGCAGGATCAGCAGCGCCTTCCGCAGCTTGCCGATGCGCGTGGTGAGATTTTGTTCGGCGATATCATCGAGAAATTCACGCTTGATACGAAAAGGGCGTCCGGCGAGTTGCACCTCGACGTCGCCTTCGCGACGGATATCCTCGACGCGATCTTTGAACATGCCGGTGACATGGACGGGATCGGACGGCGCGGCGATGGTGACGACAGCTTTCGCTTCAGGGATATGTTCGGCAGCCGCAAGCACGGCGGCGCCGCCGAGCGAGTGGCCGATCAGGATCGCCGGCGCCATCCTCGTTTCGCGCAAGTGGTCGGCAGCGCGCACCAGATCGGCGACGTTGGACGAAAAGGTGGTGTTGGCGAATTCGCCCTCGCTGGCGCCGATGCCGGTGAAGTCGAACCGCAACACCGCGATGCCGTGAGCCGCCAGCGCGCTCGCGATGCGTTTGGCAGCCAGCACGTTCATGCCACAGGTGAAGCAATGCGCGAACAAGGCATAGGCGACGGGCGGAATATCAGGCAGGTCCAGCGTCGCGGCCAATTGTTGGCCATCGGTGCCGGAGAATTGGAAACGCTCGGTACGCAAAATCGATCTCCATGGCGAACGGAGATCCGCGATGGATCAGTTCCGTTTTGGGTTACGTGGCCTTGCCTAATAGCAATGGCAGTTGACGCGGTCCACGCACCGTTCCTTCCGACCAGGTCACTTTGCCGGCGGGATCGAGCCGGAAGTCGGGAATGCGTTTAAGCCATTCCTCGAGGGCCACCGTCATCTCCATGCGTGCCAGATTGGAGCCGACGCAGCGGTGAATGCCGAGGCCGAAGGCGGCGTGGCGGTTCTCCTTGCGGTCGATCAGCACCTTGTCGGCATCGTGGAACATCGCGGGGTCGCGGTTGGCGGCCGGGAACGACAGCAGCACCATGTTCTCAGGCTTGATCGGGCAGCCGCTGATGGTGGTTTCCTTGATCACCTCGCGCGCCATGGTCACCGGCGAATAGGCGCGCAGGAATTCCTCGATCGCGGTCGGCATCAACTCCGGTTCCGCGATCAGGCGTTCGCGATCCGCCGGGGTCTTGGCGAGATGCCAGAGCGATGCGCCGATCCCGCTCCAGGTAGTGTCGATGCCGGCGACCAGCAACAGCCGCAGCGAGCCCAGCACATGCATGTCCGACAGCGGTTGGCCGTCGGGACCACGCGCCTTCATCAACGTCGAGATCAGGTCGTCGGTCGGTTTCGATTTGCGGGCCTGGATGTGGCCCATGAAGTAGTGCGACATCTCCTCGATGGCGCGCATCAGGGTCGCTTCGTCGGTGATGCCGAGCTCGAGGATTTCATGAATCCACTTGATAAACAGGTCGCCGTCCTGCTCGGGGATGCCGAGCATATGAGCGATGGCGCGCACCGGAATGTGTTTCGTGTAACGCGCGGCGGCGTCGACACTGGGGTCGGCGATGAACTGATCGATCAGCTCATTACAGATCGCGCGTACGCGCGGCTCGAGCTTCTTCATCGCGTCGGGCGTGAACGGCGGCAGCAGCAGTTGCTTGGCCGGCTTGTGTTCGGGGGGATCGGAGGTGATCGGCGGCGCCGACTGGGTGATCGGCGGCCGCGAGTTACGCACGATAATGCGGCGGGAGGAGAAGTGTTCGGTGTCGTAGGCGATGGCCTTCACCGCCTCATAGGTGGTCGGCATGTAGACGCCGAGAAAGCGGTTGGTGTGAACCACCGGGCATTGGGCGCGCAGTTCATCCCAGATCGGGTAGGGGTCTTCAGTCCAGCGCGGGTCGGTGTGATCGAAGTCGGAGACCCAGTCGGTGACCGGAACGGGCTTGTTCATGGTTGGCATCCTGGCTCAATCGGTTCGCGTCAAGGCAACGGATTTATGGCGACGTAGCGATCCAGCGGTTCAATCGCTCGGGTTCAATCCTCGGTGATGTCGATGGCCAATTCGGGACAATTGGATTTGGCAAGCCAAGCCTTGTCTTCAAGGCCATCGGGGACGGTGCCGTCGCCGATTTCGTGGGCGTTGCCGTATTCGTCGAGTTCGAACAATTCCGGCGCCAGCGATTTGCAGCGGCTGTGGCCTTGGCATTTGTCCGGATCGACGTGAATCTTAAGTTTGCCGGCCATGCGACGCGTGCTCCCTGAATCCGCCGTATCTCGTGACGGCAATTTTGAATCGTTATAGACGAGTCTAGCCCGGCGATTTTGCGGACGCCAGCCGCATTCGAAAACACCGTTCGCTGCGATGCAGCAACCATAGTGATGGTCGCACTCGGGGACGTAGTCGCGTTTCGCGCGCAGGCATAGATCGACACCGGCTCGCCGCGACGATCGGGACGGCTTACGAATGCTGTGACGCCAGGTCGTGGGCGGAAGGTGCCCCACCTGCAACCGCGTTCGCCTCGGTTTTGGCCATCTCGGTAATTGACGCGACGCGTAACTGGTTCTTGCCGGACCGTTTGGCGCGATACATCAATTGATCGGCCGCGCGCATCAATTCATCGAGCGGCCGCCAGTGGTCGGGCGGCAGGATCAGCGCGCCGAGGCTGCAACCGAGGTCGTGCTGCTGGGCGAGAATACCGATCAGGCGACGATGAAGTATCTCCGCGACATCGTGCGCCGAAGCGGATTGCTCGACCGGAATCAGCCAGGCAAACTCATCCCCGCCGATGCGGCCAAAGCAATCGCCAGCACGAAGGCTGGTTCTGACCTTCGCGCCGAACTGGCGCAGCGTCTGGTCTCCGATCTCGTGGCCATGACGGTCGTTGACCTGTTTGAAGCCGTCGAGATCGATGAAGCACAACAACCATGTCTTGTTGGTTCGCGTCGGTGACGACAGGATAGCCGCTGCCTCATGTGCGAAGCCCATCGTATTCAAGGCGCCGGTGAGGAAGTCGTGGTGTGCGAGCTTGCGCTGGCGATCAACGCTCGAACGCAAACCGTTGACAATGAGAACGATAAGCCCGGGCACGAAGATCAGTACGGCTAGATTTCCGAGCAGAGAGAACGTCGTCATCGGTCGGCCATAAACGACGAACGTCATGATCGACAGAATTGCGGTCACGACAATGACGATGAGGGTCGAGCGGAGATCCAGTTGCCAGCACGCCAGGCAGATCGGCAGCATATAGAAGGGGCCGCAGGTCACGCCCAAAGGAAAAGACAGCAGGTCGGCGATTGAAATTATCGCAATGGATACCGACAGCAGCAGCCACGTTTGCTTGGCGGCGAGCGAGGAAAGCCGGTGCGTGAATGCTGTTATCGCATCTTGCACTTGCGTCTGGCTAATAAATGCTCGCGTTGTCCGCATTGCCGCAACCGTTGGCGAGGCGCTTGCCGGGAGGGCAAAAGTTCACGCGCCGCATTAACGGCAAGCTGCATCAATTGATTATCGAAACGGTGAATGGATCGACCGACATTTGAAGGGAACCGGCGGTTTGACCGCCGGTTGCCATATTCGACTACCGCGCCTCGGTAAAAACGACGAAAGATCAGCGCGGGTCGATCGGGGTCGAGCCGCGCAGGCCGAGAATGTCCTCCAGCACGCGCGCGCCGGCCAGCAAATCGGCTTCGTTGCGCGGGCGAGCCACCATTTGCAACCCGACCGGCAGGCCACTCGCGGTGAAGCCGCACGGCAGCGACAGTGCAGGACAGCACGCCACCGTGATTGCGTAGGCGATGCCGAGCCATTCCACGTAATTGTCGAATTTCTTGCCGTCGCACTCGGCGACGTAGCGTTGCTCGACCGGGAACGGCGCAACGATGGTCGCCGGACACAGCAAGAGGTCGTAGGTCTCGAAGAAGGCGAGTGTCCGCTGAGCCAGGGTGACGCGCTGCGCTTCGGCGCGGGCGATATCCTCGACGCTCAGCTTGAGGCCCTGTTCGATATTCCAGATCACTTCCGGCTTCAGCAGATCGCGCTTCTCGCGCAGCAGCGGCGACATGCCCATGGCGAATTCGAAAGCGCGCAGCACATGGAAGCATTCATGGGTTTCGCTCAGGTCGGGATGGGCTTCCTCGACGATGACGCCGGCTTCAGCAAAGCGCTCCGCCGCCTTGCGGGTGACGGCGGCCACTTCGGGATCGACCGGCATGATGCCGAGATCGCGTGAGTAGGCGACGCGCTTAGGTTTTCGTCCCGAGCGCGCGGCGGCAAGGAACGAGGTCGGCAGCGTGGGCAGCGATGTGGGATCGGCGGGGTGCTCGCCGCTCATGGCGTCGAGCAACAGCGCTACGTCCTCGACGTTGCGCGCCATCGGACCCTGGACGCCGAGCGTGGCGTCGATCTTGAATCTCGGAGAGTGGGCGACGCGACCGAAGCTCGGCCGCATCCCGACGATGCCGCAGAAGCTCGCCGGGTTGCGCAGCGAGCCGCCCATGTCGGAGCCGTGCGCCAACCATGCCGTGCCGCTGGCGAGCGCCGCCGCGGCGCCGCCCGAGGAGCCAGCGGCGGAGCGGGTGAGGTCCCACGGGTTGCGGGTGGCGCCGAATACCTCGTTGAAGGTGTTGCCGCCGGCGCCGAATTCGGGTGTGTTGGACTTGGCATAGACCACCGCGCCGTTGCCTTCGAGCAGGTCCACCATCACATCGGACTTGGCGGGGACGTTGTCCTTGAAGATCGGCGAGCCGTGGGTCGTCAGCACACCGGCGACCTCGTTGAGGTCCTTGATCGGCACTGGCAGTCCTGCGAGAAGCCCGCGCTCGGCGGCGGGGCGTTGCATCAGCTTCTTCGCGTGCTCGCGTGCGCGGTCGAAACACAACGTCGGCAGCGCATTGACTTTGCCGTCGACCGCCTTGATGCGTGCGTCGAGTACGTCGAGCAGATCGAGCGGCGTCACTTCGCCGGATTTAAGTTTGGCCACGACGGCGGTTGCAGTTTCTTGGATTAAGGATTGGTCCGCCACAGGGGCCTCCGTTGTGTTTTCGTATCGCTGTGCGACGGCCAATATATCGCGCTCTCGCGAAATGCATACTGGATCGGATGGTGACCCGAAGCGCGGTCAATTCCATCCCGCGGCGAGGCCGCCATCGACGGTGAAGACAACGCCGCTGGTGTAACCGGAGCGGTCGGAGGCGAGAAATGCCATCAGGTCGGCGATCTCGCGCGGATGCGCCGGGCGCTTCAAGGGCAGCCCGGTTTGCAATTCCCTGTAGCGGTTTTCGTCGCCCAACTGATCGCGGGCGCGGGTCTTCATCAGCGTGACGTGGCGGTCGGTGCCGACCGGACCGGGATTGATGCCGACCACGCGAATGTTGTCGGCGAGGCTCTTGCCGCCGAGTGCGCGGGTGAACGCCATCAATGCGGCGTTGCCGGCGCTGCCGGTGATGTAGTTGGCGTCGAACTTCTCGCCGGCGGCGCCGATGTCGTTGATGATGACGCCGTGACCCTGCGCCTTCATGCGCGCGTAGACGAGACGGGTGAGGTTGATGAAGCCAAACACCTTCAGGTCCCAGGCGTGCCGCCAGGTCGCCTCGTCGATCTTGTCGATCGATCCGCCGGGAATGTCGCCGGCATTGTTGACAAGAACGTCGATATCGCCGGCCGCGGTCGCGAGGCGGGTGATATCGTCGCTGTTGCGTAGATCGACGACATGAGTCGTGACGTTGATCTGATGGCTGGCGCGCAGCCGTTCGGCCAGCGCCGTCAGCAACTCGGCGCTGCGCGCGGCGAGATGCAGATGGCAGCCTTCCTCGGCGAACGCTTCGGCGGCCGCCGCGCCGATGCCTTTCGATGCGCCGGTGATGAGGACGCACTTGCCGCGCAGGTGAAGGTCCATGGTGTGCTTCCAGTTTTGATTGCGTCATTGCGAGCGTAGCGAAGCAATCCAGTTTCTTAAAGAAAGACTGGATTGCTTCGCTACGCTCGCAATGACGAGACGGGTGCATTTCGGCGCGTGACTTCTACAAATACCCCTCGCCAGCCTCCGCCGCGAAGCGGCCGGGGTCGCCTTCCCAGACGATGCGCGCGTGTTCGAGCACGTAGACGCGGTCGGCGTGCGGCAGGGCGAAGGTGACGTTCTGCTCGCCGAGCAGCACGGTAATCGGCGTGGTCTGCCGGAGCTTTTCCAGCGCTTTCGACAGCAGTTCGAGGATCACCGGAGCGAGGCCCAGCGTCGGTTCGTCGAGAATGAGGATCTTCGGCTTCATCATCAGCGCGCGGCCGATCGCCAGCATCTGCTGTTCGCCGCCGGACAGCGTCTGCGCCATCTGGCCCTGCCGCTGCTTGAGGATCGGGAACAAGTCGAACAGCCATTCGAGTTGTTTTTGCTGCTCCGCCGGATCGAGATGCTGGCCGCCGAGATCGAGATTTTCCCGCACCGTCATTTCGCCGAACAGTTCGCGCGTCTCTGGGCATTGCACGAGACCGCTGCGGGCGATCTTCGCGGCGCTGGTGCCGCGCAATTTCTCGCCGTCGCGGACGATCTCGCCGGTGTAGGGCAGGAAGCCGGAGATGGTGTTGAACAGCGTGGTTTTGCCGGCGCCGTTGAGGCCGACGATGGAGACGAACTCGCCCTGATGCACATGGATCGAGACGTTGTCGAGCGCCTGCGCCTTGCCGTAGTGAACGCTGACGTTCTCGACCTGCAACAGCGGCACCTTGTCGGTGAAGTTCGCTTCGGGGCGGGCCGAGGTTTCGATGGCGCCGCCGAGATAGACGCGGCGCACGGTTTCGTTGCGCATCACCTCGTCGGCGCGGCCGGTGGCGATTTCCTCGCCGAGATACATCGCCAGCACGCGGTCGACCAGCGCCGCCACGCTCTTGACGTTGTGGTCGACCAGCATCACCGCGCGGCCTTCGTCGCGGAACGAGCGGATCAGGTCAGAGAACGTCCCGACTTCCGCCAGGGTCAGACCGGCGAACGGCTCGTCCACCAGCACCACCTTGGGATCGCGCGCGATCGCCTTGGCGAGTTCGAGCCGGCGCAAATCGGCGAAGGGCAGGGTCGGCGGCCGCCGGTGCATGACCTCGCCAAGCCCGACGCGCTCAGCGATCCACTTGGCACGCTCGGTCAGCGCCTTGTCGGGAAACAGCATCAAGAGGCTGTCCGGCAGCAGCGCCACCATGATGTTTTCCAGCACGGTCTGCCGGTTCAGCGGCCGGGAGTGCTGGAACACCATGCCGAAGCCTTGCCGGGCGATGCGATGTGCCGGCATTCCGGCGACGTCGTGGCCCTGAAAGCGCACGGTGCCTTCGGTCGGCCGCTCGATGCCCATGATAGCTTTCATGGCGGTCGACTTGCCCGAGCCGTTTGGGCCGATCAGGCCGAAGATCTCGCCGCCGTGAACGTCGAAGTTGAGGTTTTTGACGGCGGTGAGACCGCCGAATTTTTTCGTCAGTCCCCGGACCTCAAGGACGGGTGCGGTGCTTTGGGTGCTGCTCATGAACGTGCCTCGCGTGACAGCACCGATCCAAGGAAGCCGCCGGGGAAGAACAGAATGACGACAAGGGCGACAGCGGAGACGATGAACGTCGCCAGTTCGCCGGTCGGCCGCAGGAATTCGCCCGCAACGATCAGGAAGATGGCGCCGAGCGCCGCGCCGAGCACGGTGCGCCGCCCGCCGAGCACGGCGGCGACGATCACCTGCACGCCGACCGCGATGTCGACCACGGTGCCGACCGAGGCGGTGCCGAAGTAGAATACCAGCAGCGCCCCCGACAGGCCTGAGAAGAACGCGCTGACGATGAACGCCGCGAGCTTGTGCTTGACGATGTTGAAGCCGAGTGCACCGGCCTGGACCGGATCCTGGCCGCTCGCCTGCAACACCAGGCCGACCGGCGATTGCGACAACCCGAACAGGATCGCGGCGCTGATCACCATGAAGCTGAGCGCGATCCAGTAATTGACGCCGGCATCGATCGACAGAACGTCCGGAATGGTCAGGCCGATCTCACCGCCGGTGAGATCGGCGAACACCACGATGAAGCTCTGCAGGATCAGCACCGCGACCAGTGTCGTCAGGCCGAAGTAAGGGCCGCGCACCCGCAGCGCCGGCAGCGCCAGCACGAAGCCCGCGATCACCGCACCCAGCGCGCCGAGTGCGATGCATGGATACATCGGCAGACCAAAATGATTGTTGAGGATACCGGCGGTATAGGCGCCGGTGCCGATCAGGAAGGTCGGGCCGAAGTTCACCTCGCCGGCGAACCCGAACAGCAGGTCCCACGACATCGCGAACACGCCGAAGTAATAGGCGACGGTCAGAAGGCCGAGAATGTAACCCGAGACATACCACGGCAGCGTTGCCGCGATGATGACGAGGATCAGCGAAATTCCGAACAGGGGAGACTTGAAGAAGCTCATCATCTCAGCGCCTCCCGAGCAGGCCTTGCGGCCGGATATACATCACGATCACCAGCAGCAGCAGCGCCGGGATCGAGCGGTAGGCGGGCGAGATCATGTAGGCCGTGAAAGTTTCCAGGTAACCGACCACGAAGGCCGCGATCAGCGATCCGGAGACGCTGCCGAGGCCGCCGAGAACGACGATGGAAAATGCGCTCGCGGTCAAAGGTCCCACGCTGTAGGAACTGACGCCGAGGAACATGCCGAGCAATACGCCGGCGATGCCGGCGAGCACGCCGTAGATGATCCAGACCACGACGTAGACGTTAGTTAGCTCGAAGCCGAGAATAGTGACGCCGCGCGGGTTCATCGACGCCGCCAGCACCACCTTGCCGGTGCGGGTGCGGTTGACCAGTATCCAGAGCAGCGCGATCACCAGACAGCACACCGCCGCGGTGAACAGCGTGTTGGCCGGCGTGCGGATGCCGGCGATTCTGACCACACCCTCGATGATCGGCAGCACGGTCTTGGCGTTGTTGGTGAAGAAGTAGGCGATTGCTTCCTGGATCATGATGCCCCAGAGCAGCGTCGCGGTGAGGACGAAGATTTCCTTTTCCTCGTTGGGAATTTTGTTGGAGCGCTGGATCGGCTGCACCACCGTAAAATAGGTGAGGAGCGACAGCACCGCGGCGATCGCCACGCCGACGAGCGCGCCGGAATAGCTGTCGAGGTGAAAGACGCTGGCGGCTGCCCAGGCAGCGACCGCCGCCGCCACCATGATGGCGCCGTGCGACAGGTTCAGGACGCCGGAGACGCCGAAGATGAGGGTGAAACCGGTCGCGCCCAGCGCATAAAGCGCGCTGATAGCGAAACCGTCGATCAGAATTTGTAGGGCGAGCATCTACACCAGCCGTGGCAGCTTTCGCCGCGCCAATCGAGGGATTGCAGGACGGAGAGGGAGCCTCCCGGGCAGCGATGTCCGGGAGGCGAAGGCAAGATCATTTTGCCGAGGAGAACTTGATGAAGCTCGGGAACTTCAAGTCGCTCTTGGCAACGTCCTTGGGCCAGACCGAGACCTGCTGGCCGTTCTGCCATTGCAGGATCAGACCGGTGATCAGGCCCTTGCCGTACTTGATGCCGTGGGTGAACTTGTCTTCCTTGCCGTAGAACTGGACACGGCCGATGGTGCCTTCCCAATCGGTCTTTTCCATAGCCGTTACCAGCTTGTCGGAGTCGGTCGATCCGGCACGCTTGACGGCATCGGCGATCATGTAGACCTCGTCATACGAGGTGTAGCCGGCATAAGACGGATAGTTGCCGAACTTCTTCTTGAAGTTCTCGGCGAACGGCACCGACTTCGGCGTCACGGCAACGCCCGGCCCCGACACGCCCTGATAGAGCACGCCGTCTGCGGCGTTGTTGGTGTCCTTGCCGAACGTCGAGTTGGTGGCTTGCGAGGAAATGCCGAACATCGGGATCGGCACCTGCTGGTTCTTCCACTGCACTGTCGGCTGCACGCCGACATGCGAGATACCGGTGATGATCACGTCCGGCTTGGACGACTCGATCTTGTTGAAGATCGGCGTGAAGTCGGTGGTATCCGGCGAGAAGCGGATGTGATCGAGCACCTTGAGGCCGATTTTCGGCAGGCATTCCTGATAGCCGATATCGAGCGGCTTGGTCCAGGCGGCGTCCTCGCTCATGATCACGGCGGTCTTCATCTTCTTGCCGTCGACGAGCAAGTCCTTCGCGGCGTCGCAGACCGACTGCGCCAGCGCGGCGGAGGTCAGGTAGCCGTGGAAGGTGTATTTGTTCTTCTCGTAGTTGTCGTGAACCGCCTTCGTGATCTCGTTCGATGCGGCGCCGGGCGTGATCATCAGCGTCTTCAGGCGCGAGGCCCAGGGCTCGAGCGCGAGAACGACCTCACTGATATAGCTGGTGATGACCGCATTGACCTTGTCTTCATTGACTGCGCGCTGGAAGGCTCGCACTGAGTCGGCGGACGAGGAGTGGTTATCGTAGGTGACGATCTCGATCTTGCGGCCGTCGACGCCTCCTTTGGCGTTAATCTCCTCGGCAGCCATCTGGGCGGCCTGCGGGATCGATGCGCCGGCGATGGCCTGTGCTTCGGCGATCACGCCGATCTTGATCGGGTCGGCTGCATAGGCGGCGCTGCTCAGGCTCAGCCCGAGCGCGGTGGCGCCGAGCAAAATGAGCGACCACGCTGTGCGGCGGGGTGTGGTGGATGTCATGATGTTTCCTCTTCGAGCTGATTGAATTTTTATTGTTTAAGTTTCGATCTGTTCAGCGAGCGCCGGGCGCTGGGATACGCGGGGGCCCGAGAGTAGGATGCGAAATATGCCCGTCTGGTTGAAGAGGTCAACATTGCAGTGCAGCGTTGCAGGATCATAGACTTTCGATGCATGCGCTCGCTACTCTATGTTCACAACCTCGCGACTCTGCGCGTCTCAATAATGATTTCGTCTGAATTGGAAGGAACCAGCCCGTGAGCAAGCCAAAAAAGACCTATCGGATCGCCGCTATTCCCGGTGACGGAATCGGCAAGGAGGTCGTTCCGGAAGGCTTGCGGGTGATGGAGGCGGCCGCCAAAAAACATGGCGTTCAGATTCATTTCGATCACTTCGATTTCGCCTCGTGGGACTATTACGCCAAGCATCAGCAGATGATGCCCGACGACTGGAAAGAAAAGATCGGGTCGCACGATGCGATCTACTTCGGTGCGGTCGGCTGGCCCGAGAAGATTCCGGACCACGTCTCGCTGTGGGGCTCGTTGCTCAAATTCCGGCGCGAGTTCGACCAGTACGTCAACCTGCGGCCGGTGCGGCTGATGCCCGGCGTGCCGTCGCCGCTGGCCGGCCGCAAGCCCGGCGATATCGATTTCTGGGTGGTGCGCGAGAATACCGAAGGGGAGTATTCCTCGGTCGGTGGGCGCATGTTCGGCGATACCGACCGCGAATTCGTCACTCAGCAGACGGTGATGACGCGTACCGGCGTCGACCGCATCCTCAAGTTCGCGTTTGAACTGGCGCAGTCGCGGCCGAAGAAGCATCTGACCTCGGCGACCAAGTCCAACGGTATTTCGATCACGATGCCGTATTGGGACGAGCGTGTCGAGGCGATGGCGAAGCATTACCCGAAAGTGAAGTGGGATAAGTACCACATCGACATCCTGACCGCGCATTTCGTGCTGCATCCGGACTGGTTCGACGTCGTGGTCGGCTCGAATCTGTTCGGCGACATCCTGTCCGATCTCGGCCCGGCCTGCACCGGCACCATCGGCATCGCGCCGTCCGGCAACATCAATCCGACGGGGGATTTCCCGTCCGTGTTCGAGCCGGTGCATGGCTCGGCACCGGATATCGCAGGACAGGGTATCGCCAACCCGATCGGCATGATCTGGTCGGGCGCGATGATGCTCGAACATCTCGGCGAGAAGGTCGCGGCGAAAGCCATCGTCGATGCCATCGAGCGGACGCTGGGCGAGCGCACGCTGCGCACGCGCGATCTCGGCGGCAACGCCGACACGACGGCGTGCGGCAAGGCTGTTGCGGAGATGGTGGAGTAGGACGCGGCGCAACTCAAGCCGTCACCACTTACGGAGTCGTCCCCGCGCAGGTGGGGACCCATAACCCCTGTGCTGATTGTTGTGATGAGCGCCGGAAGGTTGACGACAACCGCGCTCCTTTCATCATCAATGCTGCGGCGTATGGGTCCCCGCCTGCGCGGGGACGACACGCTGAGAGTCTTCGATCTTAAACGACTCTTCGGTTCACTTCGCCACGCCCGCAACCGCCAATACCGCGTGCAGCAGCACATTGGCGCCGGCGGTGCAATCGGTCTGCGTCGCGTCCTCGAGTTCGTTGTGGCTGACGCCATCCTTGCACGGCACGAAGATCATCGCCGCTGGAATCACCGACGCGACGTTGCAGGCGTCGTGGCCCGCGCCGGAAGTGATGCGACGGTAGCTGTAACCCAACTCAGCGGCGGCGGCCTGCACCGCGTCCACCAGCTTGCCGTCGAAGATGGTCGGCGGCTTGCGCCAGATTTGGTCGAGCGCGATCTCGACGCGGCGGCGCTTGGCGATTTCACCGAGGGCCGCGCGGATGTCGCGATCGAGCGCGTCCATCACCGCCGCATCCGGGCTGCGAACGTCGAGCGTGAACGCGATCTCGCCGGGGATGACGTTGCGTGATGGATTGGCGATGTTGACCTCGCCGATGGTCGCGACGGCGTTCGGGGCGTGAGCCAGTGCGATCTTTTCGATTGTCAGCGTCAGCTCCGAGAGTGCCGACAGCGCGTCACGGCGCAGCGGCATCGGCGTGGTGCCGGCATGGCTCTCGAAGCCGGTGACGCGGCCGTCGTACCAGATGATCCCTTGGCCGCGATCGACCACGCCGACCGTCTTGCCTTCAGCCTCCAAGAGCGGTCCCTGTTCGATGTGTAGTTCGAGGAATGCGCTGAGTTTGCGCTGGCCGACGGCCTCGCTGCCGCGATAGCCGATGCCGTCGAGTGCTTCCTTGACGGAGACGCCGGCGGCGTCCTTGCGGCTCCAGATGTCGTCGGTGGTGTAATCGCCGGCGTAGGTGGCCGAGGCCATCATCGCCGGCGCGAAGCGCGAACCTTCCTCGTTGGTCCAGTTGATGATGCAGAGCGGCGTTTCGGTCTCGATCCCGGCGTCGTTCAGTGTCCGCACCACTTCGAGCGCGGCGAGGGTGCCGAGGATGCCGTCGTATTTGCCGCCGGTCGGCTGGGTATCGAGGTGCGAGCCGATGCCGAGCGGCGGCTTCGACATATCGCGCCCCTTGCGCAGGCCGAACATCGAGCCGAGCGCATCGACATGCACTTCGAGCCCCGCGGCCTCGCAGGCGTTGCGGAACCAGTCGCGCACCTGCTTGTCCTCCGCACCTAACGTCAATCGTCGGACGCCGCCCTTGGCGGTGGCGCCGAATTTCGCGGTGTCGTGAATGGCACCCCACAAGCGGCCGGAATCGATTTGCAGGTTGGATGGTTTGGCGCTCATG
Source organism: Hyphomicrobiales bacterium (assembly GCA_017305555.1). Lineage (GTDB taxonomy): Bacteria > Pseudomonadota > Alphaproteobacteria > Rhizobiales > Xanthobacteraceae > 62-47. The sequence goes on along the minus strand of JAFKKM010000066.1, from coordinate 6,222 downwards.
CGATGGCTCCGGATTTCGTGGGAGTTATGTTTGATTCATTGCCGCGCCATGGCGGGAGCGTCAACTGCGGGCAGCGACATGGCGAACTGCAAATTCAAGACACGAACCGCGCTTTCTGCGCGAGTTGCACCGCCAGGTCGGCAACCAGTTCGATCGCCGCCGTGTCCGGCGAGGCGAGCCAGCTTGCCGAGAAGGTGAGCGGCGGCAGCAGCACGTCCGTCGCCAGCAATTGCAGGCTGCCGTTTGCGATTTCATTCTCGACGATGGCGCGGGGAATGACCGCAATGCCGAGGCCTTCCAGCGTCATATGGATCACCGTCGCGAGTGATGCGCTGGCGTGCAGTCGCATCGCCGGCAGATCGGGGCGATTGAACAAGGCTCGTACCCATTCGTAGGGCTGGGTGCGTCGTGGAAAGGTGATGATCGGAAATTTCGCCAGATCGTCCGTCGTCAGCGGTTCCTTGCCGAGACCGAGAGAGGGGCTCGCAACGAAACCGATCGGGTAATCGCCCAGCACGCGGTTGCGGATGTTGGAAATTGACAGCGGCCCCATCAGGAACGCGAGTTCGATCTCCTGCGCGAGCAACCGCGCACGCAGGTTCGAGGTGATATCGACCTCGATTTCCAGCGACAGGTTAGGGTAGGTCTGGTTGACGCTCTTGATGAGTTGCGACAGCCAGGTGTGAACGATGGTTTCGGCAACGCCAAGTCGTAGCACGCCGCGCATCTCGGTGCGGTCACTCACCGACGCCATCATTTCCGAGCGCAGGCCGATCAGCTTTTCGGCGTAGAGCATCAGGCGGCGGCCAGCCGGCGTCGGCGTCGCTGCGCGACGGTCACGCTTCAATAGCTGCACGCCCATGTCGCCTTCGAGTTGTGCGATGCGCTGTGAGATTGCCGGCTGCGTGGTGTTGAGTTTCTGCGCCGCGCCGCGAAAGCTGCCGAGCGTCACGACCCAGAGGAAAGTCTCGATGGCTTTGAAATCGACCATGCGCCCCGCCCAAGTTAGATAAATTCGATTTATCGATCTTGATTAAAAACAACGATTAGACATTATGTTAGACCTGTGTCCCATTTGCTGTCGAGAAAAACGGGGGACGCCAAGTGACTAACGCAGCGCGAAAGCCTGAGAGCGTTGAGGGCAGCGGCGGTGTCTCGCCGAGCGTTGCGGCGCGGCTCGCCTGCCGCAACGGCAATGCCGAACAGACCGCCGGCGTTGCGCCCGGTTACGTGCAAGGCAATCTCGCGATCCTCCCTGAAAAGGACGCCGCCGCATTCCATCGCTTCTGCCAGCTCAATCCGAAGCCGTGTCCGATCATCGGCATGTCGGAAGTCGGCGATCCGCGGATTCCGTCGCTCGGTCTCGATCTTGACATCCGCACCGACGTGCCGCGCTATCGCGTCTGGCGTGACGGCGAGGTGGTCGAGGAACCGCTCGACGTCAAGGCGCACTGGCGCGACGACCTCGTCGCCTTCGTGATCGGCTGCTCGTTCTCGTTCGAGGAAGCATTGCTCGCCGATGACATTCCGATCCGTCATATCGAGCAAAACGTCCGGGTTCCGATGTATCGGACCAATATCGCCTGCAAGTCGGCCGGGCCGTTCGCTGGGCCGATGGTGGTGTCGATGCGGCCACTAAAGCCGGCCGACGCCATCCGCGCGGTGCAGATCACCTCGCGCTATCCGTCGGTTCACGGCGCGCCGGTGCATCTCGGGTTGCCGCAGTCGATTGGCATCGCCGATATCGCAAAACCCGATTACGGCGATGCGGTATCGATCCGTTCCGATGAAATCCCGGTGTTCTGGGCTTGCGGAGTGACGCCGCAGGCGGTGATCGCGGCGGCGAAGGTGCCGTTCGCCATCACCCACGCGCCGGGATTGATGCTTGTCACCGACCTCAAGAACAAGCAGCTTGCCGTGCTTTGACGCTTTGACTTACCTTCTAATCGGCAAAACCAAAGATAAGCCGAAACAAAAACGCTGAAACAACATCAGTTGCCTGGAGAGGAAACAACATGACCATTACGCGTCGAACCGTATTGCTGGGAGCGACCGCTTCCGCCGCGCTATTGCCGCTCGCGGCCCGCGCCCAAACCAAGGAAGTGGTGATCGGCGTGATCTATCCGCTGTCCGGCGCCAGCGCGCAGATCGGCGTCGACGCGCAGCGCGCGTTCGAAACCGCTGCTGACATCATCAACAACAAATACGATTTCGATCTGCCGCTGGCACGCGACGAAGGGTTGACCGGACTCGGCGGCGCGAAAATCCGTCTGGTGTTCGCCGACCATCAGGCCGACCCGCAGAAGGGCCGCGCCGAAGCCGAGCGTCTCATCACGCAGGAGAAGGTCTGCGCCATCATCGGCACGTATCAGAGCGCGGTAGCCGTCACCGTCAGCCAGATTTGCGAACGCTACAAGATCCCGTTCCTATCGGCCGACAACTCCTCGCCGAGCCTGCATCGCCGTGGTCTGAAATTCTATTTCCGTGCCGCGCCGCATGACGAAATGTTCTCGAAGGCGATGTTCGATTTCTTCGATGCGCTCAAGAAGAAGGGCCAGAAGATCGAGACGCTGTCGCTGTTCCACGAAGATACCATCTTCGGTACTGACTCCGCCAACGCCCAACTCGCTCTCGCCAAAGAGCGTGGTTACAAGGTGGTCGCCGACATCAAATATCGCGCCAACTCGCCGTCGCTCACCGCCGAGGTGCAGCAACTCAAGGCGGCGAATGCCGACGTGCTGATGCCGTCGAGCTACACCACTGACGGCATCCTGCTGGTCAAGACCATGGCCGAACTCGGCTACAAGCCCAAGGCCATCGTGGCGCAGGACGCCGGCTTCTCCGAAAAGGCGCTATATGACGCCGTCGGCGACAAGCTGGAAGGCGTGATCTCGCGCGGCAGCTTCTCGCTCGATCTTGCCAAGAAGCGGCCGATGGTCGGTGCGATCAACGAGATGTACAAGAAACGCTCCGGCAAGGACTTCAACGATTACTCCTCGCGGCAGTTCATGGGTCTGATCGTGATGGCGGACGCCATCAACCGCGCCAAGTCCACCGATGGCGACAAGATCCGTCAGGCGCTGGTGGCCACCAACATGCCGGGCGATCACACCATCATGCCGTGGAAAGACGTGAAGTTCGACGCCCAGGGCCAGAACGACGACGCCGATCCTGTGCTGTTGCAATACGTCAACAAGACGTTCGTGACCATCTTCCCGCCGCAGGCGGCGGTGGCCGAAGCCATCTGGCCGATGAAGTAATTTCGTCATTGCGAGCGAAGCGAAGCAATCCAGTCTTTCTTTGTGGCTTCTGGATTGCTTCGTCGCTTTGCTCCTCGCAATGACGGCAGATCTACGGACCACGTCGTCCCCCGAGAGCGGGGACCGATACGCTAAAGAATCGCTATTTAAAGCGACCTTGTGTTCGATCGTAAAACATGACGCCGGTGGTGATGGGGCCTTGCCTTCGCAAGGACTATCCACGGGCAGGGGACAGGACACGTGACAGCCGAGACCATCATCCAGAGTCTGGCGAGCGGCCTTTTGATGGGCTTGCTCTACGGCCTCATCGCCGTCGGGCTCTCGCTCATTTTCGGCCTGATGAACATCGTCAACTTCGCCCATGGTGAATTCCTGATGCTGGCGATGTACGGGGCGTTCTTTTTGTTTTCGTTCTTCGCCCTCGATCCCTTGCTGTCGATGCCGCTGGTCGCGGCCGGCATGTTCGTGTTCGGCGCTGCGATCTATCTGTTGATTGTGCGGTTCGCGATGCGGGCGAAAACCAACGTCGGCATGGTGCAGATTTTCGCGACCTTCGGCCTTGCCATCGTACTGCGCGGCCTTGCCCAGTATTTCTTTACGCCGGATTATCGAAGCATCTCGCATTCCTGGCTCGGCGGTAAAACCATATCGATCGGCGGAATCTTCCTGCCGGTGCCGCAACTGGTCGGTGCGGGGCTGGCGATCCTGGCTTTCGGCGCGCTGTATTTCTTCATCAAGCGCACCGACTTCGGCCGTGCGCTTGAAGCGACGCGCGAGGATGCCGGCGCGGTGGCGCTGGTCGGCATCGACCAGAACCGCGTGTTTGCGCTGGGTTGGGGCCTTGGTTCGGCATTGGTCGGGCTTGCCGGCGCGATCATGGCGACCTTCTTCTACATCTATCCGGATGTCGGCGCGTCGTTCGCGCTGATCGCCTATGTCGTGGTCGCTCTCGGCGGCTTCGGCAGCGTGTTCGGCGCCTTCGCCGGCGGCATCCTGGTCGGACTGGTGGAGGCATCGACCGCATTGATAATGCCGCCGTCGCTCAAGGCGGTCGGCATCTACGCTGTCTATTTGCTGGTGGTCTTCATTCGCCCGCGCGGGCTGTTCGGATCAATCTGATGCACGACGTCACCCACGCCAAACAACGCCGCCGCGACCTCATCCTCGCCGCCGTCTTCGTCGCGCTCGCGGCCTGCGTGCCTCTGTTCGTGAAAGACGTCTACGTCCAGAACATCATGGTGCTGACCTTGATGTATGCCGGGCTGTCGCAAAGTTGGAATATCCTCGGTGGTTATTGCGGCCAGATATCGCTCGGCCACGCGCTGTATTTCGGGCTCGGGGCTTATGTCACCGCGATCCTGCTCACCAAGTTCGATGTGCTGCCGTGGTTCGGGATGATCGCGGGCGGCCTGATTTCGGCGCTGATCGCGCTGGCGCTGGGCTATCCGACCTTCCGGCTCGGCGGGCACTACTTCGCCATCGCCACCATCGTGATCGCGGAAATCGCCTATCTCCTGTTCCTCAACTGGGACTGGGCGGGGGCGGCGCTCGGCATCGATATCATGGTACGCGAGGATAGCTGGGCGAAATTCCAGTTCACCCGCTCGAAACTGCCATACTTCTACTTCGCGCTGTTCTTCGCCGCCGTCGCCTGGCTGGTGACGTGGTGGCTGGAGAACTCGAAGTGGGGTTACTGGTGGCGCGCGGTGAAGGACAATCCGGACGCGGCGGAGAGCCTCGGCGTCGTGGTGTTCAAGTCGAAGATGGGGGCGGGCGCGATCTCGGCGTTCCTCACTGCTATCGGTGGCGCGTTCTACGCGATGTTCGTGTCCTACATCGATCCTGAGAGCGTCATGAGCTTCCAGTTCTCGCTGCTGATCTCGTTGCCGGCCGTGCTCGGCGGCATCGGCACGCTGTGGGGGCCGGTGCTCGGTGCGGTGGTGCTGATACCCGTTACCGAACTGACGCGTTCGTTTATCGGCGGCTCGGGGCGCGGCGTCGATCTGATCGTCTATGGCGGTCTCATTGTCATCGTCTCGCTGACGCGGCCGGACGGTCTGCTCGGGCTGTTCTCGCGCAAGCGCAAGAAGGAGGCGGTGCGATGACGGCTCTGCTGGAAACGCGCGGCGTCTGGCAGCGCTTCGGAGGACTGGTCGCCAACAGTGACGTCTCGATCTCGGTCGGGCGCGGTGAAATCGTCGGCCTGATCGGTCCGAACGGCGCCGGCAAATCGACACTGTTCAATTTGATCGCGGGTGTGCGGCCGCCGACGCAAGGCACCATCTGGCTCGACGGCGAGGACATCACCGCGACGCCGGCCACCGAGCGCTGCCGGCGCGGCATCGGGCGCACTTTTCAGGTGGTCAAGAGCTTCGAGACTATGACGGTGATCGACAACGTCATAGTCGGCGCGCTGGTCCGCTCCACGGAGATGCGCGCGGCGCGGCGCAAGGCATTCGAGGTGCTGGAATTCTGCGGCCTTGCCGCCCGCGCTGACATCATGGCGTCCGAACTCATTCCGTCGGAGAAGCGGCGGCTGGAGGTGGCGCGTGCGCTTGCCACCGAACCGAAGCTGCTGCTGCTTGACGAGGTGTTGACGGGCCTGACGCCGCTCGAGGCGCAAACCGGCGTCGAACTGGTGCGCCGCGTGCGCGAAACCGGCGTCACGGTGCTGATGGTCGAGCACGTCATGGAAATCGTCATGCCGCTGGTGGATCGCGCCATCGTGCTCGATCTCGGCAAGGTGCTGGTCGAGGGCAAGCCCACCGACGTGGTGCGTGATCCGAAAGTCATTGCCGCATATCTAGGGGATCGCCATGCTGTCGGCGCGTGATCTGACCACCGCCTATGAAGGGCTTGTTGCGATCTCCGACGTCTCCATCGACGTCGCCAAGGGCGAAGTCGTTTGCGTCGCGGGCGCCAACGGCGCGGGCAAATCGACATTGCTGAAAACCATTGCCGG
>JAFKKM010000004.1 GCA_017305555.1 Hyphomicrobiales bacterium | reverse complement strand
CCTAAAGTCATTGCATCACTTTAGGTGGTTTAGGCACTTTAGGTGGGGGGCTGAGCCCCTACGTATCGCGAACGATATGCCACACTTCGCGCCGATGTTCGCCGGCGACCACGCCTCCTCCCGGAACCTTTTGCAGCCACCTGTGCGCCTCCAGGATCGCCACGAGCTCCAGGGCTATCCTGCGGCTACCAATGAAATTTGGTCCCCTCTGATAGATATCTGGAAGCGAAACGTTGGGCTCCTTCCAAGAGTGTTGAAGCCACTCAAGTACGCGGCCCGCCTGGCGAAGCTTGGCATCGATTCTCGCCCCCTCGAAAAGCCGCAGGGCTTCATCGGCGTAATGTCGGGCCAGCTTCATGCCGTTCTCGGCGGCCTCCACAGCGATTTCATTCGTGTCGGGATTGTCAAAGATGGTCAACACCGCGGCAAGTCGCGTTGCATGTTCGGGTAGTTTGTTCGCCAGCCCTGAGATCGGTCTCAATTCGCCGTCCGGGCCGAGTTGTTTTTCTACATCATCGGCGAAATCGATCAGCTTCGTACGCGCGTCATTACTCAAGCGGAGTACGCGCGGGGCCACCTCATTCGGTGTGCCGTCTGCAAGGGGAAGCGGCCGCTCGAGAATAGTGCACATCTGCTGCTCGTACCGGAGCAGCTTGCCGGCAGATTCCATGCTCGGCTCCTTGTGGAACCGGCGACCCGCGCGGCCCTCGGGGGCGGTGATGAGATAGCGCGAAAGCATCCCTTGGTCGACCAGAATGTGGTCCGACAGCAGAATGCTCGCCACCTCCGGCTGCACCATCAAGTGCATGGCCAGGCGGCGCCCCGGCAAGATAGTAACGCCATCCTTGGCCCGGACCCTCTTGATGGGCTCGCCGTCCCAGCAGCTCGAAAAGGCTGCTGCGCTGGCCAGTTTGTTCTCTTCGGACATCGCATGGCCACCGACGAACTGTCCGCCTTCGGAAGAAAAAATGCCCATGCTCGGCTGGCCCTGCTGCATAGCCAAGGTGAGTCCTTCAAAAGTCGGATCCGGGCAAGTCAAAATCGGAAGCGGCGGGGCTACAGGCCCGGGACCGAGTTGGTTCAGCGCATTCCGTATGGCGGCGCGATTTCCCTTATGCGAACTGATAGCTTTTTTTCGAGCGGCCTCCCACGCTGCGAGGTCGTTCAGGTAGGCGAGGCGCTCCGCCTTGTACTTCTCGGCCAAGAATTCCTCGTGTTTACGAACCGGTGTCAAAGCACGTTGGTCGGTTGCAGTCTTCCTCTCTCCCGAAGCCGCCACGGTCAGGAAGAAATTGGAAAGTGGCTTGATCTGCCCGGTAGCGAGCTCAACATCGGCATGCCCTTGCACAACCAAGGTGGCGGCGGCCAAGACAGCCTGGCCGCACATCGCGAGGAGCTATCGCCGAAAGTTGGTGACGGCGGGAATCGGAAAGGCGGCATATCGTGGGGGTGCTTGAGGCCTCCACTTCTCCACCGAAGGAGCGATATGCCGTGCCCAAGGATAATGTCATCAAGCTGATTCAGCCAGTAGCGTTCGACGATCAACTCACGGAAATCTTGCGTAACGGGGCCCGTGCCCTGCTCGCCAGGGCGATCGAGGCCGAGGTTGCGGACTTTCTCGACAAGCATGCCGATTTGAAGACCGGGGACGGCCACCAGCGCGTCGTCCGCCACGGTCACTTGCCGGAGCGCGAGGTGATGACCGGTATCGGTCCGGTCGCCGTCCGCCAGCCGCGTGTGCGCGACCGCGAGGCCGCCGCCGCCGATCCCGGCCGCATCCGGTTCTCGCCGTCGATCCTGCCGCCCTACATGCGCCGGTCGAAGTCGATTGAGACGTTGCTGCCGATCCTTTACCTGAAGGGTATCTCGACCGGCGACTTCTCCGAGGCGCTGGCGGCGCTGCTCGGCAAGGATGCTGCCGGGTTGTCTGCATCAGCCATCGGCCGCCTGAAGGACGGCTGGTTCGACGAGCACGCCACCTGGCAGAAGCGCGATCTGTCGGCGAAGCGCTACGTCTACATCTGGGCTGACGGGATCCATCTCGAAGCCCGCCTCGAAGACGAAAAGCAGTGCATTCTCGTGCTGATCGGCGCGACGCCGGAAGGCCGCAAGGAACTGGTCGGATTCACCGATGGCGCCCGCGAGAGCGCGCACGACTGGCGCGATCTGCTGCTTGATCTGAAGCGGCGCGGGCTCGACGTGCCCCCGCGGCTCGTCATCGCCGATGGCGCACTCGGGTTCTGGAAGGCGGCCGGCGAGGTCTGGCCGAAAACGCGCGAGCAGCGCTGCTGGGTGCACAAGACCGCGAACGTGCTTGCCAAGTTGCCGAAGAGCCAGCAGCCGAAAGCCAAACGCGCGTTGCAGGAGATATGGATGGCCGAAACGAAGGTCGCCGCCGAGTTGGCGTTCGACGCCTTCATCGAGAGCTACGCGCTGAAATACGAGAAGGCGGCCGACTGCCTGGGCAAGGATCGAGACACGCTGCTCGCTTTCTACGACTTCCCGGCCGAGCACTGGAAGCACCTGCGGACGACCAACCCCATCGAAAGCACCTTCGCCACTGTGCGCCACCGCACCATCCGATCGAAGGGCTGTCTGTCGAACGGGACAGCGCTCGCGATGGTCTTCAAACTGGTCGAGGGCGCACAGAAAAGCTGGCGCCGTCTCGACGGTCACAACCAGTTGCCAAAACTCGTTCTCGGTGTGACATTCGCCAACGGGATCGAGGTCATCGAAAAGCCGACCGACCGTCAGCCCAAAACCGCCGCCGCCTGACCGGCCCGGCCGTCACCAAAATCTGGCGATAGCTCC
>JAFKKM010000065.1 GCA_017305555.1 Hyphomicrobiales bacterium | reverse complement strand
CGGGTCAGTGACCGCCTGCGTAACGGCTACATTCGCGAGCCCTATGTCGCCGCCGAGATCGAGGCCTACCGGCCGTTCTTCATCCTCGGCGAGGTCGCGGCCCCCGGCCAGTATCCCTACGTGCCGAACATGACGGCGGAGAGCGCGGTGGCGATTGCCGGCGGTTTCTCGCCGCGCGCCAAACGCGACAGTGTCACCCTCACCCATACCTCGAGCGCCGGCACCATGCGCGCCGTCGTGCCTCCCGCCACCCCGATCAATCCGGGCGACACCATCGTCGTCGGCGAACGCTGGTTCTGAAGGCCATAGCGTTTTCAAGCGAAGTGGAGACCGGTTCGCGTGAAGAAAACGCGATCAGTCAAAACTTTACGTTGAGAGGTGTTTGGCGAAAAACGCCAACGTGCGTTGCCCCGCAAGGTCGGCGCTGGCCTTGTCGTAACTGGCGCGCTCGTCGCAGCTGAAGCCGTGCTGTGCGCCGGGATAAACGTGAATCTCGACATCCGGGCGCTTGGCGCGGATAGTTTCGACGTCGCTCTGCGGAATGCCGGTATCCTTCTCACCGAAGTGCAGCAGCGTCGGCACCTTCGGCTTGTCGTCGGCGAAGCGGACGATAGCGCCGCCGTAGTAACCGACGGCCGCGCGCAGGCCGGATAGTTTGGTGGCGGCGGCATACGCGACGCTGCCGCCGAGACAGAAGCCGACGATCCCCACCGGTCCGACATCTTTTACGGACTCGATCGCGGCCTGTACGTCGCGCTGCATCGCCTCCCAATTCGGGTTGGCGACGAATTTGCGCGCGACGGCAACCTCGTCCGGCGAATAGCCGGACTGGAAATTCGGCTCGGTGCGATCGAAGATCGACGGCGCGACAGCGACGTAACCCTCGCGGGCGTAACGATCGCAGACGTTGCGGATGTGATGATTGACCCCGAAAATTTCCTGGATGACAACCAGCGCGCCCTTCGCTGGGCCCGTGGGGTCGGCACGATAGCCGCCGAGTTGAAAGCCATCGGATGCAGTCAGTTTGATGTGATGTCCCACAGGTTGTCTCCTTGGATGTTCGTTGAAGGTTGATCGGGCCAAAAATTGTCAGGGCCGAAATTCGTCAGCGCCACGTCTCGTTGAGATTCCAGTCGCCCTTCCAGCCGGTGAGACGGCCACGGCGGAATTGAAGATAGAGATGATCGCGGCGCGGGAAAAACAAGCTGCCCCCGATGTCGCTCACCGCCAGATAGATCTCGTTATTTCGTCGACCGCCGACATAAGTCAGGACGGTTCGCAACGCATCGGCGGCCTCCGCTGGATTCATGCCGAACGCCAGCGGCATATGGTTGGACAGCGTCGCGACGAAGCGCGGCCGGGATGGGACCTCGGCACGGATCGGGCCGATCATGCCGCTGACCATAAGGGTGGTGAGGAGGACGGTGGCGGAAACGCGTCTCACAACTTGGTTCTCATTCGTTTGGGGTCGACAGGGTCCACCGGTCGGAGGGACTGCATCTATAGCAGCAAAGCGCAGCGGCGAATATTTCCGGCTAAACCGCATGTGCGATGCACAAACGATTCTTCCGGCTTTCAATTCGTCCGAATTCTAATTCGCATTGCCTGCGGTTGAAAAGGCGATCATGCTCCGGCCTCCGCCATCGACCCGGTGCGTGGCGGGGAGTACCTCGATGTCAGTCATCGCCGTAAGCGATGTCGTGCACCGGCAGGGAAAAATGGGATGCCGAATCTCATCATCAATGGACGGAATATGTCCGTCGACGCGGCCGATGATACGCCGCTGCTCTGGGTCATCCGCGAACAACTGCAAATGACCGGCACCAAGTTCGGTTGCGGCGCCGGCCTGTGCGGCGCTTGCACGGTTCACGTCAACGGCGAGGCCGTGCGGTCTTGTCAAACGGCAGTGAGCGAGGCCGTCGGCAAGCAGATCACTACCATCGAAGGCCTGAGTGCCAAGGGCGACCATCCGTTGCAAAAAGCCTGGATCGCCGAGCAGGTGCCGCAATGCGGTTACTGCCAGTCCGGGCAAATCATGCAGGCCGCCTCGCTGCTGTCGAAGAATTCCAGCCCGACCAAGGAAGAAGTCGTCGCGCATATGGACGGCAATCTCTGCCGTTGCATGACTTACGCCCGCATCCAGCGCGCGGTGCTGCGTGCTGCCGCGGAAATGCGCACCGCATCCACCGGCAACGATCGGAGGAACACATGAACAAGCATCTGAACCACGTTCAAGGCGAGCCCGTCGGTTCGGCCGTTCCGTTGTCACGCCGTCATTTCCTCATCGGTACTGCTGCCGCGGGCCTGGTGCTGGGCTATGCGGCCAGCTCCGATCTGCTCGGTCTCGATCAGGCGGTTGCCGCGCCGGCGAAATTCGATCCCAGTGTCTGGTACTCGATCGGCGAAGACGGGTTGGTGACGGTGACCGTCGGCAAGGCCGATATGGGCCAGCACATTGCGTCCACCATGGCGCAGATGATCGCTGAAGAACTCGGGTCGAAGTGGTCCGACATGCGCATCGCGCTGGCGACCAACGATCCGAAATACAACGATCCGACGCTCGGCGCGCAGATCACCGGCGGAAGCTGGAGTACCATGATGAACTTCGATGCGATGTGCCGGGCCGGAGCCGCCGGGCGGATCGCGTTGATCGATGCGGCTGCCGCGATGATGAACGTGCCCGCTGCCGAACTGACGGTTCGTGACTCGGTCATCACCCACGCCAAGTCGAAGACCTCGAAGACATTCGCGGAGATCGTCAAGGGCGGCAAGATTACCAAGACCTTCACGCCGGACGACCTCAAGGCGATCAAGCTGAAGACACCGGATCAATACACCATGATCGGCGTGTCGGTGCCGCAGCTCGATATTCCGTTCAAGGTCAACGGCACTGCCAAGTACGGCATCGACACCTTCCTGCCGGGCATGGTGTACGGCAAGCTGGTGCTGCCGCCGGTGCGCTACGGCGCGACGGTGAAGTCGGTCGACGACAGCGCGGCGAAGAAGGTGCCGGGCTTCATCAAGGCGGTGACGCTCGACGACAAGACGATGACCACGACGGGCTGGGTGGTGGCGGTCGCCGATACCTATCAGCACGCGCGTCAGGCGGCCGAGGCGCTGAAGGTGACATGGGATCACGGCCCCAACGCCAAGGTGTCGAGCGAGTCGCTGCTCGCGGAAGCGAAGCGGTTGCAGAAGCTCGACGACTCCGGGCTGTTCTTCGTCAAGACCGGCGATACCGCATCAGGGCTCGCGTCGGCCGCCAAAGTGCTGGAAGCCGAATACACCACCAACATCAACATCCATGTGCCGATGGAGCCGATGAATGCCACCGCGCATCTCGACGGTGATATCTGGCACATCTATTCCGGCAATCAGTTTCCGACGCGTTCGGGTGCGATCGCGGCGGGTGCCGCCGGGGTCGATCCCAAGCATGTCGTGTTGCATCAGACCTGGCTCGGCGGCGGCTTCGGCCGGCGGCTTGACGGCGACATGATGGTGCCGGCGGTGCAGGCAGCGAAAGCGGTCGGTAAACCGGTCAAGGTGATCTATTCGCGCGAAGACGATGCGACGATGGATTTCTCGCGACCGCTGACCTACCAGAAGATGAAGGGTGGGCTCGATCAGAGCGGCAAACTGGTCGCGCTTAACCACGACGTGGTCAGCGCATGGCCGACCGCCCGCTGGGGCATTCCCGAATTCTTGTCGCCGTCGGTCGACAAGAAGGGCGCGCTCGATGCCTTCACGGTGAACGGGTCCGACTTCTTCTATTCGGTGCCCAATCACAACGTTCGTGCCATTCTCAACGAGATGGCGCAGAAGGCGACGCCGTCCGGGCAATTGCGCTCGGTCGCGCCGGGCTGGACCTTCTGGGCGGTCGAAAGCATAGTCGACGAACTCGCCCATGCCGCCGGCAAGGATCCCGCGCAATTCCGCATCGCGATGCTGGACGGCGCTGGCGACAACGACGGCGGTGCGCAACGCCTGCGTAACACCTTGCTCGCGGCGATGGGACTTGCCGGCTACGGCAGCCTCAAGCTTGCCAAGGGCGAAGGCATGGGCGTCGCCTGCGTGTCGTCTCAGGAGCGCAAAACTGCGAGCTGGACGGCGTGCGTCGCCCATGTCGCGGTCGCGCCATCTGGCGAGGTCAAGGTCAAGAAGTTGACCGTGGCCACCGACGTCGGCACCGCCGTCAATCCCGACGGCATCCGCGCTCAGGTCGAGGGCGGGGCGATGTGGGGCCTGTCGTTGGCTCTCTACGAGAAGGCGACGATGAAGGATGGCGGTATCGAGCAGACCAACTTCGATACCTATACGCCGCTGCGCATGAGCCAGATGCCGGAGGTTGCCGTCAACATCATCGCCAACGGCGAGCACGCCACCGGTGTCGGCGAGCCGACGGTGACGGTGGTCGCGCCCGCGATCGCCAACGCGATCTTCAATGCGGTGGGCGCCCGGGTGCGCTCGCTACCGATCACGGCGGAAGCCGTCAAGGCGGCGATGAAGGCCTGATCTCAGTCATCGCGTCGCAACGTGCCGCCGGAGCGATCCGGCGGCATTTCTTTTATGCGATTTTTGCATGATCCGAGCCGCGTGCACGGCGTCCGGTTCGGCGATCGGCATTCGCGCCTGAAAACATTCAGGAAATGCGCGCGACGCGATGATTCGTCAACGCGATCGCTAAGGTTGATCGCGCCGCGCATAGTCTCCGTTAACAATTCCTATTAACAGGAATGACTCGACTCGTCGGCTATCGCTCCGAAACCGAGAGTTCCGAGGACGTCATGAGCGTTGCGTTGAAGCAAACCCCCGCCAGAAAACGATTCCTGTTGGCTTCCGATCGCAGCGATCGAAGCGGCGAGCTGGCGCAGATTCTCGGAAACCTCGGCGAGGTAGGGGTCGTCTCGACCTCGGATATTCCGGAGACTCCGGCGGGCAAGATTTCCGGGATCGTAGTCGATATTGATCTGCGATCCGCCGAAAGCGTTCAGCGCGTTCGTCGCAAGCTGACGGGCAAGAGCTATCAATCGGTGCCGCGGCTGTTCGTGCTGGCCGATGCGCTGCATCATGGATCGATGCAGGCGTGGGCTCTCGGCGCCACCGACACCATCGAGCGCCCGTTCGATGCACGCGCCATCATGCAACGCGTGCGCGCGGCGTTTCCCGACACCAACGATTACGACCAGACCGAGAGCGGTCAGGCCCTCAACAAGGGCGTCGCGGCCGCGCACCTGGTCATGATCAAGATCTTCAACCGATTGCCCGCCGGTACGCCGCTGACATTCGATGATGTCGTGCAGGCGGAGACCCAAATCCTGCGCGCGATCAAGAAGACCTCGCTCCGGGAATGGCTGGCGCTGGTGGGGCGACATCACAATCACAGCTACCGCCATTGCCTGTTCGTGACCGGCTTCGCGGTGGCGTTTGCTCAGCATCTCGGAATGCGCGAGGACGATCAGCGGCGGTTGGCGCGTGCCGCGCTGCTGCACGATGTCGGCAAGGCCTACATTCCGCTCTCCATTCTCGACAAGCCGGGCAAGCTGACCGATGCCGAGATGGATCAGATGCGTCAGCATCCGCGCCTCGGCTATGAGGCGCTCGCGGGCGAAGGCAGCTTCCCGCCGGAGATGCTCGACGTGGTGCTGCATCATCACGAGTTTCTCGACGGCACCGGCTATCCGCACGGTCTGACGGCGGACCGCATCAGCGACATCGTTCGGCTCACCACTATCGTCGATATCCACGCCGCACTGGTGGAGAAACGATCCTACCGGATGCCGTTCACCCACACCCAGGCGTTCGGGATGATGGAGCAGATGGGCAGCAAGCTGGATCAGCAATTGCTACAGGCATTCCGCCCCGTCGCGTTCGGGATGTGAGCGCGATCCTCTCACGCAAGCAGTTTGCGTAGCTCGTTCTTGGCGACTTTCTCCAGCGTCGAGCGCGGCATGTCGTCGACGAAATGCACTTCGCGTGGCACCTTGAAGTCGGCGAGCGCCTTACGGCAGGCCGTCAGCACGTCGTCATGCAAGGTCTCCGGAATTTTCGCGGTGCCGGTCTGCGGGATGATGAACACCACCGGCACTTCGTCGAGCATCGGGTGCTTCTTGGCGACGACGGCGGCCTCGCGAACGCCCGGAACGGTGATGATCACCTGTTCGATCTCGGAAGCTGCGACGTTCTCGCCGCCGACCTTGAGCATGTCCTTGGCGCGGTCGCCGAATTTCATGAAGCCGTTTTCCAGCAGGGTGATGCGGTCGCCGGTGATGAAATAGCCGTGCTCGTCGAAGCTCTCGCGGGTGGCCTGTTCGTTGTGCAGGTATTCCTTGAACAGCGACAGGCCGGGAATGCCCTTGATCAGCAGGTTGCCGGTGTCGCCGACGGCGGTGGGTGCGCCGTTGTCGTCGACGATGCGGATCTGGTACTCGGCGGCGGCGCGGCCGATCGACATCGGCGTGTTGGGCTGGTCGACCTCGCCGACGATGCCGTGGGTGATGGTTTCGGTCATGCCCCACCAGCCGATCATCTTGACGCCGAGCGCAGCGAACGGCGGCGGGTCGCATACCGCCGTGCCCCACAGCCGGAATGTGTGCTGTTTCGGAATTTCGTGTTCGAGCAGCGCCTTGATGCAGAACGGGATGGTCGAGGTCCAGGTGCAGCGATGCTCAGAGGCGACGTTCCAGAAGCGCCGTGCCGAGAAGCGTGGCTGGATCACGCAGGTGCCGCCGACCCACAAGCTCGACAGCATCGAATAGGCCAGCGCGTTGGTGTGAAACAGCGGCAGATAAGTCTGGTGGACGTCGCCGGCATGGAGGTCCTGATGCGCGGCGTTGATCTTTGCGCCCCACAGCGCATTGGCATGAGTCCATAGCACCGCCTTGGGCCGCGAAGTCGTCCCCGAGGTGTACTGCACGCTGCACGGTGCGAAGGGGTCAGTCGGGCGTTGCGGCCGGTCGGCGCTGTCGGCGAACAACGTCTCGAAGCGGTCGGCCTGCTGCGGTGCGCGGCCCTGCGCCGGAGCGGCGCCGGCGTCGTGCGACGTAACCGCCAGCCAGCGCAGGCTCTTGCAGTTCTGCGCCACCAGTTCGGCATAGGCCGGCTGGGTGATGGCGGCGACGGCGCCGCAATGATCGGCAAAATAGGTCATCTCCGCCGCCGCGGAGCGGGTGTTGGTGGTGACGGCGATGGCGCCGAGTTCGACGCAGGCGAACCACGCCAGCATCATCTCGACGCAGTTGTCGAGATGGATGAGGACCGGGTCGCCCTGTACGACGCCGCGCTTGGCAAGACCGGCCGCCAGCGCGCCGACCCGTTCGTCGAACTCGCGATAGCTCCATGAGCGCGATGGACCGTCGAACGGCGCCCAGATCAGGAAGGGATGGTCGCCACGGGTCGCGGCCTGCATCCGCAACAGCCATGGAACGTCGAGTCCTGCGAACGGGCCGACGATGCCGGGCGCGGCTGATGTGGACATGGTGCCTCCCTCTTTTCTTGCAGTCCGACGTTCGAACGATGCGAATAGTTGCGCCGTCGGCCGGATGTCCCTTTTACTTTGCCATCGGGCCGGGCGGCGATCAAATCCTTGCGCTGGCGCCAGTGTTGCGATCTTAGGAGGCCGGCGGATAGGACGAGATTTCGACCAGGTTGCCGTCGGGATCGCGGCAGTAGACCGAGCGCAGGATGCCGCGCGCGCCCTGCTTGGCGACCGGACCTTCCTCAATGGCAACATCCGACGCAGCGAGGTGCGCGACAACCTCCTCCGGTGCGGCCGAGGTGAGGAAGCACAGATCGTCGCTGCCGGCGGCGACATGGTCGGCGGTGAACCAGTCGTCTTTGTCGGCATCGTGCGGACGCAGGTTGATCTTCTGCGCGCCGAACACCAGCGAAGTGCGCGGGACTTTGCCGTGTCCGGGATCGAACACCCGCACCTCCATTCCGAGCACGCGGCGATACCACTGTGCGGAGCGCTGGACGTCGGCGACGTTGATGACGAGATGATCGAGTGCGGTGATACGGATCGGCACGGTGTCTTCTCTATATGGACGGGGATCGCGGCGATGCGGCGGCACGGATCGAGATATATTGAACGGCCGCCGTGGAACGAATAGAGGCCGGTGCGGGTTTTCTCGTCTACCCTGAGAGTGTGTCGCAGCCCGGACCGGCCAACATGAAAGGATATCACATGCGCGCATTAACATTGGCGGTTCTGGCGGCCGGGATGATGGCGGCGGCCGCCTCGGCTCCCGTCGAAGCGCGGGAGTATCGATTCTGCCTGCAATCCCCCGAGACCGGTATTCCGGGCGATTGCTCCTACCAGACCTATGCCCAATGCAACGCCAGTGCCTCCGGACGTCGTGCGTATTGCAATCTCAATCCGCGGTACGCGTTTTCCGATCCGGAGCGTCCCGGACGTCGATGGCATCGCGCCTATCCGGACTATTGATCCGGTACGATCGGAGTCTTGCCCCGGCCGGGACGGATCGCCCGCCGGGGTCGTTTTTGTCTGGCCGATTTTCACCCCTCGATTCGCAACAATCGCGGCTCCAGCCGGTATTGGTTTACGCCCTCTTATTCATTTCGCTCTAATTTTCAGTTCGTGTGACGGGATCCCCATCCCGGCGAAGCGAACTGAAAATCCGGAGGGCTGAGGTGGGTACGTTGAAGCGTGAGCGGTCGCGGGGGGCGTTGGTGAAGATGCCTACCTTGCGGTTTCGCAGCAAGGTCACTCTGGGGTTCGGCTGTCTATTGGTCATCTCGGCGATCAGCATGGGGGTCGCCTACTTCGGATTCGGACGGATCGCCGCGAGCGTCGCGGCTTCGCAAGCCGGGGTCGCTGAAGCCGATCTCGCCCGTAATATCGACCGCGAACTGATGTCGTTTCGCGAGCTTGTCCGCTACTACGTCATGACCAGCAACGATGCCGATGCCGAGACGGCCCAGGCGGCGGAAGCCCGCCTCAAGACGGCAATCGATCATGCGAAAGCAGGGACGACCGATCCGGAGCGCCTGGCGCGCATCGGCGAACTGGCCAAGCAGTTCGAAACATTCGCCGCCACGTTCACGGGGACGCTGAAGGCCAAGCAGGAATACGCGACGATCGCCGAAAACCGCGTGATCGCCAAGAGTACGGCGCTGCGCTACAAGCTCGATGACATCGCCAGCACGGCAGGCGACGCCGGGCAGGGCGCGCTGCAAACGAAAGTCAAGGACGTTGCCACGCAGTTGATCGCGACCTCCGCGCTGTTGAGCACCTACGCGCGCAAGCCGGAGCCGGCATCCGCCGCCAGCGCGACGGCGCGATTGAAATTCCTCAAGGCGGCCTTCGCCTCGATCCCGGCCAAGGGGCACGAAGCGGTCGAGCGCAAGCTCGCAGAAGCCGTTTCGGATTTGTCCGACTGCACCGCGGCGTTCGCCGATCTGGTGGCGAAGGCCGAGTTGATCGAGCGGCTCAGCGGCGAAATGATGAGTACGGCGACGTCCATCACCAAGCTCTCGGATACGATGAAGCAGGATCTGCTGGCCGATCAGAAGCGGATCGAAAACCAGACCCAGAACATCATGCAAGGCACGCGGCAGTTGATCGTGGTGCTGGCGATCGGCAGCACCTTGCTTGGCGGCCTTCTCGCGGTGGTGCTGGGCAACGGCATCTCGCGGCCGATGGTGAAGATGTGCGCCGCGATGCGCGAACTGGCCAAGGGCAACTTCGACGTCGTTTTGCCCGGGCTCGGTCGCAAGGATGAGATCGGCGACATGGCCGCCGCGGTTGAGGGGTTCAAGGTGCAGGCGGTCGCCAAGGCGGAGCGGGACGCAGCCGCACAGGAAGAGCACAACCGGGCTGCCAGCGAAGCGCGTCGCGCCGAGATGATTCAGTTCGCCGATCAGTTCGAAGCCGTCGTCGGCGCCATCGTCGCGAATGTCTCGTCGTCCGCCGCGCAACTGGAATCGGCGGCTGATACGCTGACGCAAACCGCCGAGACCACGCAAAGCCTCTCGACGCATGTAGCGGGAGCCTCGGAGGAGGCGTCCTCCAACATGCAGTCGGTCGCCGCTGCCACCGAAGAGCTTTCGATGTCGGTCGACGAGATCGGCCGTCAGGTGCATGAGTCCAGCCGCATCGCCGCCAGCGCGGTGAAACAGGCCAACCTCACGGACGAGCGGATCGGAGAGCTGTCGCGTGCCGCGCAGGATATCGGCGATGTTGTCAAGCTGATTACGGCGATTGCCGAGCAGACCAACCTTCTGGCGCTGAATGCGACCATCGAGGCGGCGCGCGCCGGCGAGGCTGGGCGTGGCTTCGCCGTGGTTGCCTCCGAGGTTAAATCGCTGGCCAGCCAGACCGCGAAGGCGACCGATGAAATCTCGTCGCATATTCTCGGTATGCAGAGCGCGACGCGGGAATCGGTCGCGGCGATCAAGGAGATCAGCAGCACGATCGGCCAGATCTCCGAGATCGCATCGACGATCGCAACCGCGGTCGAGCAGCAAGGCGCGGCGACCCAGGAAATCGCCGGCAACGTCCAGAACGTTGCGCAAGGCACCGAGGAGGTCGCCAACAACATCTCGCAGGTCAACAGCGGAGCCACCCAGACCGGCGCGGCCTCGGCGGAAGTGCTGAGTTCCGCGCAAACGCTTTCGGCGGAAAGCGCGCGCCTGCGCGAGGAGCTGGATCGCTTCATGGGCAGCGTGCGCGCCGCCTGATCGTTGCAACTGCTACGTCAAGTTGACGCCGTCGCGGCTCACGTCGCGGCGGCGTTATGCTTCGCGATGAAACTGCCGCTTCAACGCACCCTTGGCCCGCTCCAATCGCTCAGGTCTTGCCGCCACGATTGATATAGAATGTCAGCATCGACAGCGCGGAACGATAGGGGCTTGCCTTGCGCCGCGTGCTTCTTTCCGCCGAACACTTCAGTGATGCCGCGATCTTCTTCGGATCGTGCAGGGTGAAGACGCGCTGCTTGAGATCAAGCGCGTTGCTGTGTTTGGTGACGCGCTGCGACCAGCGTTCTGACGTCGCGCTCTTTCTTCTTCCTCTCGATTTTGCAGACGACGTGTGCGCAGCAGCCTTCTTGCGTGCGGACCTGTTGTGCGCAGGTTTGGTGGTGTGTTGGTGACGGATTCTTGCAGCCATTGTGCGACCTCGCTCGATGGTTCGAGGACAACGCTGCGGTGCAAGCGGGGGTTCCTTTGCGGAACTTCACGTGCCCTGCCGCGTTACTTCCGGTAGCCCTTCACTCATTGCGGCGTGTTCGCAAATGATTGCGATTGTCGATCCGTCATCAGCGGCGGCAGATTCAAATCCAAACGAGGTGAAAGCCTGCCGGTGACCATCGACAGCCGCACGATTGAAACCGATATTCCGGCGCGGCTCGATGCATTGCGCTGGAGCGGATTTCACACGCGCGTCGTCATCGCGCTGGGCGTTACCTGGATTCTCGACGGGCTTGAAGTGACGCTCGCGGGAACGCTATCGGGTGCGCTGAAAGACAGCCCGACGCTGCGCTTCAGCAATTTCGATGTCGGCATCGCCAACAGCGCCTATCTTGCTGGCGCGGTGCTTGGCGCGCTCGGGTTCGGCTGGCTGACGGATCGTCTCGGCCGCAAAAAGCTGTTCTTCATCACCTTGTCGCTCTATCTCGTCGCGACAGCCGCGACGGCGCTGTCGTGGGACATTTGGAGCTACGCACTGTTTCGATTTTTGACCGGCGCGGGAATTGGTGGCGAATACACCGCGATCAATTCGACGATTCAGGAACTGGTGCCGGCGCGCTATCGTGGATGGACCGATCTGATCATCAATGGCAGTTTCTGGATCGGTGCCGCGATCGGCGCGGTGAGCGCGATCGTGCTGCTCGATCCGCAGGTGGTCGGTGCGGATATCGGCTGGCGGCTGGCCTATCTGACCGGCGCGTTGCTGGGACTGGTGGTCTTCGTCATGCGATTGTGGATTCCGGAGAGCCCACGCTGGTTGATGATTCACGGCTATCCCGAACGGGCCAGCGCCGTCGTCGCGGATATCGAGCGCTCCGCGACGGGAGGGCGTGGTATCGCCGCGGGCGCGATCTGGCCGACCATCAAGCTGCGGATGCGCACTCATACGCCACTGGGCGAGGTCGCGCGCACGTTGTTTCGGCGTTATCGCCAGCGCTCGCTGGTGGGGCTGGTGTTGATGAT
The DNA here is from genome assembly GCA_017305555.1 of Hyphomicrobiales bacterium. Taxonomy (GTDB): domain Bacteria; phylum Pseudomonadota; class Alphaproteobacteria; order Rhizobiales; family Xanthobacteraceae; genus 62-47. Next base: position 18,275 of record JAFKKM010000065.1, on the reverse strand, counting down.
CGCGCAGGCGTTTTTCTATAACGCCATTTTCTTCACTTACGCGCTGGTGCTGACCGAGTTCTACGGCATCCCGTCGGATCACATCGGCTGGTACATCCTGCCGTTTGCGGCGGGAAATTTTCTCGGGCCGCTATTACTCGGTCGCCTGTTCGACAGTATCGGCCGGCGCGTGATGATCACGTTCACCTACGCAGTTTCCGGGATACTGCTTGCTGGATCGGGATATCTGTTCGCCATCGATGTGTGGAGCGCGCAGACGCAGACCATCGCGTGGATGGTGATTTTCTTCTTCGCCTCGCCTGCCGCGAGCGCAGCCTATCTCACGGTGAGCGAGACGTTTCCGATCGAGGTGCGCGCGTTGGCGATCGCGATGTTCTATGCGATCGGCACCGGTATCGGCGGCGTAGCCGGGCCTGCATTGTTCGGTGCCTTGATCGATACCGGGTCGCGCGCCAGCGTCTTTATCGGATATCTGTTCGGCGCAGGTTTGATGATTGCGGCGGCGATTGTCGCCTGGTGCTATTGTATCGCGGCGGAACGGCAGCCGCTGGAGTCCGTGGCGCAACCGCTCGCGGCCGTGGAATGAATGGAGACGAAGAACAGATGAAATCGATGCGTGACCTGCGTGCAACGGAGATTTCGGATGCGAAAGAGGCGGCTGTGCTGCCATCAGCGCCACCGCTGTCTCTCGACACTTGCGCGTTGCTGCTCGATATCGATGGAACCCTGCTCGATCTCGCGCCGACCCCGCGTAGTGTGGTTGTTCCGCCCGATCTGGTTCCGACGCTTGATGGATTGCTTGAACGCACGTCGGGTGCGCTGGCGCTGGTCAGCGGACGTTCTCTCGATGATATCGATTGGATATTCGCGCCGGCGCGCTATCCGTCGGTCGGCGGCCACGGCGCGGAGATGCGGCTGTCGATCGACAGCGAAGCGGTCGCAACCCATGCACCCCCGATGAATCAGGATCTGAAGCGCCGTTTCGCGGCCATCGCGCAAATGGATTCCGGCATTCTGGTGGAGGACAAGGGCTATTCGTTTGCGCTGCACTTCCGTCAAGCGCCACATCTGGAGACGGCGATCTACGATGCCGTTTCCAAAATCCGTGCCGATCTACCGAATGCGCCGATCGAGATTTTGCCCGGCAAGGCAGTGTGCGAGATTAAACATTCGGGAGTGACGAAGGCGACCGGCGTGCGCGAACTGATGGCGCATGAGCCGTTCAAGAGCCGCCGTCCAGTGTTTCTCGGCGACGACGTAACCGACGAAACCGTGTTCGCCATTATGCCGGATTTCGACGGACTCTCGTTTTCCGTGGGGCGTCAGGCGCGCGGCGTCGCGGGAATATTCACCGGGCCAAGTGATGTGAGGCGCTGGCTTGCAAGTTTGTTGAGTGGAACTCGAATCGAAAATTGATCGAACTGATTCGCATTCGATCCGCTGAACGATTAGGCACTGCATAAATTCTCGCGTGCTTTAGCCGTGCAGGTTTTGAAGATCGCGCATGCAAGAGTCGAACCGGTATTCGGGTTCCCTTTGCGACGAGTTTGATATCGCGTGGCATGACAGGACGCCGCGCATTGACCGTCGATCTCTCGATAATGGGAACCGTCTTAAAAACCTGACGTTTCTCGGCATCGCGCGGCTGAACGACAAGCATCGAATTAATGTTCACGCTACTTAAGACGATGCGTGATCGCAAGTTCCATCGCGCGATTCCAAATCTGATCGCAATGAGATTGAGTTATGGCGAGGAACCATATTGATGAACAACCGTTTATGTTACGGGCTGCAACAAATCAGGAGGGGACCCTGTGAGTCTGGTGGTCGTATCCAATCGCGTGGCGCGCGCCAAAGCCAATGAGCCGATGACCGGCGGGTTGGCGGCGGCGTTGTTGCCGGTCGTGGAGAATTCCGGCGCGATCTGGGTCGGTTCCAGCGGCGACGTTCGCGACAACGTGCAGAAGGAGCCTTTCGCCGAAATCGAACCGCTTGGGTCCGGCGCGCTAGCGATGCTCGATTTGCCGGCGGCGCATTACGGCGGTTACTACGAGGGCTTCGCGAATTCCGCGTTGTGGCCGGCGCTACATTCGCGCACCGATCTGATCCGCGCCTCGCGTGAAGACTATCGCTCCTATCGCGAGGTCAACGCCTTCATGGCGCGCGCGCTGCTGCGTTTCCGCAAGCCCGACGCGACGTTCTGGATTCAGGATTATCATTTTCTGACACTGGGCGCCGAGTTGCGTCAGCTGGATGTGCAGCAAGCCATCGGCTTCTTCCTGCATACGCCGTGGCCGTCACGCGCAATCATCAGCGGCGTGCCCAACCATCGTGATCTCGTCGAGGCGATGCTGGCCTACAATCTGATCGGATTCCAGACCGAGGACGATTGCGCTAACTTCACGGATTATCTCGAGGCGGAGCTTGGGCTGCGGGTCAAGGGTGGCGAAGTTTCGTCGCGTTACGGCGTCTCGCGTCTGGCCACGTTCCCGATCGGAATCGATGTCGACAAGTTCGCCGCGCACGCCGTCAAGGCGATGTCGCATCCCGACGTCTCGCGTCTGCGTCGCAGCCTGCATGGCGAGAAACTCGCCATTGGCGTTGACCGCGTGGATTATTCCAAGGGCCTGATCAATCGCATCAAGGCGTTTGATCGGATGCTGGCCTTGCATCCGTCGCTCAGCCGCACGGTCTCGCTGCTGCAAATCGCGACGCTGTCGCGCGGCGGCATCGAAGCCTATGGCCATCTTCAGGACCAACTCGCCAAACTGGTCAGCGACGTCAACGGGCGTCACGGCGAGGTCGACTGGATGCCGATCCGCTATCTCAACAAGGGGTTCAGCCAGACGGTATTGGCAGGGCTCTATCGCACGGCGCAGGTCGGTGTGGTGACGCCGCTGCATGACGGCATGAACCTGGTGGCGAAGGAATACGTCGCCGCGCAAAACCCGGCCGATCCGGGCGTGCTGGTGCTGTCGAAATTCGCCGGTGCCGCCAATGAACTCGACGCCGCACTGTTAGTTAATCCCAACGACATCGACGGCATGGCCCGCGCCATCGCTACGGCATTGTCGATGCCGCTGGTGGAACGACGGATGCGGTGGGATGCGATGATGAAGTCGTTGCGCGTCGGCACCATTCAGCAGTGGTTCTCGGATTTCGTCGAGGCGCTTGAGGATGCGCACGCGGCGCGCGACGGAAAGCCGATCATCGCTGCCGCTGACGACACGCCGGTGTGGCCGTTGCAGGCGAGCGCGGCCGGCGCGGCCGCGAGTTGGCGGGTTCATTGAGAAAGAACGTCGCTGCTGCGATAGCCGTCCTGTCGTGCGCGAGTCAAATGAAGCGCGCGAAAGCTGCCGCGACCGCCGTGTAAACCTGCTGCCGGAACGGCACCACCAGCGCCGCAACGCGATCGAGTTGCTCCCAGCGCCAGCGATCGAATTCCGGCGGCTGGCCATTGCGGGTCGCGAGCGGATCGATCTCACTGTCATCCCCGACGAAGCGCAACGCGAACCATTTCTGGCGCTGCCCGCGGAATTTCGCCAGCCGATGCGTCGGCGGGCCGTCATAGGGTGGGAATTCGTAGGTCATCCAGTCGGTCTCGCCGAGATAGTCGGCGCGAGTGACGCCGGTTTCCTCCCAGAGTTCGCGCATCACCGCGTCGCGCGGATTCTCATCGGCGTCGATGCCGCCTTGCGGCATCTGCCATTCCAGGCCAGGCAGGACGATCTCAGGGCCGTCGTCGCGATAGCGTCGGCCGATCAGAACCTGCCCTGCGGCATTGAACAGCGCGATCCCGACATTGGGGCGATACGGCTTGTCGGACGGCGTCATCGCGGGTCGGAGAGACCGATGAATTCCTTGACGACGCGCTCATAGACCGGCCGCTTGAACGGGACGATCAGCTCGGGGAGATTCCGCATCGGCTCCCATCGCCACTTGATGAATTCCGGCTTGTGGCCGTCGCCCGGATTGAGAACGTTGATCTCGGAATCCTTGCCGGTGAATTTCATCGCGTACCACTTCTGGCGCTGGCCACGATAACGGCCTTTCCAGGCGCGGCCCGCCACCGTGCGCGGGATGTCGTAGATCAGCCAGTCCGGGACTTCACCTATTTTCTCGACGGAACGAACGCTGGTTTCCTCGAACAACTCGCGCTTCGCCGCTTCCCAGGTGTCCTCGCCGGGATCGACGCCGCCTTGCGGCATTTGCCAGACGTGGGTTTCGTCGACGTGCTCGGGGCCTCCGGCGCGGCGGCCGATGAAAACGAGCCCCGTCGCATTGATCAGCATCATGCCGACGCAGGTGCGATAGGGCAGATCGTCGTAACGCGTCATTGCCGTCGTGCCCTTTCGTTTGATCGAAGTCCGCCGAGCCACATGCTCGTATTCACCTCGCGTCCGACGTCCAGAACGCGGACGCCGGGTTCGGTCCCTGCTGTCGTGTCTGGATCGGCATCAGGATTTTGATTTCAGCATCGCGGTTGTCAATGGCACCAGCAGAACGCCCCGGCTTTCCAGCGATTTAGCCCAATTGCCGATGCGTTCGACCGAAACGGGAAGGCTCGTCGCGATGCCGATGGCATTGCCGCGCGTCTTCGCCAGCGATTCCAGTTTCGCCAATGCCTTGTCGATCTCGGCCGTGGTCGGAACCGCGTCGATGCTGAGGTCGGCTTTCGCGAAGGGCATGTTCTGGCCCTGCGCCAGCGTGCCGGCCACGCTGCGCGGGGAACTGCCGTCGTCGAGATAGCCGAGGCCGCGTTTGGCGGCTTCGCGAATCACCGGTTGCATCGCGCTGTCCGACACCGCGAAGCGGGCACCCATGAAGCTGGTCAGCCCGACATAGCCTTGAATGCGGCTGAGATGCCAGAACAGGCGATCGAGATTTTGTTCGGGGCTTTGGGTGGTGAGCAGGGTCTGCGGGCCGGGATCGTTGTCGGGATAGTCGAACGGCTCCATCGGCACTTGCAGCAGGATTTCGTGATGCCGGCCGCGCGCCCGCGCCACCAGCTTGGCCGGGTCCGAGCCATAGGGCGTGAAGGCCAGCGTGACTGCGCCTGGTAGATTCAAGATCGATTCGGTGGTCTTCGCGGCACCGATGCCGAGTCCGCCGACGACGATGGCGACGGTCGGCATCGTGGCGGCCTTGGCGCGCTCGGCCGGCGTGCCGGCGGCATAGGCGGTGAACGGTGTCGCGCCGTCGGCGACGACCGGGATCATGCCGTAACGCGATTTTTCCAACAGCCGCGCGTCAACGCCGGACATGATTGCGGAGGTGGTGTCGGCACCGGTGGCCGAGCTTTCGCTGGCGACAACCACGTCCTGCCGCGCGCCGCTCGAACCATCGATGATGGTGATGGTCTTCTGCCCGTTTGCCGGCGGATTCGAAGCGGCTTTCGTGGCTGGCTTGGTGGCGTCGGCGGGAGCTGACGCGGCTGCGTCTTTGTCGGCGCTCTTGGCGGCAGTGTCCGGTTGCAGCGCGACCCGCACCACCGGTTCACCGCCGAGGCGATCCTGATGAAACAGCGCAATTCCCGCGAACCCCAGCAGGAACAGTCCGAGCGCGGCGGCGATCACTTGAACGCCGCTGAAGGGAAGGCGCCGCCGCCGGCGCGGCTGCGCATTCTGCCCGAGCGGGGTGCTGAGATCGTCCGTCGTCATGCCGTGGCTTCCTGCCGGCCTCCCGCGAATCAGCCGCAGCGACCTTACCACGCCGGGTTGCGATCGCGGACATTCGGCGGCCGCCGTCACCGCGCGAACGAGCCCATCAGAATGAAACGGGCGGCCCGCAAGGCCGCCCGTCATTGGTCAGATCAAGTCGTCGCGATCAGTTCGCGGCCTCAGTTCGCGGCCTTGGCCTTGTCGGCGGGTTTGTCGACCGCGGCCTTGTCGCCGGGTGCCTGAGCCTCGACCTTGACGCCGTGCAGCAGGTCGTCGGCCATCTTGAGCGCCTTGTCGTTCTTGGCGTCCGGCGGCACGTAGGATTGCGAGCCGGTCTGCTCCTTGCCGGCGTCACCCTTGAGGTGGCCGCGCAGCGAGGCTTCGCCCTTGGTGTCGGTTCGCGACTTCAGGTCATCCGGCACGTCCTGCAACACCTCGATGTCCGGGGTGATGCCCTTGGCCTGGATCGACTTGCCCGACGGCGTGAAGTAACGCGCCGTGGTCAGCCGCAACGCGCCGTTGCCGGAGCCGAGCGGAATGATGGTCTGCACCGATCCCTTGCCAAATGAGCGGGTGCCGATCAGCGTCGCGCGCTTGTGGTCCTGCAACGCGCCGGCGACGATTTCCGACGCCGAGGCCGAGCCGCCGTTGATCAGCACGATGAGCTTCTTGCCTTTGGTGAGGTCGCCCGCCCGCGCGACGCGGCGCTGGGTTTCCTCGGCGTTGCGGCCGCGCGTCGAGACGATCTCACCGCGCTCGAGGAACGCATCCGACACGGTGACGGCTTCTTCGAGAAGACCGCCGGGGTTGTTGCGCAGGTCGAGGATGAAGCCCTTCAGCTTGTCCTCGCCGATCTGCTTGGTGAGCGAGGCGATCTCGCGCTTCAGCCCTTCGGTGGTCTGTTCGTTGAAGGTGGTGATGCGGATGTAGGCGATATCGCCATCCTCGACGCGGGCGCGCACCGAGCGGACGCGGATGTTGTCGCGCACCAGCGTCACTTCGATCGGGTTGTCCTGACCCTTGCGGATGATCTTCAGTTTGATCTTGGTGTTGACCGGGCCGCGCATCTTGTCGACGGCCTGATTCAGGGTCAGGCCCTGCACCGCCTCGTCGTCGAGCGTGGTGATGATGTCGTTGGCCTGAATGCCGGCCTTCGAGGCCGGGGTGTCATCGATCGGCGAGACCACCTTGATCAGGCCGTCTTCCATCGTGACCTCGATGCCGAGCCCGCCGAATTCGCCGCGGGTTTGCACCTGCATATCCTTGAAGCTCTTGGCATCCATATAGCTCGAATGCGGATCGAGCCCGGTCAGCATCCCGCTGATGGCGGATTCGATCAGCTTGCTGTCGTCCGGCTTCTCGACATAGTCGGAGCGGACGCGCTCGAACACGTCGCCGAACAGATTGAGCTGGCGATAGGTATCGGACGTGGCGGCGCGCGCGCTCGATCCCATCAGCATCGAGCGCGGCTGGGACACGAACAATGTCAACGCGGCGCCGGCCGCGGCACCGAGAAGCAGTACAGAGGTTTTGCGCATCATCCGCGAACCTTTTCGCCTTCATTTGCGGCCCACCATGGGCCAGGGTCGATGGGAGTTCCGTCTTTACGGAACTCGACGTAGAGAACGGGCCGGCTCACGCTGGTTGCGAGGATGGAAGCGATCCGGGATGTCGTTCCCATGGTCGCGATCGGCTCACCCGTCAACACGAACTGACCGATATTGACCGAAATGCGTTCCATCCCAGCGATCAACACATGATACCCGCCCCCCGCATTCAGGATCAAGAGTTGTCCATAGCTCCGGAACGGGCCGGCATACACAACCCAGCCATCACACGGTGTTGTGACTTGCGCGCCCGCGCGGGTCGCCAGGGAAATGCCTTTTTCGGTTCCGCCGGCCCCGTTGGAGCCGCCGTAATCGCGGATTCGGGTGCCGTTAACAGGTAGGGCCAGGAGGCCTTTGGCCGAGGCAAACGCGATCGCCGGGCTGAGCCGGCCCGGATCCTTCAGGGCGGCGAGATTGGGCTTGCCGCTCGCGGCGGCGGCCGCCGCCCTTTCGGTCGCCTCCTTGGCCGCGGCCGCTGCTTTCGCGGCGCTTTGCAGGTCCTGCTCCATCTTGGCGATCAGGCTTTGCAGGTCATCGACCTTGCGGGACAGTTCAAGCGCGCGCGCCGCCTCGGCCTGCATGTTCTGCTCGGCAGTGCTCTGTTGTTTCTGCCGTTCCTCGACGAGGGAGGCGAGCCGGGTCTGGTCGACGCGCAAGCCGTCGCGATCGGTCGCCAGTTGATCGCGTTCGGCGGCGATGGTCTTGCGCACCGTCACCAACTCATTGAGATCGGTGACGAGCTTGACGGACTGCGCGCGCATCTCGGGTACCACCGAGCCCAGCATGATCGCGGTGCGCAGCGATTGCAGCGCATCTTCGGGACTGACCAGCAAGGCCGGCGGCGCGCGGCGGCCGGCGCGTTGCAATGCCGCCAGCACCTCGACGATTTCCGAACGACGCGATTGCAGCGAGCCGCGGATCGTCTGCTCACGCGTATCGAGATCGCCAAGGCGGGATTCGGCGTCGGCGATGCGGCCTTCGACGTTTCGCACCTTGGCCGCGATGTCGATCAGTTCCTGATTGAGCTTGCTGCGATCCTGACCGATGGCGGCGATTTCGGCCTTGAGCTTTTCCTGAAGCTCAGCGGCATCTTTCTGCCGCTGCCGGGCGGCTTCAAGCTCTTGCGCGCGTTGCTTGATGTCGTCGGCGGAAGGTGTCGTCGTTGCGGCCGGTGCCGTTTCGGCTGGTGTCGCGGCGACCGGTGTTGCGGGTGTCGGAGCCGGGGTTTGCGCTGTTGCGATCGACGGCCACGCGCCGACCGTGCCGGCCGCGAGCAGTCCGGCGACCAGGGTATGAAGCTGAAACGTGTGAAGCGATTTTCGGATAACATCGTGCTCTGAATTCATCGACCGTCACGTAGGGCGCTAAGCGCGGTGATATGGATGGCCCGCCAGAATCGTTGCGGCCCGATAAATTTGCTCCAGCAACAGGACACGGACCAACTGATGCGGCCAGGTGGCCTTGCCGAACGCCAGTCGAAGCTTGGCCATGCGCTGCAATTCAGGCGAAAGTCCGTCCGCGCCGCCAATGACGAAAATAGTGTTGGCGACCGATTCGTCCCGCCAGCGGCCAAGATGCCGCGCGAAAATGGAACTGTCGATGCTGTCGCCGTGTTCGTCGAGCGCGACCAGAGAGGATTTGTCCGGCATCAGCGCCGCGATGGCGGCGGCCTCCTCGGCGATCCGGGTCGCGGCATCCCGTGCGCGGCTCTCCGGAATCTCGCGTACCTCGAGGCCGCGAAACCCCAGCTTGCGGCCCGCGTCGTCGAACCGTGCCGCGTAGCGTTCCGCCAGTTCCCGTTCCGGCCCCTGTTTCAGGCGGCCGACCGCAATCACCATGATCCGCATCGATGCGGCCTATCAGATTCCCGGTCGCAACTGAAACCCAAGAATCGAACGGTGATCGAACGGCGGCAAACGAAACCCTCGCGCCAGACCGGCGCCAGTCCGATCGTCATCGCCGACCGCAACCGCGATCAGGCTTTCTTTGCGGACGTCGCGTTTTTCGGACCCTGGGTCCACAACCGCTCCAGGTTGTAGAACTCGCGGACCTCGGGCCGGAAGACGTGGACGATGACATCCCCGGAATCGATCAGCACCCAATCGCAATTGGTGAGGCCTTCGACATGGATATTGGGAATGCCACTGTCTTTCAGCGCCTTCACGACATTCTCCGCGATCGCGCCGACGTGCCGGTTGGCCCGGCCGGTGGTCACGACCATGTAGTCCGACACGGAGGATTTGCCGCGCAGGTCAATGCTGACAGTCTCTTCCGCCTTCATGTCGTCGAGGCGTGCGAGAATGATCTTCAGGGATTGCTCGACATCAGGCCGCGCCTTCAACACCGCGGCGGGCGCTGACGATATCCGCTTCTTGGGCGAGGCGGATGAGGACAGGACAGATACGGTCAGGGACCATTTCCTTTCGCTGTGTCGGGCGGCCGAATCTCGAACGCCCGGTTGACATACTACGCATGTGGGACGGGTGGTTTCAATATTCCAGTCGCGGCACGCAATTGATTCCAGTCATGGTTTCCAGCTCCGGTTACTTCCAGGTCCCATCCGGGTTCCGCAGCTTGGTGGACGACAGGCTGAGTTTCATGCCGGTGAGGAATGTCCAGGCCGGCGGCTTGGCGTTGGCGAGTTGCCATGCCTTGTTTTCAGGCAGCCGCTCGCGCGCAAGTGCCAGCGCAGCCGGTGCGGCGAGGGCGCGGAAGCTCTGCGGCGGCCGGTCGATCACGGCGATCGGCACCTGCGCGGCGATGCGCCGCCAATCGTCCCAGCGATGGAATTGCGCGAGGTTGTCGGCGCCCATGATCCATACGAAGCGCGCGCCGGTGCAGCGGCGGCGGAGATAGCTGATGGTATCGACGGTATAGCGGGTGCCGATGACAGCTTCGAGACAGGTGACGTCAATCCGCGGATGATGCGCGATCTGGCGGGCAGCGCTCGCGCGCGCTTCGATGTCATTCGCGCCGTAGCCGTTCTTCAGCGGGTTGCCCGGCGAGACCAGCCACCAGACGCGGTCGAGTCGCAGCCGCTTCATCGCGAACAGGCTGATGGCGCGGTGCGCCTCATGCGGCGGATTGAACGAGCCGCCGAGCAGCCCGATGCGTAGTCCGATGGTGTGATACGGAATCACTTGCGACGGCGCGACGGGCGGCTTTGCCAATTCAGTCTCCGCGCGCCGGCAAGCAAATGATCACGGCCGCGTCTGTCCGGTGCCGTGAACGCGATACTTGAAGGTCGTCAGTTGTTCGGCGCCAACCGGGCCGCGCGCATGGAATTTGCCGGTGGCGATGCCGATCTCCGCGCCGAAGCCGAACTCGCCGCCGTCGGCGAATTGCGTCGAGGCGTTGTGCAGTACGATTGCGGCATCGACCTCGTTGAGGAATTTCGAGGCCGCGGCCGCATCCTCGGTGACGATGGCTTCGGTGTGATGCGAGCCATGTTTCCCGATATGTGCGATTGCGTCGTCGACGTTATCGACCAGCTTCGCAGCGATGATGGCGTCTTCGTACTCTGTGTCCCAATCGGCGTCGGCCACAGGCTTCACGCGCGCATCTGCTCGCTGAATCGCCGCATCGCCGCGCACTTCGCAGCCAGAGTCGATTAGCATCTCCACCAGCGGCTTGAGATGCGTCGGTGCGGCGGCGCGTTCGATCAGCAGCGTTTCGGCCGCGCCGCAGACACCGGGGCGGCGCATCTTGGCGTTGAGCACGATCGACTTCGCCATGTCGAGTTTCGCGGCATGATCGACATAGACGTGATTGATACCTTCGAGATGCGCGAACACCGGCACGCGGGCTTCCGCCTCGACGCGCGCGACCAGGCTCTTGCCGCCGCGCGGTACGATCAGGTCAATGCCGCCGTTCAAACCGGTAAGTAACAGTCCCACCGCCGCACGGTCACGCGTCGGCACCAATGCGATCGTAGCTTCGGGCAGGCCGGCTTCACGCAGACCTTGCACGAGGCACGCATGGATCGCACGGCACGAGCGAAAACTGTCGGAGCCGCCGCGCAGGATCACGGCGTTGCCGGACTTGAGACACAGCGCGCCGGCGTCGGCGCAGACGTTGGGACGGCTCTCGAAGATCACCGCGATAACGCCGAGCGGCACGCGCACGCGCTCGATGGTCATGCCGTTGGGGCGCTGCCAGCGTTCGGTGACGGCGCCGACCGGATCGGTGATGCCGCGAACGACAGCGAGGCCGTCGGCCATCGCGGCGACGCGCGCTTCGGTCAGCGTCAGACGATCGATGAAGGCGGAGGTCGCGCCGTTCGCGAGCGCTTCCGCAACGTCTTCGGCGTTGGCCTTGAGGATGTCGGCACAGTGCGCGCGGATCGCCTGCTCCATCGCCGCGAGCGCGCGGTTCTTCTGTTCGCCTGGGGCGAGCGCAAGCACCTTGGCAGCGGCGCGCGCGTCATGCGCGAGCCGGGTCATCAGGGCGGCGAGGTCGCTGTCGTTGTCGACGGCTTTCAGAGGGGCGGTCATGGCGGTTCCCTAGCACAGCTCTCCCCGGTCCGCGAGGGCTGGGACAGACCCGGGATTCTTGCGGCCATACGGTGGCCGATCGGTGGTGCGAATGTGTTGACGCCAAGCGAGCCGCGCAAGGCGGATTCGGGGGCGGTCCGGGCATCTCCGGGCGACTTTTCGGGCGGTTATCCCTCCGATCGGCCGGCGGGCCGGTCCCGGTGCCGGGTGGACGGGGCGGGCGCGCCTCGACGCATTCGGCCGGAGACTGGCCGGCGGCGGGAAGGCGATTGACAGCAAATTGAATGATGATCATCATTCAATTTGGTCGTCGCCGTCATTCAGCCGAGGTGCGTCATGCGCGCCGATGCTGTTTTATTTCCCGAACAGGAGGATCCGATCGAATGTCCGATATCGTCGCCGCCGAAGGGCGCGTCGTCCATGAGCGCCACGATCACATCCTGAAGATCGTGATCGACAATCCGACGAAGAAGAACTCCTTCAGTCCGGCGATGATGGAGCAACTGTCGGACGCGCTGACGCTGCTGGATCGCGAGGAGACGCTGTGGGTCGGCGTCATCTGCGCGGTCGGGGAGAATTTCACCGCCGGCCTCGACATGCCGAAGTTCTTCGGGCCGACGGCGACGCGCAAGCCGCTGCCGGTCGGCAACATTGATCCGTTCGGCATGGCGAGCCAATGCCGCAAGCCGATCGTCACCGCGGTTCAGGGCATCGTCTTCACCATCGGCATCGAACTGATGCTGGCCGGCGATATCGTAGTGGCGGCGGATGATTGTCGTTTCTGCCAGATGGAGGCGAAGCGCGGCATTGCGCCGCTCGGCGGGGCGCACTTCCGCTACATCACCCGCGCCGGTTGGGGCAACGCGATGTATCACCTCTTGCTCTGCGACGAGTTCACCTCGCAGGAGGCCTATCGGATCGGCATGGTGCAGGAGGTGGTCGCGGCGGGCAAACAGGTGGACCGCGCGATGGAGCTGGCCGCAATCATCGCCCGCAACGCGCCGCTCGGCATTCAAGTCACCAAGGAGGCAGGCCGCAAGCTCATTGAAGCGGGCGAGCAGGCGGCGATCAAGTTCGTGCCGGAGATTCGCGACCGCGTGTTGAACTCGGCGGATGCCGCTGAGGGCATCAAATCCTTCGTCGAGCGCCGCGCCGCGGTTTTCCAAGGGCGGTAAAGGGCGGTGAGCTTTCGCGTTACGCCGGCCCGACGCCCACCACCAGGTCGTCGCGATGAATCATTTCGGCGCGACCGTCGACGCCGAGGATGCGCGCGGCTTCCGACGACGAATGCCCCTTGATCCGGTCGGCGTTCTCGGCGTCGTAGGCGACGAGGCCGCGGCCGATCTCGTGGGTGTCGGGGCCGCGCACCACTACGGCATCGCCGCGGGCGAAGTGGCCCTCGACCCGGACCACGCCGGCCGGCAGCAGGCTGGCGCCGCCGCGCAGTGCGGCGACGGCGCCGGCATCGATGACCAGCGTGCCCTTCGGTTCCAGCGAACCCGCGATCCAGCGTTTTCGCGCGGTGACGGGGTTTGCGGGCGTCAGGAACCAGGTGCAGCGGCCGCCGTCGGCGATCGCCTGCAACGGATGCGCGATCTTGCCGGACGCGATCAGCATATGCGTGCCGGCGGTGGTGGCGATCTTGGCCGCCTCGATCTTGGTGGTCATGCCGCCGCGCGACAGTTCGGATTCCGCCGCGCCCGCCATCGCCTCGATCTCGGCGGAGACTGAGTCCACCACCGGGATCAGCTTTGCATTCGGGTTGGCGCCGGGCGGCGCGTCGTAGAGGCCGTCAATGTCCGAGAGCAGGATCAGCAGGTCGGCGCTGGCCATGGTGGCGACGCGCGCGGCGAGGCGGTCGTTGTCGCCGTAGCGGATCTCGTTGGTGGCGACGGTGTCGTTCTCGTTGATGACCGGAATGGCGCGCCACTCCAGCAACTTCGCAATCGTCGAGCGGGCGTTGAGGTAACGCCGTCGCTCCTCGGTGTCCTGTAGGGTGACGAGAATCTGTCCGGCGTCGATGCCGCGGGAGGCCAGCACCTTGGACCATAACCGCGCCAGCGCGATCTGGCCGACGGCGGCCGCGCCCTGACTCTCTTCCAGCTTTAGTGGGCCGCGCGGCAGCTTGAGCTTTGAGCGGCCGAGCGCGATCGAGCCGGACGACACCACCAGAATATCGCAACCCTCGGCGTGCAGCCTGGCGAGATCGTCGGCCAGCGCTTCCAGCCACGTCTCCTTCACGACGCCGGCAGCGGCGTCGATCAGCAGCGACGAGCCGACCTTGACGACGATGCGGCGAAAATTTTTCAGCTCGGGACGGGTCATGACGGTATTCGGTGGCGGCGATGCGTGGAGCGGAGCCGTTCAATGTTCTCTCGCGGCGATTTCGTCAAGGGAACCCATGTGCGAGGCGGTGCGATTCGGACATTTGCTGATCGTTTTAATGAAAGTTCGGGTCGGCCGGAACGGAACGGACGCGAATCCGTTTCGATCCGCTACGGATCGGCCGTCGCTTTTCGGCGCCGATCGACCTAAAACGGGTGACGGATGGCGTGGCGGACGCCGGCGGACGGCGTGAGAGTTTCCTCGACGCGCTTCCCCGGTGCGCGGTTGGGGAGATGTTTGCATGTGGGTGAAGTCGCCCCGGTTTCGCTTCTGGGGAAGCGTCCTGCTGGGCGGCCTCGCACTACAATTCGCAGGCGCGACATTCGCGGGCGCCGCGGGCGGCGGCGCGGGGCATCCCTCTGAGGCGATCTTCATCCTGCAAATCATTCTGTTGATCGCCGTCGGCCGCGGGCTCGGCGAAATCATGCAACGGCTCGGCCAGCCGTCGGTGATGGGCGAACTGCTCGCGGGCGTCGTGCTCGGGCCGTCGATCTTCGGCGCGTTCTGGCCGGATGCACAGCACCTGATCTTTCCGGCCAATCCTGAGCAGAAGGCGCTGATCAACGGCCTCGCGCAGGTCGGCGTCCTCCTGCTGCTGTTGCTGACCGGCATGGAGACCGATCTCAAGCTGGTGCGCAAGGTCGGCAAGGCCGCGTTCACGATTTCCATCGCGGGCATCGTGGTGCCGTTCTGCTGCGGCTTCGCGCTCGGCCAGTTTCTGCCGGAGAGCCTGCTGCCGCATCCCGAACAGCGATTGGTCGCCTCGCTGTTCCTCGGCACCGCGCTGTCGATCTCGTCGGTGAAGATCGTCGCGGTGGTGGTGCGCGAGATGCAGTTCATGCGCCGCAACGTCGGCCAGATCATCGTCGCCACTGCCGTGATCGACGACACCATCGGATGGGTGATCATTGCGGTGATCTTCAGCCTCGCCTCGCGCGGCCAGCTCGACATGATGTCGGTGGCGCAGGCGGTGTTCGGCACGCTGGCGTTCCTCGCCGTTTCCTTCACCATCGGCCGCCGGCTGGTGTTCCGGCTGATCCGCTGGGCCAACGACACGCTGGTGAGTTCTGCGGCGGTGATCACCGTGATCCTGCTGCTGATGAGCTGCATGGCGCTGATCACGCACTGGATCGGCGTGCATACGGTGCTGGGCGCGTTCGTCGCCGGCATCCTCGTCGGCGAATCGCCGATCCTCACCAAGCAGATCGACGAGCGGCTGCGCGGCCTGATCACCAGCCTGTTCATGCCGATCTTCTTCGGCCTCGCCGGATTGAGCGCGGACCTCACGGTGCTGAAGGACCCGAAGCTGCTGCTGCTCACCGCGATGCTGGTGTTGATCGCCAGCATCGGAAAGTTCGGCGGCGCGTTCGTCGGCGGCGCGATGGGCGGATTGAACCGCCGCGAATCCTTCGCGCTCGCCAGCGGCATGAATGCCCGCGGCTCCACCGAAGTGATCATCGCCACCATCGGCCTGTCGATGGGCGTGCTGAGCCAGAACCTGTTCACGATGATCGTCACCATGGCGATCGTCACCACCATGGCGATGCCGCCGATGCTGCGCGCGGCGCTGTCGCGGCTGCCGCTGGAGAAGGAAGAAAAGGAGCGGCTGGAGCGCGAGGAATTCGAGGAGAAAGGCTTCGTCGCCAATCTCGAACGCTTGCTGCTCGCCGTCGATGAAAGCGCTAACGCGAAATTTGCTTCGCGCATCGCCGGCCTGATCGCCGGCGCGCGCGGCATCCCCACCACCGTGCTGCATCTCGGGCCGCGGGCCAAGGCGCAGGAGAAGCGGCGCGCCGACGAGGAGAGCCACGAGTCGACGGTGAAGAACGCCGCGAAAGTCAGCGCCGAGATCGAGAAGGAAGACGGCGAAGAGGTGCGCGAGATCGACGTCACCTCGCGCGCGCGGCAGAAGAAGGCGGTCGACGCTGTGGTCGACGAGGCCCGCAAGGGGTTCGATCTGCTGGTGGTCGGGCTCAACAAGGTGATCGGCGCCGACGGCGGATTCTATCGCAATGTCGAGAGTGTGACCGCGGGATTCGACGGACCGCTCGCCGTGGTCGCCGCCAAGGGCCATCATCTGACGCGGCCGGACAGCGACGGTTTGAAAATTCTGGTGCCGGTGTCGGGCAGCGGCGTGTCGCGGCGCGGCGCCGAAGTGGCGGTGGCGCTGGCGCGCAGCAGCAATCATCCGCTGCGGGTGATCTACGTGACGACGACGCGCGACAAGGGCCGGCGACGGCGCAACGTCAGCGTCTCGCTGTTCGAGGAGGAGGCGATCCTCAAGGACACCATCGCGCTTGCAGCCCGTTACGATGTCGAGGTGATCACCACGCTACGCACCAACACCGCGCCGGAAGCGGCGATCCTGCAAGAAATGCGCGGCAGCAATATCGATCTGGTGGTGATGGGCGTCGATCGCATCGAAGGCGACGGATTGAACTTCGGCGGCGTCGCGGCCGAAGTGCTGCGGGAAGCGGAAGGCTCGGTGTTGCTGGTGTCGAACGGCGAGACGACGAAGTAGTCGTATTGCTGTCCGGCATATGCCCCCACGCATACGGAGTCGTCCCCGCGAAGGCGGGGACCCATTACCCCTGGCGTCGGTTGTTATAGAATAAACCAGCCCCGGATGATGGAGCCGAGCCACTGCGGAGTCTGGGTCCCCGCCTTCGCGGGGACGACAATTTTCGTGTGGTGCGTCGGTGCAAGGCAATTCGATTCGAGATGCAAGTGACTACATCGACCTCGTGCAACACCAGCAACGGAGGCGACCGTGAGAGGGCATTGGACAGCATTCGTCGTTGTGTTGGCCTTGTTGGCGTGGCCGCTCGATGTCCAAGCCGCCGACGACGCGAAATCGGGTGCGATCAAGATCGGCAGCGCGGCGGATTGGCCGACGGTGCCGCAAGCCGGCGCCGAGGCCGAGCAGGTGAGGAAGACTCTCGCCCGGATCAAATTGCCCGCCGGCTTTCATATCGCGCTTTACGCGCTGGTGCCGGGTGCGCGGCACATCGCGGTGGGACCGCAGGGCACGGTCACCTTCGTCGGCACGCGGCAATCGAAAGTCTGGGCGGTGACGAATCGCGCGCAGGGCGGCAGCCATGAGGTGAAGGAGTTCGCGCCGTCCGTGTCGAAGAAGATTCCGAACGGCGTCTGCTTCGCGAAGGACGGCACGCTCTACGTCGCCGAGGTGAATCGCGTGCTCGCTTATGCCGACGCAGAGGCGTTCGAGAAGCGCGCCGATCTTGTTGCCTCACCTGTGGTGAAGCAGGGCGAGCTGATTCCCAAGACGGAGGAGAGCTTCAATCACGCGACGCGCGTGTGCCGGATCGGGCCGGACGACAAGCTCTATATCCAGCTTGGGCAGCCCTACAACGTGCCGCCGAAACAAAAGCTCGATGCCTATCGCAAGTGGGGCATCGGCGGCATCGTCCGCATGGACCGCGATGGCTCGCATCGCGAGGTCTATGCAACCGGAATGCGTAATCCTGTCGGGATGGATTTTAATCCGAAGGACGGCTCGCTGTGGAGCAACGACAATCAGGTCGATCGCATGGGCGACGATCAGCCGCCGGGCGAAATGAATCGCATCACCGGGATCGGGCACGACTACGGCTTCCCGTGGTATGGCGGCGGCCACACCCGCACCAATGAATACAAGAACGACACGCCGCCGCCGAACCTGGTGTTTCCGGAAGTCGAGCAGGTCGCGCACGCCGCCGATCTCGGTTTGGCGTTTTATACCGGCACCACGTTTCCGCAAAAATATCGCGGCGCAATCTTCAGCACGCAGCACGGCTCATGGAATCGCACCGTGCCGGTCGGCGCGCGGGTGATGGTGACGTTTCTGAAAGAAGACGGGCACGCGGCGGGCCAGTCCGAGCCGTTCGCGGAGGGCTGGAATAATCACGGCCATTATCTCGGCCGCCCGGTCGATGTCGCGCAACTGCCGGACGGATCGCTGTTGGTGTCGGACGATCAGGTCGGCGCGCTGTATCGGATCTGGTATGACGGGAAGTAGGTGGGACGCGCGTCCTCTCAGTCGTCATGGCCGGGCTTGTCCCGGGCATCCACGTCTTCATATTGAGGCGCGGTCACGACGTGGATGGCCGAGACGAGCCCGGCCATGACGA
>JAFKKM010000064.1 GCA_017305555.1 Hyphomicrobiales bacterium | reverse complement strand
AGCCGCGCAGCACATCGACGCCGGAGAGTTTCGCGCCGCCTTCCGCCCACTGGTAGATGTAAGGCAGCGCCTTGGCGCGCACTTCGGGCGACAACCTGGATAGATCGTCCCACGAGCGCGCGCGCCAGAAGGCGTCGAGCCCGTCGAGCGTCTCGCGCGTGATGACGCCGGAGACTTCGCGCACCGACGCGCCGGCGGACTCAAATGCGCGCGCGGCGGCCTTCGCCGTGGCCCGCACCTCGTCTTCCAGCTTGTCGCCAAACCCGAGATCGAGCATCAGGCCGATGCGCTTGCCCTTCAACGAGACGTCGAGCGCAGGCCAGTCGATATCGGCGGGCGGCAGGCTCATGCCGTCGCGCGAGTCCGGTTGCGACAGCACGCTCATCAGCAGCGCGGCATCATCGACGGTGCGGGTCATCGGGCCGGTGACGCGGCCGACATAGGGCGGATCGATCGGCACGCGGCCGAGACTCGGCTTCAGCGCGACGATGCCGCACCAGCAGGCGGGCAAACGCACCGACCCGCCGATGTCGGTGCCGAGATGCAGCGGACCGTAGCCGGCGGCACCAGCCGCGCCGGCGCCGGCGCTGGAGCCGCCGGGATTCATCCGCACGTCCCACGGATTGCGGGTGAGGGGATGGAAACTGGAGAGGCCCGACGACAACATGCCGTAGTCGGGCATCGTGGTCTTGGAGAAGATTACCGCGCCGGCTTCGCGCACGCGTGCGGCTTGCGGCGCATCGACGGGCGCGGGCGTCAGCGTCGTGGTGGCCGCGCCGAGCGGCACTGGCACGCCCTTGGTGGCGATGTTCTCCTTGATGGTGATCGGCACGCCGTCGAGCGAGCCGATCGGCTCGCCCTTGCGCCAGCGTTCGGTGGAGGCTTTCGCCACCACGCGCGCGCCGTCCGGATCGAACGCATAGAGCGCGTGGATATGCGGCTCCCATTTGGCGACATGCGCGAGGACGTCCTCAAGCACCTCGCTCGGCGAGAACTCCTTGCCGTGATAGCCGGCCAGCAGTTCGACGGCCGAGAGCTCGCGCAGCGCCGTCATGCCGACACCGGCAGCCGCGTCTCGATGATGCGCGCGAACATGCTGGCGCCGACCGGCAATATCTTGTCGTCGAGGGTGAAACCGGGATTGTGCACCGGCACCGAGCCGTCATGGCCGAGCCAGAAGTAAGCGCCAGGCACCGCCAGCAGCATATCGGCGAAATCCTCGCTGCCCATGCGCGGCGTTTGCCTGATTGCCACGTTCTTGGGATCGAGCACGGTGCGCGCAACGTCGTACACCACCTTGGAATGTTCTTCGGTGTTGATCAGCACGCTGAAGATGTCGCGGATTTCGACCTTGATCTCGACGCCGAACGCCTGCGCGATACCGGCGGCGATGGTCTTGATGCGCTCGCGGATCATCATGCGGGTCGGCTGGTCGAAGGTGCGGACGGTGCCGGCGAGCGTGGCTTCGTTCGGGATCACGTTATAGGCGGAGCCAGCGTGGATTTGCGTGATCGAAAGCACCGCGGCGTGCGTCGGCTCGACATTGCGGCTGACGATGCTTTGCAGCGCCTGCCCGAGATTCATCGCGATTACCACAGGGTCGCGTGAACGCTCCGGCATTGCGCCGTGCGCGCCGAAGCCGGTGATGGTGATGTCGAAGAAATCGGCGCTGGCCATGCTGGGGCCGGGCGAGATCACCAACTCACCGTGCTTGAGGTCCGGCGCGTTGTGGATGCCGTAGATTTCGTCGCACGGAAATTTCTCGAACAGGCCATCCTTGAGCATCGCGCGCGCGCCGCCGAGGCCTTCCTCGGCCGGCTGGAAGATGAAGTGGACGGTGCCGTCGAAATTCTTGGTTTCGGCGAGATAGCGCGCGGTGCCGAGCAGGATGGTGGTGTGGCCGTCATGGCCGCAGCCGTGGAAGCGGCCGGGAATGGTGGAGCGCCACGGCAGGTTGGTGTTTTCCTCCATCGGCAGTGCGTCCATATCGGCGCGCAGGCCGATCCGCTTATTGCCCTTGCCGTTGCCCTTGAGCACGCCGACCACGCCGGTGCCGCCGAGCCCGCGATGCACTTCGATGCCCCATTGCGCCAGCTTGTCGGCAACGATGCCGGAGGTGCGCTGTTCCTCGAAGCCGATTTCGGGATGGGCATGAAGATCGCGGCGGATCGCGGTCAGTTCGTCGGCGAAGCCTTCAATACGCTCGATGGTGGGCATGGGTGTTTCCGTTCGTCTGTGATTTTGGCCTGCGGCGGGCGCGGATGCAGCGGGATCGTCGCCGTTGCGCGTCGGTTCCCTCAGATCGTGCAGAATGCATCTTCGGCCGCGTCTTCGCGACGGTCAAGTGAATGGGCGGTCGCACTATTCATGGCTGCTCCACGCTGTGCAGCCTGCTTGCCGGCGCGGGTTGCGGCCGTCGCCGATGAGACGTCGACGCCGCGAGGATGGCCGCCTTTCACAACCATGGGGCAGCCTTGCGCATATTGCTTGTCGGTCTCCGGATGAATGTCCGGCAACGGCAGGTTCAGCACGGCTTCAACCGCTGTCTTTTAGAAGATGGTTGCTCTTTCAATGGAGGCGACCATGTTCTCGATCAAGAATGCTTTGACCAGCGGTGCAGCGGCTCTTGCCGTTGCCGCAACTTTCGGCCTATCGACCGCACCTTCCGCGAGCGCCATGACGCTGGCGCCCACTATCGCCGCGCCGGCGGGCGTCGATCAGGTCCGTTGGGTCTGCAACGACTGGGGCCGATGCTGGTGGCAGCCGAATGCCTATCGCTCCTACGGTTATGGATATGGCTACACCGCGCCGCGTTATGGCTACTACGGCGGCGGCTGGCCGTATCGTCACTATCGTCACAGCTATTACGTCCCCCGCTTTCATGGCGGTTGGCGATAGCGGCAATTTGAGGTGATGGTCGGGGCGGCGCGATCTGGTCCGCGATGACGGCAACCGTTCGACGAACGCTGACGTGCGCGACGATAATCGGCCGCCCGGTCATCCCGTGTCCTGTGTTCACCTGCGATAAGGCAACGCCTTGCCGCGCCCTCATCGGGCCGAACGGCGCGGCGTTAAAGCTCAACGGGTGATTGAGGGACAATGCTGGTAATGGTGCGGGCGACCGGAATCGAACCGGTACAGGCCTTGCGGCCCTACGGATTTTAAGTCCGTTGCGTCTACCAATTTCGCCACGCCCGCCTGCTTTTCTTTTCAAGGACTTAGAAAAGAAAAGCAACAGTCTCCGCGCAAAACATCCATGCGCTAGACGGCACCGGTCGTTAGTCGCCGGAGGGGATGAAGGCAAGCAGGAAGGTGACCTGTGCGGCATAGTAGAGCACCCAGACCGCCAATCGCATCGGCGGCTTGCGCGCGGACGCGGCGGGCTCCACGAATTTCTCCCATGCCAGGATCGCATCCGAAGCCACGAACATCACCGCGCCGGCGATGATCAGTGGTCGTTCGGTTGCAAGCGCCGTCAGTCCCATCAGCATGAGCGCCGTGCAATACACCATCACCGGCAGCCGTAGTTCGCCGGAGACGTGTCGCAAGATGATCCGAAGCAAGGCGAGGCTGGCGGCGATCATAATCGCCGCGGCCGGAAGAAGCGGCATGGACAGAAGCACCGCCGGGCTTTGCCCGATGCTGGCGAACAGCACGATGTAGGCGACGTGCGCGACGAGGAAACTGACCAGCCCACTGATGAAGGCTTTCTCGCCATCTCGTGACAGGAACAGATCGCCCAGGGCGCTCAGCGCCAATCCCGCGATGAGCAAGACGGGGCCGCCCATGTGCCAGGCGATGATCGCGAGCAGGGACGTCGACAGTGTCTTGAGGACGGAAAGCCGCCACGATGATCCTTGCCCCAACATGAGCAAATAAAGAACGGCTGCGGCCAGCGATATCAGCAGCGCGATGTTGTCGGCCTGTCCGAACCCGCCGGGAAAAGGCATCATGGCCGGATGTTATCCTGCTTGTGATGCGAAAATGTTTCGCCGGCTTCGTTCACGCCGCCGACCTCAGTTCGTGCTCTTGCCGGAGTTGCGCTGGGCCTGCTCGAAGAATGCTTTCTCCTCGGCGGTCGCGTCCAGCAGCTGATCGTCCTGGTCGTAGACGTCGTCCCGGAAGTGAACGACGCCATCGCGGGTCATCCATCCGGTGAGATAGATCCATGCCACCGGCACCTTCTTTGTCAGCGGAACGCTCTGGCGCTCGCCGGACGCGATTGCGAAGTCGATCTTGGCGCGATCCCATCCGGGCGTGTCCTGCAACAGCCACGTCGCGAGGTCGCGCACCTGATCGACGCGGACGCAGCCGTGAGAGTCGAAGCGGTAGTCCCGGCTCAGCAGGCTGCGCTGATTGGTATCGTGCATGTAGACGGCGTAGGCATTGGGCATGTTGATTTTCAGTTCGCCCAGCGCGTTCCATGGTCCGGGATCCTGGCGCACGATGACGCCCGGTGCCTTGTCGGCATTCCAGTTCACCGAGGTGGGATCGACGACGGCGTCATGCTCGTCGTAAAGCTGCATGTGCATCCGGCTGAGGTACGTCGGATCCTTGCGCATGTGGTTGGCGATTTCATTCTTCGTGATCGAGGCCGGCACGGTCCAGCGCGGATTGAGATTGATGTCGGTGATCTCGGTCGAAACCGTCGGGGACGGTTTCTCCGTCTTGCCGACGACGACACGGTAGCGATGGACGACCTTGTCATTCTCCACCGCCTCGACATAGGCGGCCGGAATGTTGACGGCGACGAATCTCGTTCCAAAGCCGAAGCCGATCGCCGAGGTGCGCAGCAACGAGGCTTCGAGTTGCTTGCGGCGCTCCTCGACCGGGACATTGAGCGCGGCCATGGTCTTCGGGCCGACCGTTCCGACCGGCGGCAGACCGTGGCGCGTCTGGAAACGCTTGATGGCAGCGACGACCTCGGCGTCGAGCGCGCCCGACGCACGGTCCGCGGTGAGATCGCCCTCGGCAATCAGGCGCTGGCGCAGCAGGGCGTCGTTCGCGCCGGCTGCGTCCAACGCAAATTTCGCGTCAGCAGGAATCTTCGGCCACCCGCCGCGCGCGGCGATGGCGGCATATTTCTGGATCGCTTCCTTGAGGCGTCCGGCCGTACCCCGATCGAAGGTGGGTTCGACCGAGCCGGGCAGGTTGCTCGTCGCCTTGGTCGCGACCGCCGGGGCGGTGGCCTGCGGCGTGGGCGTCGCCGGCTTTTCCTTGGCGGCGAGCGCCGGTGTGGCCGGCGTCGACGCGGTGGTCTGGCCGTATGACGGCCCGGTCCCGGACAAGATGGCTACTGTCAGCACGAAAAGCGCGCGTCTCATGGTCGATCCCGTTCGCGAAGGTACCAAACGCTAAAGCAGGATCGTCAACCAACGGTTAACCATGCGACCGGCTCCCAATAGAGCCTGCGCGGTCTCAGGTTTTCGGTTTGAACACCGCGCCGTTCGGCTTGATGCGGATGCCGGGGCGTAGCCGCGTCCATGGCAGCGACGCGGTATCGGCCGGCATCGCGCCCGGCGCGGCGCAGATCAGCAGCGTTTCGGCGATGGGTTCGAAGTCGGCGCGGAAATGCACCGAGCTTTTGTTGACGAGGATCGCCTGCTCGGTCGGCTCAATGCCGACATAGCGATACATCGCCTGGTCGGCGAGTTGCGCCTTGTGCGACGACACCACGACACGGACATCGTCGATGCGCAGGCAGGCGGACGGGCCCATGTCCATGTCGCGGCCGCCGTAGTAGGGGCCGGGCGCGACGAATTTCCCATCGGACAGCTTCTCGACGACGAACGTGGCTTCGTACGGCGCATCGCCCGGAATGCCGGACTTGCCGCCGAGCGCCAGTGTCACGCTCGCGCCTTCGCCGGCCGCGTGTGCCGCTTTCGCAGAAGCCGGATCGTAGATCGTGCCGGTCGCGGCGCGCGTCGCCTTGTTGCGCACCAGCGCGCGTAACATGCCGGTGGTGTCGGAATCGCCGCCGGCGCCGGGATTGTCCTGCGTGTCGGCGATCACGATCGGTTTTCGCGCGGCCTTCGCCAGTTGCATGGCGTGCTGCACGCCTTCGTCGGGTGCATAGATTTTGCCGTCGAAGTCATTCTCGTGACTGATGACAAGTTGAGCGACGGCATCGGCGGCCGCGTCGGCGTCAGCTTGCGTGCGGCCATAGGCGAACACGGTGGGGCCGCAGCCGGGAAAATCGGCGGCGGGAAAGCCCGGCGCGAACGATAGCGTCGGCACGGCGTCGTTCTCCAGCGCCGCGAGCTTGTCGTAGATGCCTTTGGTGGGCTGGTCGAAGGTGCATTGCCAGCTAATCGGAATCAGGAAGGGTAATTGCCGGAAGGCTTTGGCGAAGCGCTGCTGACTTTGCAGCAGCAGTGCGAGGTACTTCGCGGAGGCGCGGCCGGTATCGGCCATGTCGACATGCGGATAGGTGCGATAGGCGATCAGCGCGTCGGCGTGCTCGACCATTTCCGGCGTGACGTTGGCGTGCAGGTCGAGGCTCACCACCAGCGGCAGGTCGGGGCCGATCACTTTGCGCACGCGCGCGAGCAGTTCGCCTTCGCCGTCGTCGAGATGTTCGGTGACCATGGCGCCGTGCAGGTCGAGATAGACCGCATCGAGCGCGCCGGCGGCCGCGATGCCGTCGACCATTTCCTTGGCGACGCGTTCATAGGCGTCCTTCGTCACATGCGCGCAGGGGCTGGCGCCGCAGGCAATGGTCGGGATCAGGTCCCAGCCGCGTGTTACAGCATCGTCGACGAAGCCGGCGAGGCCGACATTGATGCCGCGCATCACCTTGAGAACGTCGGAGCCGTGGGTCATCGCCGGCCAGCCACCGCCGTGAACGAAATCGGCATAAGTCGCCTTGGTGGGCGCGAAGGTGTTGGTCTCGTGCAGAAAGCCGCCGACGGCGATACGTGTCATGAAGTCATTCCAATGAAGTGTCGTAGAGCGACAACGTTAGTCGCGTCATTGCGAGGGGCGCAAGCGACGAAGCAATCCAGTTCGACATAGCTTGATTTCAATTCTGGATTGCTTCGCACGCAATGAGGGGTGTCGAATCGTCAAATCGGCGCGGTCGTATCATGCGGCGCGGTGGCGACTGGCCGAAAATTGGCGAAGTCCCAATGGCGGCCGGGCGCGGCCTCGAGTAACTGCTTCGTATAAGCCTGTTGCGGATTGGTGAGGATTTCGCCCGCCGGCCCCTGTTCGACGACGCGGCCGTGCTGCATCACCACCACTTCGTCGCAGATCTGCGCGGCGACGCGCAGGTCGTGGGTGATGAACAACAGCGCGATACCGAGCCGCGTTTGAATCTCGTCGAGCAGGTCGAGCACCTGTGCCTGCACCGAGACGTCGAGCGCGGAGACCGCTTCGTCCGCCACCAGCACATCGGGATCAAGCGCCAGCGCGCGGGCAATCGCGATGCGTTGACGCTGCCCGCCGGAGAACTGATGCGGGTAGCGCGTGATGGCATCGGCAGGCAGATCGACCAGTTCGAGCAATTCGCCGGCGCGCTTGATCGCTTCGGCGTGTGGCACGCCGTAGTTGACCGGCCCTTCGGCGATGGTCTCGCCGACGGTGACGCGCGGATTGAGCGAGCGATAGGGGTCCTGGAATACGATCTGAATACGCTTGCGATGCGGCCGCAGGGCAGGGCGCGACAAGGTCGAGATATCCTGACCGCCGAGGCGGACCTCGCCCGAGGTCGGATCGATCAGCCGCACGATGCAACGCGCCACGGTGGACTTGCCCGAGCCGCTCTCGCCGACGATGCCGAGCGTGCGGCCTTTGCGCAGCGTCAGCGTCACGTTCTGCGCGGCCGCGACCTCGCGTGCGTCGCCGAACATGGAGCGTTGGCGATAGACTTTGCCGAGGCCGTCGGTTTCGAGCACGATCGGTTCGCTGGAAGCGGGCCGCGCCGCGCGCGGGATCAGGCTCGGCACCGACGCCAGCAGGTTGCGGGTGTATTCCATGGTCGGCGCGCGCAGCACGGCGTCGAGCGCACCGGTCTCCACGACTTTGCCCTTGCGCATCACTACGACGCGGTCGGCGATCTCCGCCACCACGCCCATGTCGTGGGTGATGAACAGCACGGCGGTGCCGTGGTCGCGTTGCAGGTCGCGGATCAGCGACAGGATTTGCTTCTGCGTGGTGACGTCGAGCGCGGTGGTCGGCTCGTCGGCGATCAGGAGCTTCGGTTCGAGCACCAGCGCCATCGCGATCATGATGCGCTGGCGCTGACCGCCCGAAAGCTGATGCGGATACGATTTGAAGATGCGCGCAACGTCCGGCAGCCGCACCTGCTCCATCATCGCAAGGATGCGTTCGCGCCGCGCCCGGGCATCGAGATTGGTATGGGCGCGCAGCACCTCGTCGATCTGCTTGCCGACCGGCACCACCGGGTTGAGCGCGGTCATCGGCTCCTGAAAGATCATCGCCATGGTGGTGGCGCGGAGTTGCCGCAGCCGCCGGTCGGTGGCCGAGAGAATGTCCTCGCCGGCCAGCGTGATCTTGCCGCGTGTCGGCACCAGCACTTTCTTCGGCAGCAAGCCCATCACCGTCAACGACGTCACCGATTTGCCGGAGCCGCTTTCGCCGACGACGCAGAGCGTTTCGCCTTGCCGTACCTGAAGCGAGACGCCGTCGATGATGCGATGCGCATCGGGCTTCGTGCCGATCGAGGTGACGAGATCATTGACGTCGAGGATGACGGGAGCGGAGGAGGAAGCAGTAGTGGTGTTAGCAGTCATGGGCGGGCCTCGCGCTGTTTCATGCGCGGGTCGAGAGCGTCACGCGCGGCGTCGCCGATCAGATTGACGGAGAGGATGGCGATCGACAGCAACAGGCCGGGCCAGAAGATCAGCGACGGCTTGATCTGGAAGAAAGCGCGACCCTCAGCCATGATATTGCCCCAGGTCGGGATTTCCGGACTGATGCCGCAGCCGAGGAAGGACAGGATCGCCTCGACGAGAATAGCGGAGGCGCAGACGTAGGTGCCTTGCACGATCAGTGGGGCGATGGTGTTGGGCACCAGATGGCGCCACATGATCTTCGGCAGGCTGGAGCCGACCGAAATTGCAGCTTCAACGTACGGCTCCTCGCGCGCCGATAACACCACCGAGCGCACCAGTCGCGCCACGCGCGGCACTTCCGGAATGGTGATGGCGATCAGCACCGTCGTCAGACTGGCGCCGGACAGCGACACCACGGCGATCGCCAGCAGGATTCCCGGGATCGCCATCAGGCCGTCCATGATGCGCATCATGATGGCGTCGACCCATTTGAAGAAGCCGGAAACGAGCCCGATCAGGAGGCCGATCGCGACGCTGAACACGGCGGAGCCAAGCCCGATCAGCAGCGAGATGCGTCCGCCGTAGATGATACGCGAGAGCACGTCGCGGCCGAACGCGTCGGTACCGAGCGGATACTCCGCGCTCGCCGGCTTCAGTCGCTGCGCCGGCGCCAGCAATTGCGGATCGTGCGGCGAAAGCAGCGGTGCGAAAATCGCCATCAACACGATCGCGGCGAGACAAATGACTGCGATCGCAATAATCGGATTCGAACGCAGCAGGTTGCGGCCGAGGCGGCGCGGCGTGATCCG
Organism: Hyphomicrobiales bacterium; assembly: GCA_017305555.1. Lineage (GTDB taxonomy): Bacteria > Pseudomonadota > Alphaproteobacteria > Rhizobiales > Xanthobacteraceae > 62-47. The sequence continues at coordinate 21,393 of JAFKKM010000064.1, read as the reverse complement.
GAGCGAGGGGTCTGGCAGGGCGTCGACAGCCATCAGTAACGAATCCTCGGATCGAGCAGGGTGTAGGAGAGGTCGATCAGCAGATTGACCGCGACATAGATGCCACTGGTCAACAGGATCATCGCCTGAATGACGGGATAGTCGCGCGCCAGCACCGCATCGACGGTGAGGCGCCCGATGCCGGGCAGGTTGAACACCGTCTCGGTGACGACAACACCGGAGATCAACAGCGCGAAGCCGGTACCGATCACGGTGATCACCGGCACCGCCGCGTTGCGCAGTGCGTGACGCAGCAACACGCCATGTTCGGCGATGCCTTTGGCGCGCGCGGTGCGGATGTAGTCCTCATCGAGCACGTCGAGCATCGCGGCGCGGGTCATGCGTGCGATCAGCGCGATGTAGATGAACGATAGCGCCAGTGTCGGCAGCGCGATGCGCTCGAAGAACGGGCCGAAGCCGCGCGCGAAGCTGCGATAGCCCTGCACCGGCAGCCAGCGCAGGTCGATGGCGAACACCTGAATGAGCACGTAGCCGATCACGAACACCGGCACCGAGAAACCGATCACCGACAGCGCCATCACGAAGCGGTCGACCCAGGTGCCATGCTTCCACGCGGCGACGACGCCGAGCGGCACGGCGACGATCACGGTGAGGATGATGGTCGAGAGCGCGATGCTGATGGTCGGCTCGATGCGGTTGCCGATCATGGTGATGACCGGCACGTTGGAAATCAGCGAGACGCCGAAGTCGCCGTGCAGCAGCTTGCCGATCCAGGTGATAAATTGTGTGTAGAGCGGTTCGTTCAATCCGAGCGAGGTGCGGATACGGTCGAGTTGTTCTGGTGTCGCATTGTCGCCGGCGAGGATGGCGGCAGGATCTCCGGGCGTCAGCCGCAGCAGCAGGAATACGAATAGCGCCACCACGCCCATCACCGGGATGGCGGCGAGGATTCGGCGGATCAGGTAGCCAAGCATGTGTCCCTACCTCGTCACGCGTTGCCGATGATGCAAATTCCGCCGGGTGGGAGAGCGTCGTTGTCCCTCCCGCCCGGATCGTGAGTTCGGCAAATCCCGTGTCATTCGTCCCCTAAAGTGATTGATTACGGCTCTTGGCGGCCGGTGCGTTCGGTTCGGTCTAGTTCAGTGTCGCCAGCAAGCCTGCCATCAGCCGGCCGCGTTCCGCAAGACTGTCGACTTCAATATGTTCGTTCAAGGTGTGGGCGTCGGCACCGCGCACGCCGAGGCCGTCGAGCGAGGGAACGCCCATGGCGCCGGTGAAGTTGGCGTCGGAACCGCCGCCGGCGCTGCCATGCGGCAGGTCGACGTCCATTTGTTGAGCAACGCCGCGCGCCTTTTCATAAAGCGCCAAGGTTCCGGCGTCGGGCTCCCATACCGGGCGGGTGACGCCGCGCGTCACAGTGAAGGTGACGCCGTCATGGGTTCCGGACAGCGCCAGCATCCTTTCCACGCCACGGTCGAGGTCGTCCTGCCGCTTGGCCATGCTGAGCGCTTCGCCGGTCGCGGTGGTGGCGACGCAGTTCACCCATTGGCCGCCATGCACGATGCCGACGCTGAAGGTGCAGTCGGGGCCGGTCATCGCATCGATGGCGATGATCTGCCGCGCCATCTCGCGGATCGCCGAACGACCCGAGGAAAGCGTCGCGCCGGCGTGGCTCGGCTTGCCGGTGGCTTCGAGGTTGAAGCGGGCAATGGCATAGCGGCCGGTGACGACGCCGTTGTTCTCGCGGCCTGGTTCAGGCACCAGCACGTATTTATTGCGCGCGGCTTCCGCCTCGACGACGTCGCGCACGCTCGGCGTACCGACCTCTTCGTCGGGCGTCAGCAGGAAAGTGATCGGCAGCGGCGTGGTGAAGGCGGCGCGCTGCAACTGGCGGATCGCTTCGAGCGACAGATAGTTGCCGCCCTTCATGTCGAAGATGCCGGGGCCGTAGCACTTGTTGCCCTCGCGCCGCCACGGCAGTTTTGCCAGCGTCCCGACCGGATGCACGGTGTCGAGATGGCCGGCTATCAGAATGCCAGGCTCGCCTTGCTTCGGATGCGGGAAGCGGGCGCGGATGCAATCGCCAAAACCCATCCGTCCGGGAATGCGCTCAATGGTCGCGCCCGCCAGCGCCATCTCGCGCGCGGCGAGATCGAGCATCCGGTTGACGGCGGCGCGATCCCAGGTCGGGCTTTCGCACTCGACCCACTGACGCAGGCCCTGCAACATGGTTTCGGTATCGAATGGGAGATTGGCGGGATTCATGGCGTTCCTGATGCCTTCTTTTTGGTGGTCCGGCTTCGCCGCGCGTTACTCTAGGAGGCTTATGACGAATGCTGAAGCGTGAGGATCACAAACAATGGAGGTTTCCAGCGAGGTTCGGAATTTGATACGCGCGTCACGACGCAAAGAACGGAGAATCCGATCATTCGATGGAGCGAATAGTGAACCGCCACTCTTCGAGATAACATCGAGCCTCGTCACGCACGGTCATAATGGAGACTTCAACGAAAATTGCCAGCGTGACGTTGCATGCGATTGCCTTTCTCAGACCGGTTTGCGCGTGCGGGTGCGAACCGCGGCGGCTTGTGCGGATGCGAATGCGGACTCCGATTGACGCCCGGCGAACTTGATGCAAGTCTTGCGCGCAATGAAAGCCACGTGAATGGTCTGGAGCGACGCTGCCGTCGCTTCTGATGCCGCAAGAAGCAATCAGCGCGATTCATCATCAGAAAATTGCGTTCAATTCGGGAGAGATCGAATGTTGCACGTCAAGCCTCCAAGAGTGTCCACGAGAGTGGGGAAAATAAGCAAGGCATTGAAGGCGGCGTTGCCGGCCGTCCTGCTTGCGACGGCGCTGGCTTCGCCCGCGCTGGCGCAGACCAAGACCATCCGCGCGGTGATGCATTCCGACCTGCGCGTGCTCGATCCCGGATTGACCACCGCCTACATCACCCGCGACCATGGCTACATGGTCTACGACACGCTGCTGGCGATGGATGAGCATTTCAAGATCCAGCCGCAGATGGCGAGCTACAAGGTCTCCGACGACAAGCTGACTTACACCTTCACCCTGCGCGACGGTTTGAAGTGGCATGACGGCACGCCGGTCACCGCCGAGGATTGCGTTGCCTCGCTGAAGCGTTGGGGCAAGGCCGACGGCATGGGCCAGAAGCTGATGGACTTCACCGCCAGCATCGAGGCGCCGGACGCCAAGACCATCGTGCTCAAGCTGAGGGAGCCCTACGGTCTGGTGCTGGAGTCGATCGGTAAGCCGTCGTCGCTGGTACCGTTCATGATGCCTAAGCGGCTTGCGGAAACCCCGGCCGGCAAGGCCATTCCCGAGCAGATCGGTTCGGGACCGTTCAAGTTCGTGCAGAAGGAATTCCAGCCCGGCGTGAAGGCCGTGTACGAAAAGAACAAGGACTACGTGCCGCGCTCTGAGCCGCCAAGCTGGACCGCCGGTGGCAAGGTGGTGAAGGTCGACCGCGTCGAATGGATCACCATGCCTGACGCGCAGACGGTGGTGAACGCCATTCAGTCCGGCGATATCGATTTCTCCGAAACGCCGTCTTACGACCTGCTGCCTATCCTCGAGGCTGACAAGGACCTCGTCATCCATACCCTGAGCCCGCTGGGCTTCCAGACGCTGGGTCGGATGAACTTCCTTTATCCGCCGTTCGACAATCCGAAGATCCGCCGCGCGGCATTCCTCGCAGCAAGCCAGAAGCCGGTGCTCGACGCGCTGATCGGCAATCCGAAGTACTACAAGGTTTGTGGTGCGGTGTTCGGCTGCGGCACGCCGCTGGCGAGCGACGTCGGTGCCGAGACCCTGATCAAGGGCGACGGCATGGAGCAGGCCAAGAAGCTTCTCAAGGAATCCGGTTATGACGGCACGCCCGTTGTCGTCATGGCTCCCGGCGACGTCGGCCAGTTGAAGGCGCAGCCGATCGTGTTCGCACAGTTCCTGCGCGATGCCGGCTTCAAGGTCGACCTTCAGGCCACCGACTGGCAGACCGTGGTGACCCGCCGCGCCAGCCAGAAGTCGCCGAAAGAGGGCGGTTGGAATATGTTCTTCACCAACTGGGCCGGTCCGGACATCATGAATCCGGTCGCCAACGTCTCGACCAACGGCAAGGGCAAGAACGGCGGCTGGTTCGGCTGGCCGGACGATCCCACCATGGAAAAGCTGCGCGACCAGTTCGCTCGCTCGACCTCGGCCGATGAGCAGAAGAAGCTCGCCGAGGAAATCCAGAAGCGCGTCTACGAGCAGGTGACCTACATTCCGCTCGGACAATTCGTGCAGCCGAGCGTGTGGCGCAAGTCGCTGAAGGGCGTGCTCGACGGCCCGGCAACACCGGTGTTCTGGAACATCGAGAAGACCGGCGACTGATCGATCCGATCAAGAACTGACAACATTCGACGGCGGCCGATCCCATCGGCCGCCGTTTTGTTTTGACGTCACCACCAATCGAGGGCACGTGGCTCAACGCGCTCACGCACTCAACGCGCACTTTGATATGTGGTTTGTGGGATCAAACACCTCGGTGTCGTCCCCGCGTAGGCGGGCACCCATACGCCGTGTCGCCCATGACGTGAGCGGAGGTCGTGATCTTTGATAGGCAGTCTTCTAACCGCGAATGTCAGGGGCTATGGGTCCCCGCCTTCGCAGGGACGACGGCTTTTGCTTTGCAAGTTCATACGCAAAACGAATGTTCGATTAGATGCGCTGGAGCGTCACTCGTCGCCGCTCAAAAAATGCCCGATGGCGGCCAGCGGGCGGATGCCGTCGCAGACAATCTTGGTGATCGCCAGCATCGGCACCGCGAGGATGGCGCCGGGCACGCCCCACATCCAGAACCAGAAAATCAGCGAGATGATTACCAGCACCGGATTGAGCGTGAAGCGCCGCGCCAGCAGCATCGGCGTGACGATCTCGCCCTCGATGACGTGAATGCCGAGATAGAGTGCTGCCGGCATCATCGCCATCCATAATGGATCGAGCACCAGCAAGCCCGCCAAGAGGAAGATGCCGACGCCGAACAGCGGCCCCATGATCGGTACGAAGTTGAGGAAGAAGGCGGTGACGCCCCACAGGATCGGATCGCCGAGGCCCACCATCCACATCGCAAGCCCGGTCGCGACGCCGACCGCCGTATTCATCATGGTGATAGTGACGAGATAGATCGAAATGTTTTCCTCGACCTGTTGCGATAGCTCGACTGCCTGCCGCTTGCCCTTGAAACTCGGCAGGATCTCCACCGTGCGTTTCAGGAAGGTGTTGCCGGACACCAGCAGGAAAAACAGGATCAGAATCGTCTCGAAGAAGCTGCTGGCGAAATGCGTGGTGCCCGTAAACAGGATCGCCGCGATCGCCGAGCCCGAGGGGCCGTTGCCCGCGTGGGGCGCCGCGCCGCCCGACATGAAGCCATCGATCTGTTGCAGGAAGGTCTGCAACGTCGCCACCGGCTGGCTGAGAAACTTCAGCCGTTCCTGCAAGCGTGGAATGCCGTCGGGCAGCTTCGTTGCCCATTCGGTCGCGGGGCCGGAGACCGCCGCGCCGATGGCGACGATCGCGCCGAAAAAGATCAGGATCAGGATCAGCGCCGCCAGCGCGCGCGGCAGACGAACGTTCTCCAGTGCGCGCATACCCGGCTGAAACAGCAGGTTGAGCACCAGCGCCAGTACGATCGGCAGCACGATGGGAGCGGCGAAATAAGCGACCGCCAGCACCGCGATCAGCAGCAATGCTGCCAGCATGACAGTGATGGGATCTGACGGCAGGTCGATGGTATCGTCGTCGGCGCCGGTGGTGGTTTTGGCGACGGTGGCTTCCGTGCTTTCCAGCGATCCGTCCCGCGCATATTCTTCTTTGATGGTGGCGGTGACGGTCTGTTCGGTGGCCATCGGTGACCTGACATCAGTTTAAGGAAAAGGACTATCGGCGAGAAATAAATGAAGCACGTCGCGGTCCTAACGCAGGAAGGCGAGGCCCGGTTCCAACGCCTGGGCAGCGGGGGCTTCGGTATTCGGTCCGGCTTCGCCGCTGATGCGGCTTAAAATCGCTCTAAACAGCGGCGCGCGGTCAAAAGGCGCACTTGACCCTTGGGGCGCCGGTTGAAACAAGCGACGCATGACCTTCGACCCCCACGAGTCCGGCTCGGTTCGGCTGCTCGGCAACGCCCGGCGCGGCTTTGCCGGCACTGTCCATGCCTTGAAGGGCGGCAACGCCGAATCCAGCTTGAGCGCCGCCGAGCTTGAAAGCCGGCTGATCGAACTTGGATTCGTGGAGGGTGCGCATGTCGAAGTGCTGCACGAGGGCCTGATCGGCCGCGATCCGATCGCGGTTCGGGTTGAGAACATCACGGTCGCCGTGCGCCGGCGGGAGGCAATGGCCGTCGTCGTCATCTGACGGCGCCCACTGATCGTCATGGAAGCTGCACTCTATAACATCGTCCTGGTCGGGACGCCGAATAGCGGCAAGACCTCGCTGTTCAATGCGCTGACCGGCAGCCGGCAGAAGGTCGCGAATTATCCCGGCGTCACCGTCGAGCGGAAGCAGGGGTTCTTTGTTACCCCGCGTGGGCGGCAGGTGTCGCTGATCGACCTGCCGGGGACCTATTCGCTGCGCGGCCGCAGTCCGGACGAAGAGATCACCCGCGACGTTGTGCTCGGCCGTGCCAAGGGGGAAACCCTGCCGGAGCTGGTGCTGTGCGTCGCCGATGCCACCAACCTTCGGCTGGCGATCCGGCTGGTGCTGGAGATGAAGCACACCGGCCGCCCGATGGTGCTGGCGCTCAACATGTTCGATATTGCCAAGCGGCGCGGCGTCACCGTCGACGTACCGGCGCTGTCCGCCGCGCTCGGCATTCCGGTGGTGACCTCCATCGCGGTGCGCAAGGGCGGCACCGACGAACTGCTGCAACTGACCGACACCATCGCCGCCAAATCTGCGGAGGCCGCGCGCGAGAACGACTGGCGGCCGCACAGCGTCGCCGAGCTGCGCGCCACCCAGCGCGAGGCGGATCGCATCATCAAGGAAACCGTCAGCCTGCCGGCGCGGCCCGACACCTGGACCGCACGGGTCGATTCCGTGGTGCTGCATCCGGTGTTCGGGCTGGCGATCCTCGCCACCATCCTGTTCGTGATGTTCCAGGCGGTGTTCGCCTGGGCGCAGCCGGTGATGGAGTTGATTGCCGGCGGTTTTGAGTTGCTGGGGCAATGGGTGCAGGCGACGCTGCCCGCAGGGCTGTTGCAAAGCTTCATCCAGAACGGCGTGATCTCCGGCGTCGGCAGCGTCATTGTGTTCCTGCCGCAGATCATCATCATCTTCCTGTTCATCCTGCTCTTGGAAGATTTCGGCTATATGGCGCGCGCGGCGTTCCTGATGGATCGCATCATGGGCGGCGCGGGATTGCATGGCCGCGCCTTCATTCCGCTGCTGTCGAGTTTCGCCTGCGCCATTCCCGGCATCATGGCGACGCGGGTGATCGACAATCGCCGCGACCGCCTGACGACGATCCTGATCGCGCCGCTGATGACATGCTCGGCGCGCATCCCGGTCTATACGCTGATCATCTCCGCCTTCATTCCGGCGAAACAGGTGTGGGGCTGGATCAACTTGCAGGGCCTGGTGATGTTCGGGCTCTACGTCGTCGGCATCACCAGCGCGATGGCGGTGTCGGCGCTGATCAAATTCTTCATGTGGCGCGACGATGCGCCGGCGCCGTTCATGCTGGAATTGCCGGACTACAAGCTGCCGCGCCTGCGAAGCATCGCTATCGGCATCTACACCCGCGCGATGATGTTCCTGCAACGCGCCGGCACCACGATCTTTGCCATGATGGTGCTGATCTGGTTCCTGGCGTCGTTTCCGCAGCCGCCGGTCGGTGCCACCGATCCCGGCATCGACTATAGCCTCGCCGCAATCATCGGCCGCTTCATCGAGCCGGTGCTGGCGCCGCTAGGTTTCAACTGGCAGATCGCGGTGGCGCTGATCCCCGGCATGGCCGCGCGCGAGGTGGCGGTGGCAGCGCTCGGCACCGTCTATTCCATCGAGGGCGGCAAGGAAGCGGCCGAACAGATCGGGCAGGTGCTCGCGACCAAGTGGAGCCTTGCCACTGCACTGTCGCTGTTGGCCTGGTACATCTTTGCGCCGCAATGCGCGTCCACGCTCGCCGTCATCAAGCGCGAGACCGGCGGCTGGCGCTGGATGTGGATAACGTTCTTCTACATGTTGGCGCTTGCCTACGCCGCGAGCCTCATCACCTACAATATAGCGCGTTCGTTCGGGGCCGGCTGATCGTTAGCGGTTCCGCGGGGTTGAAGAATCGTTGTCCGCTGGGTCATATCCGCTTCCCCCGAGGGGCCGTTTCATCGTCGTCCCTCGAGTTCTTGTGAAGTGAGGGACGCGTGACGAATTCCATTTATCGCCGGATTGCCGACGAACTCAGTGTTCGCGAACAGCAGGTTCAGGCCGCGGTTGAATTGCTCGACGGTGGCGCCACCGTGCCGTTCGTCGCGCGCTATCGCAAGGAAGCAACCGGCGCGCTCGATGACGCGCAACTGCGCACGCTGGAAGAGCGGCTGACGTACCTGCGCGAGATGGAAGACCGCCGCACCGTCATCCTCAATTCGATCCGCGAGCAGGGCAAGCTCGACGACGCACTTGAAGCGGCGATCATGGCCGCCGACAGCAAGGGTCGCCTCGAAGACATTTACCTGCCGTTCAAGCCGAAGCGCCGCACCAAGGCCGAGATCGCGCGCGAAGCGGGACTTGGACCGTTGGCCGAACAGTTGCTGACGCAACCGGAGAACGATCCGCAGGCCGCCACCGCGCCGTTTATCAACGCCGAGAAGCAAGTGGCCGATGCTGCTGCCGCGCTCGATGGCGCGCGCGCCATTCTGGTCGAACGCTTCGCCGAGGATGCCGACCTGATCGGCTCGCTGCGCGAACAGCTCTGGGGCAATGGCGTGCTGACGTCGAAGATGCGCGACGGCAAGAAGGAAGCCGGCGCCAAATTCAGCGATTACTTTGATTTCAGCGAGCCGCTGACGAAATTGCCGTCGCACCGCATCCTCGCGCTGTTCCGTGGCGAGAAGGAAGAGGTGCTCGACCTGCACATCGCGCCGGAAAATCCGGCGGCGGCTGCACCGGTCGGCACCGCCGCGCCCAACCCCTATGAGTTGCGCATCATGCATCGCTTTGCCATCACGGATCGCAGCCGTCCGGGCGATCGTTGGCTGATCGATACCGTGCGCTGGGCCTGGCGCACCAAGATTCAGATTCACCTCAACATCGACATGCGTTTGAAGCTGTGGACGGCGGCGGAAGACGAGGGCGTGCGCGTGTTCGCGTCCAACCTGCGCGATCTGTTGCTGGCCGCGCCTGCCGGCACGCGCGCGACGATGGGGCTCGATCCCGGTTACCGCACCGGCGTCAAGGTCGCGGTGGTGGATGCCACTGGCAAGGTGGTGGCGACGACCGCGATCTTCCCGCACGAGCCGCAGCGGCGTTGGGACGAGGCGTTGGCGATCCTCGGCAAGCTGGCGAAAGCGCATAATGTCGAACTGATCGCTATCGGCAACGGCACGGCCTCGCGCGAAACCGACAAGCTCGCCACCGAACTGGTGAAGCTTTTGCCCGATCTCAAGATGTCGAAGATCGTGGTGTCGGAAGCCGGCGCGTCGGTCTATTCGGCGTCAGCGTTCGCGTCGGAGGAGTTGCCCGAACTCGACGTCACGCTGCGGGGTGCGGTGTCGATCGCGCGGCGCTTGCAGGACCCGCTGGCCGAACTGGTGAAGATCGATCCGAAGTCGATCGGCGTCGGGCAGTATCAGCATGACCTCGGCGAGGCGAAACTGTCGCGTTCGCTCGACGCGGTGGTGGAAGACTGCGTCAACGCGGTCGGCGTCGATGCCAACACCGCGTCGGCTCCGCTGCTTGCGCGCGTGTCCGGCATCGGCAGCGGATTGGCGCAAAGCATCGTGCAGTATCGCGACGCCAACGGGCCGTTCAAGTCGCGCAAAGCGTTGAAGGATGTGCCGCGCCTCGGGCCGAAGGCGTTCGAACAATGCGCGGGATTCTTGCGCATTGCGAACGGTGACGATCCGCTGGATTCGTCCGGTGTGCATCCGGAATCCTATCCGGTGGTGCGGCGGATTCTCGAAACGACCAAGAGCGATATCAAGGCGATCATCGGCAACGCCGTCGCGCTGCGCCAGCTCAAGCCGCAGAATTTCGTCGACGACACGTTCGGCTTGCCGACGGTGACCGACATTCTCCGCGAACTGGAAAAGCCCGGCCGCGATCCGCGTCCGGCGTTCAAGGCGGCGGAGTTCAAGGAAGGCGTCGAGACGCTCAACGACCTCAAGCCGGGCATGATCCTCGAAGGCGCGGTGACCAATGTCGCCGCGTTCGGTGCCTTCGTCGATATCGGCGTGCATCAGGATGGCCTGGTCCACGTCTCCGCGATGTCGAAGACCTTCATCAAGGACCCGCGCGAGGTGGTGAAGCCGGGCGATATCGTGCGCGTGAAAGTGCTCGACGTCGACAAGCCGCGCAAGCGCATCGCGCTGACGCTGCGGCTCGATGACGAGGTCGGCAAGCAGGACCGCGCTGGCGCGTCCGCCGCGCGAAACGACGCCGGATCGCGCGGGCAGGGACCCCGCCGCGATGCACCGCGACGCGAGCAACAGTCCGCATCGAACGGTGGCGGCGCGTTGGCCGATGCACTCCGCCGCGCCGCGGAGAAGAACGCGGGCAACGGCAAATCGCGGTAGGATGAATTGGAGAGAACGACGCGACAATGCAGCTTGTCGCGTGAGGTTCAACAATTTCGGCGTCGTCCCTGCGGCTCAGCGTGGTGATTTCGATCGCCCCGCCAGGTGGCGGACAAGGCCATGTATCATTCCAGCGAAGGTGATGATCCATGCCGCCAGCGCAACGAACAGGAAGGCGTGCGATACCCCCAACAGAAAGCCAAAGTCCATGGCGCGATCCATCTGCCAGGTGCAGGCGGCATACATGCCAAGCGGGAATACCGCGCCCCAAAGCAACGGATCGTATTCGAACGGCGTGCGCGCATAAGCGTAGCGCCAGAGTTCCAGCAGCACCAGCATCGGTATCCACCAGCTTCCGGTTGCCCAGTACAGAAGCGTAATGCCTTTCAGAAAAGGCAACAGTGACGCAAGATACGGCGCGCTGCTGGCATTTATGATCAGCAATGTACCGGCAAGGGTAGAGATAGCCATTGCACCCATGTCGATCCAATAGGGCGGTGCCAGATCGCGGGGCGCAAAACGAAAAAACATATACCGATAGAAGATGAGCGATATCATCCAGATGTAGAGCATACCTCCCCAAAGCCACATCGTCAGCGCCACAAGATTGAGTTCAAGTCTGAACGGCTGCCCGGTTCGTGCCGCAAGCAGCGTCGCGGGCACACAAACGGCTTGCGTCGCCACGACGGCTAGAAGCCAGCCGCCACCGATTCCCTCGTCGAGATGCGGCTTCCGGCGCTTGACGGTTAGGGCGGTGAAGATCGTATAGGTCAGGGCGACCCAGAGCAGTGCGGCTAACAAGAACAAGCCGGCACCAATGACGACATCGTCGCGCAGAAGTATGAATTGGCTGGCAAGAATCCCGGTACCGGCGGCGACCGTGAAATAGCCCGGACCGGTCGAATGCGCCACCATGTCGCCGAAGAACCGCTTGGGATAGCGCCAGGCTCGCAGGCCGTAGAGCCCCCAAAGCGTGACGTATTGCGCGACGTTCAGGTAGAACAGGACGAGGCCGAGGCGACGATATGTCATCATGGAAGCGGCGAGTGACACAATGCCGGTAGCCATCACCAACCCAAAATAGGCGGGTGACATTTCGGCGAGACACCACGTTGGCGGCACCGCATTTGATCTGTCGTTTCTGTCGGTCACTGATCCGAACCCAATCTGGCTTCCGGACGTTGATATCGGCCTCTGACCGCTTATGGCATCGTCACTCAGCCAGCGACGCAGCGGAGTTGTGCGATAACGTCCTGATATCATCACTATACAGGTTTTGCCGGGCGCCGCTGATTTCCTGAAAGCCTCGGCGAGGGGTGGTCGACCGATATTTGTCAGGAGCGCCCGTGCAGCGCCTGCAGGGACGGCCGCGCGAAAGCCGGGTGAACATCGTCACAAGTGCTGTGTGGCGGTGGATTCACGCGCGCCGCAGGATCGATCGGGATGTTCGCTATCACAGAGGTCGACGGAGAAATTACCCGAGCTATCGTTTACTGCGATGGTCATGTTTGCTCAGGTGGCGGCGTATCGCCACCCGCTACGACAAGACAGCTCTTTCATTCATCGGCTTCCTATGCCTCGCCGCGGCAAAGCTCTGGCTGCCGTCCTTTGTCAACAAGTCCTAGTATATAATGCCGTCGTCATTCCGCCGCCGTGCCATTGGTATCGAGTCCGCGACGGATCAATGCGGCCCAGCCGTCTTCGGCTGTTTCAACGAATTCGAACAACTTCAAATCATCCGCCGCGATCACGCCCTCCTCGACCAGCGCGTCGAAGTTGATGATCTTGCGCCAATAGCTCTCGCGGAACAGCACGATGGGCGTCGGCCGCGCTTTCCGCGTCTGTTGCAGGGTCAGCACTTCGAACAACTCGTCCATGGTGCCGAAGCCGCCGGGAAACACCGCGAGCGCGTTGGCGCGCATCGCCAGGTGCATCTTGCGCATCGCGAAGTAATGGAAGCGGAAATACAATTCCGGCGTGATGTACGGATTCGGCACCTGCTCGTGCGGTAGCGTGATGTTGAAGCCGATGGTCGGCGCGCCGGTGTCATGCGCGCCGCGATTGGCCGCTTCCATGATACCGGGGCCGCCGCCGGTGGCGATGACGTTGTCGCGCCAGCGATGCTTCGGGGCGAACGAGCCGCCGCGCCGGGACGCAATCTGCGCGAATTCGCGTGCGATCTGGTAAAGCTCCGCCTGCTTCTGCATCGCCTCGGCGCGGGCTCGCTCCGCATCGGTGCTCGCCGCCTTCGACGCCGCTTCGGCTTGTTCGGGTGACGCGATGCGCGCGCTGCCGAATACGATGATGGTCGAGCGGATGCCCCAGTCGCGCAGTTCCAGGTCCGGCTTGGAATATTCGAGCGCGAAGCGGATCGAGCGCATTTCGTCGCGCAACAGGAATTCGGTGTCCTCGACCGCCAGCAGCGAACTGCGGGAGACTGGCGGGTTGATCGGGTCGTTCATGTCGTTTCGTCCGTTGTTTGGTTGCGGCCCGCGAACAATATCGGGTGCCGATGCCGCTCCACAGAAGCGTCGCAAAACTGCGAAAGACGTCGTATGAGAAAGCGTGATCGCGGGCTAGCCTCGCGGCCGCATCCTCCGGATAAGTTGAAAATGCCGCTAGATCAATCGCATAGATTTACCGTTGCGCCGATGATGGACTGGACTGACCGGCACTGCCGCGTCTTTCACCGGCTGCTGACGCGTCGTGCGAGGCTCTATACCGAGATGGTGACGACCGGAGCGGTGATCCATGGTGATCGCGCGCGCTTGCTCGGATTTGACGCCAGCGAACATCCCGTAGCCTTGCAGCTTGGCGGGTCGAACCCCGCCGATCTCGCGACCGCTGCCAAGATCGGCGAGGATTTCGGTTACGACGAGATCAATCTCAATGTCGGCTGTCCGTCGGACCGGGTGAAGGAAGGGCGCTTCGGTGCCTGCCTGATGGCAGAGCCGGATCTGGTCGCCGACGGTGTCGCGGCGATGAAGCGCGCGGTGCGGATTCCCGTCACCGTGAAATGCCGCATCGGCATCGACGATCAGGACCCCGAGGCGGCGCTCGACCGGCTGGCGCGTGCGGTGGTGGCAGCCGGCGCGGACATGCTGATCGTGCACGCGCGTAAGGCGTGGCTCAATGGATTGTCGCCGAAGGAAAACCGCGACATTCCACCGCTCGATTACGATCGCGTCTATCGCTTGAAAGCCGCGATGCCGGACGTACCGATCGTCATCAACGGCGGCATCGGCACCATTGAAGAGGCAAAGCGCCATCTCGAGCATGTCGACGGCGTCATGCTCGGCCGCGCCGCATATCAGGATCCGTGGCGGCTGCTGGCGGTCGATCGCGACATCTTCGGCGAGGCGTCGCCGCACGACGATATGATCGCGGCGCTGGAAGCCATGATGCCGTATATCGCCGAGCAACTGGCACGCGGCACGCGGCTTCACGCCATCACGCGCCACTTCGTCGGCGCGTTCCACGGCATTCCTGGCGCGCGTGCCTTTCGTCGGCATTTGTCGGTGCATGGCGTGAAGCCGGACGCGGGCGTGGACGTGTTGCGCGATGCGTTGGCGTTGGTGCGCGCGCCGGCGACGGCTTCGGCGGCTGCGTAATCTCGCTGTCTCTTGTCATGGCCGGATTTATTCCGGCCATCCACGTAGCGGCTCCGCGCCAGGAAGAGACGTGGATGGTCGGGACGAGCCCGGCCATGACGGAGAAGCTTCGAGCGAATTCTCAGGCACTCGCCTACGGATAGCCGCGCAGCATCAGGCGATCGGCGCGGACTTCCCAGCTTTCCAGCCTGTCCAGAAAACTCATGCCGAGCAGGTTGGTTTTCATCTGGCCGCGCGGCACCACCAACGCCGGGATCGAATGCTCGACGAGGCGGCCGACCGCGAGGCGGTCGAGCGTCAGGCGCGCGGCCTTGGTGTTACCGCCGACAGTTTCCAGCGGCACGTCGTAGTCCAGCAATTCCAGCGGCAGGCCCGCCGCCTTGGCGGTCTCGTAAGTCAGCACCACCGAGGTCGCGCCGGTGTCGATCACCATCGGCACCTTGACGCCGTTGATCCTGGCGTCCAGCTTGAACTCGCCGCCGTTGCCGCGCGCAATCTGCTGGATGCGGGCGTGGGCGGCAGTGCGGTGCTGAAGCATCTCCGTCACCGATGTGCGGGCGGTCGTGATCTTCGCGGGATCGCCGTAGGCAAACACCGCGCAGGCGGTGGCGATGAAAACGATGAGCAGGACGCGGATCATGATCCACCTGCCATCGGATTGTTTTGGATCAGGTCGCCTTGGCGCCGTCCTTGGGGCCGGGCGCGAGCGACTGCAATCCGGCATTCGCCATCCGCGATGGCAACTCCGCCATGATCGTCAGCCGTTCGCCGGACTCCATTCGACCCCAGCGCGCGATCTCCGGCAACGTACGACCGCAGCCGAAACACAGGCGGCTTTTGGGATCGATCATGCAGACGGCGATACACGGCGATTCTGTACTCATACTTGATAGTGATGCGTATTCGCGCGCTGGCGCAAGCGCGCAATCTACAATCCTGTCCCCGCATTCATGATGGGCGAACGGCGCAGGCGACGCGCGGTCGGCGCAACCGGTTCGATGCTGGTAAAGTCGTCCGGCTGCAACGCCGGCGCTTCCTCTGCCATCGGCGCCAGGGCCGACATCACGCGCTCCGGCGGCAGCGTGATGAGGACTTCGGTGCCGATCCGCAGTTTGGACTTCAGCGAGAAGGTCCCGCCGTGCATGTCGATCAGGCTCTTTGCGATCGGCAGCCCGAGACCCGCGCCCTGTTCGGCGGACTTGATCGAATTCGAGCCTTGTCCGAACGAGGCGAGTACGATCGGGATTTCATCCTCGGCGATGCCGGAGCCATTGTCCTTGACGCTGAGATATTGTCCGCCGGACGCGGTCCAGCCGGCTTTCAGCCAGATTTCGCCGCCTTGCGGGGTGAACTTGATGGCGTTTGACAACAGGTTCAGCACCACCTGCCGGACCGCACGCTCGTCGCCCCAGACGCGCGGCATACCTTGTTCGAAAATCTCATGGATGGTGATGCCGCGGCTGGAGGCGCGCAGCTTCAGGAGGTGGTGGCAATCGGCGACGATATGCACCAGCGAGATTGCTTCCTCGTTGAGTTCGTAGCGGCCGGCTTCGATCCGCGACAGGTCGAGGATTTCGTTGATCAGGTTGAGGAGATGAACGCCGGAGTTGTGAATATCGGCGGAGTAATCCTTGTAGGCCGCCACCGCGTGCGCGCCGAAGATTTCGCTCTTCATCACCTCGGAAAATCCGAGAATGGCGTTGAGTGGGGTTCGCAGTTCGTGGCTCATCTGCGCGAGAAAGCGCGATTTGGCGACGTTTGCGGATTCGGCGCGATGCCGCGCTTCGTCGGAGATCGCCTTGGCCTGTTCGAGTTCGCCGATCAGCGCGTCCTTTTCGGCGCGGGCTTCCAGTGTCGCCAGCGTCGTCGAATGCAGTCGATGCGCCAGCAGCGCGAAGTAAGCTTCCGCGGCGATGGCGAGCAGCGCCAGGATGTAGGCATCAAGCGTCCCGCGCATGATGAAGTTGAGCGCGATGGCCGCCGTCACCGGCGCGGTTGCGGCGAAGGCCGCGATCGGCAGGCTCGACGCCAACATGCTCGACACCGCGACGATCAGCAGCATCATGAACATCATGAACGTGCTGGAGACCAGATCGTATCCCGCCGGGTGGATCAGGATCGTCGTCCAGCACAGGCCGTAGCCCAGATCGAGCAGGATGAAGCGAATCCGCCACTTGCGGGTCGTGCCTGCGGACGCCGGTTCGTTGAGATACTTCGTGCAGGTGTGGACGATGATGCCGTGGAGCAGCAGCGTGCCGACGGTCCAGGCGGCGGCGAACACCGGCTGAACCATGACGCCGAACAGTACGCCGGTTGCGAACACCAACAGCATCACGACATAGGAGGCCGATTGCCGGGTCTGGGCGTACTGACGCAGCAACTCGCGGTCGAACGCCGGGCGCGTGCCGCTGGTGGAGGTCAGGCGATCGCGGGCCTCGCGCACCCGTTGCGCGGCCACGCGGCGATTGCGAGCCGGGGGCACAACCGGTTCCTCAGCCGGGAGCTGAACAACCTCGGGCTGTTCGACGGACGAATTCATTACGCAATACTGATCCTGCGCGCGCGAGCGCGGTGCATTTTCTTCTTCTTAATTTCTGACGCCAAATCATTAAGAGCAGCCTTAAACGGCTAGATAATCTTCTTAACGGAATCTTAAAACGCAGAGGCCGGCGCAAGCGGCCGGCCTCCCTAAATCATTGGCAAAGCGATGTTTTTTCGCGGAGTTTCTCAGCGCTCGAGCAGAGCCAGCAGGCTGGAGGTATCCCAGCGGCGGCCGCCCATTTTTTCGACCTGTGAATAGAACTGGTCGACCAGCGCGGTCGCCGGCAGGCTGGCGCCGTTGCGGCGGGCCTCGCCGAGGCAGATCGAGAGGTCCTTGCGCATCCATTCGACGGCGAAACCGTGGTCGTATTTGCCCTCGTTCATGGTCTTGTAGCGGTTCTCCATCTGCCAGGATTGCGCCGCGCCCTTGGAGATAGTGGCGATCACCGCCTCGACGTCGAGCCCGGCCTTCTTGGCGAAGTGGATACCCTCGGACAGTCCCTGCACCAAACCCGCGATGCAGATCTGGTTGACCATCTTGGTGAGTTGGCCGGAGCCGGCGGGGCCGAGCAGCTTGCACATCCGCGCATAGGCCGCGATCACCGGTTCGGCGCGGCCGTACGCAGCCTCGCTGCCGCCGCACATCACTGTCAGCACGCCGTTCTCGGCGCCGGCCTGTCCGCCCGACACCGGCGCGTCGACGAAATGGAAACCGGAGGCGGTCGCCGCCTTGTCGAGTTCGCGCGCCACTTCGGCGGAGGCGGTGGTGTGGTCGACGAAGATCGCACCCTTCTTCATGCCGGCGAAGGCGCCATTGTCGCCAAGGGTGACCGAACGCAGATCGTTGTCATTGCCGACACAGGCCATCACGAAGTCCTGGCCTTCGGCGGCAGCCTTCGGGGTGGGGGCAGCGCGTCCGCCGAATTTGTCGGTCCAGGCTTTCGCGGTCGCCGCCGTGCGGTTGTAGACCGTCACCTCGTGCTGCCCCTTTTTCACGAGATGCCCCGCCATGGGGAAGCCCATGACGCCGAGACCGATGAAAGCAACTTTAGCCATGATGGAAACCTTGGGTGTTTGCCGGCATTTGCTTGGGAAGTGCCGTGTTGTTTGACGATGGAGAGGGCGCGGACACGGCCCGGACCGAGTGAAGGCCGCAGCATAAGCTGTCATCGCCGAAGGGCAACGCCCAGCCGGAAAAATGGCTTTTCGCACTGCGGCGGCGGTATGCGTCAGGCGATGCGCGGCGAGGGCGCGCATGGGGTCGAATGCGGCGCCTCGCGACAAAGGAACCATTGCGCCAAGTTATGGCTATTGCTCTATAGGGGCGGGAAAATTCGCCTGCCGATCCGTTTGATGCGGCGCAAGGACGAGCGCGCCGCTCCGGACTATTGCCGGATGATTGGCGGGCGCGAGGAGAGAAAAATTGAGTGTCACCGAACGGCAAATTCGCGATGTCCTGTCCAATGTCATGTCGCCGGACGGCGTTCCGCTGACGCAAGCCAAGGTGCTGTCGGAAATCGCCGTCAACGATGGCAAGGCGTATTTTTCGATCAACGTCGATGCCGCCAATGCATCCGCTTGGGGCGACGTGCGGGCCAAGGCCGAGGCCGCGGTGCGCGGCATGGCCGGCGTGACCAGCGCGATGGTGGTTCTGACCGCTGAGCGTAAGCCGATGGCGGCTGCGACGTCTGCGCCCGCGCCGTATCGCCGCGTGTCGGGGACAGGGGGCGGCCTGCCGCCGGCCTCCGCGCATCGGCCGACGCCGCACGCGGCATCGGGTTCGCCGATGGCCAAGCAAGCGCCGGTCCCCGGCATCACCGCAATCGTGGCGGTGGCGTCGGGCAAGGGCGGTGTCGGTAAATCCACCACGGCGCTTAATCTCGCGCTGGGCCTGCGCGATCTGGGCCTGCGGGTCGGACTGATGGATGCCGATATCTACGGCCCCTCGGTGCCGCGGCTGACCGCCATTCACGACAAGCCGGTGGTGAACGAGCACAAGAAGATGATTCCGATCGAGCGCTTCGGCCTGTCGATCATGTCGATCGGCTTCCTGGTCGAGGAAGAGACCGCGATGATCTGGCGCGGCCCGATGGTGATGTCGGCGATCACCCAGATGTTGCGCGAGGTGGCGTGGGGCAAGCTCGATGTCCTCGTCGTCGACATGCCGCCGGGCACCGGCGACGCGCAACTGACGCTGGCGCAGAACGTGCCGCTCAAGGGCGCGGTGATCGTCTCGACGCCGCAGGATCTGGCGCTGATCGATGCCCGGCGCGGGCTGGCGATGTTCAAGAAGGTGAACGTGCCAGTGCTCGGGATCGTCGAGAACATGAGTTACTTCCAGTGCCCGGAGTGCGGCACGCGGTCGGACATCTTTGGCCACGGCGGTGCGCGTCACGAGGCGGAGCGGCTCGGCGTGCCGTTCCTCGGCGAGGTGCCGCTGCATATGTCGATTCGCGCGACCTCGGATGCCGGCACGCCGGTGGTGGTGAGCGAGCCCAATGGTCCCCACGCGGCGATTTACCGCGCCATCGCGACGCAGGTGCGCGATCAACTCAAGGACGTGCTGGCGATGGCGGCGGATTGAAGCAGCGCTCCCGCGTTGCACCGCTGAGAGGCGCATGAGACTTTCGTTGAATTTTCCCGGCAACGCTTCGGGATGCGTTTCTGCCGTGCATGTTCCATGTTAGAGAACGTGGCAGAGCGCCCCTTGGGCGCCTTAAGGTTGCTGCCGGACGCGTCCCCGGCGGTGTCAGGAAACGCAAGCGAAATGCAAGCAAGGAGAAGCTGAATGAAGCGTCGTGATTTTCTCAAAGTGTCTGCCGCCGGCGCCGCGGTGACTGCTGTGGCCTCGCCGGCCATTGCCCAGTCGTCGCCGGAAATCAAATGGCGCATGACCTCGAGCTTCCCCAAGTCGCTCGACACCATCTACGGCGGTGGCGAGCACTTCGTGAAGCAGGTCGCCGAAATGACCGACAACAAATTCCAGATCCAATTGTTTCAGGCTGGCGAAATCGTTCCCGGCTTGCAGGCTTTCGACGCCACCGCCAACGGCACCGTCGAGATGAGCCACACCGTTTCCTATTACTACGTCGGCAAGGACCCGACCTTCGCGATCTTCGCATCGGTGCCGTTCGGCCTTAACACCCGTATGCAGAACTCCTGGCTCTATCAGGGCGGCGGCAACGAACTCGCCGACGAGTTCTTCAAGCCGTACAAGGTCGTTGCTTTCCCGTGCGGCAACACCGGCACCCAGATGGGCGGCTGGTTCCGCAAGGAGATCAAGACCGTTGCCGACCTGTCCGGCCTGAAGATGCGCATCGGCGGCATTGCCGGTCAGGTGTTGCAGAAGGTCGGCGTCGTGCCGCAGCAGCTTGCCGGCGGCGACATCTATCCGTCGCTGGAAAAGGGCACCATCGACGCGGCCGAGTGGGTCGGCCCCTATGACGACGAAAAGCTCGGCTTCCAGAAGGTCGCCAAGTTCTATTACTACCCCGGCTGGTGGGAAGGTGGTCCGTCGGTCCACGCTTTCTGCAACGAGGAGAAGTGGAATTCGCTGCCGAAGCACTATCAGGCCGTGATCCGCAACGCCGCCGCTAACACCACGCTGTGGATGCCGGCGCGCTACGACATGCAGAACCCGAAGGCACTGAAGCAACTGGTGGCTTCCGGCACCCAGCTCCGCCCGTTCTCCACCGAGATCATGGAAGCCTGCCTGAAGGCGACCAACGAATTGTGGGCGGACATTTCGGCGAAGAACCCCACCTTCAAGAAGGTGATCGACGCGATGCAGGCCTATCGCGGCGACGAATATCTGTGGTGGCAGGTCGCCGAATACACCAACGACAGCTTCATGATCCGCTCGCGCACCCGCCAGTAAGCGGCTGCATCACCGGACGATCCATCAACCCGGCCTCACGAGGCCGGGTTTTTTGTTGGTGGGAAATTGCAAGGACTCGGCGCGGCGGCTGACGTTGCTATCCGCAGTCATCAAAGGTCGTCATTGCGAGTGAAGCGATCCAGTCTTTCTCGAACAGTCTGGATTGCTTCGTCGCTAACGCTCCTCACAATGACGGGTTGGTGAGGAAGCCGTCTCAAAACTTCGGCGGTCCGAAATCCATCGGCGGCATTTCGATCTGCGGGACTTCGATCTTGACCTTGTTGAGGTCGATGTTGGCGGACGCGCCCTTGTAGTGCATCACCATCGACGGGAACAGGATCACCAGCAGCACCATCACCACCTGGAGCACGACGAATGGCACCGCACCCCAATAGATTTGTCCGGTAGTGACGGGCTCCATCCGCTTTTGCGTGACGCGATCGATGTAACTGTCCTTCGGCGCGACTGAGCGCAGGTAGAACAGCGCGAATCCGAACGGCGGATGCATGAATGAGGTCTGCATGGTGACGCCGAGGATGACGCCGAACCAGATCAGGTCGATGCCGAGCTTCTCCGCCGCCG
>JAFKKM010000063.1 GCA_017305555.1 Hyphomicrobiales bacterium | reverse complement strand
GGCGTGGTCGAACGCGTCGTTCAATTCGTAGAGCAGGGCGGTGTCCTGCGCGTTGGCCATGTTCGGCTTGTTGAGCGTGATTCGCGCGATGCCGGGCTCGGGCACGTCGTAGATCAGCGCCTTGAATTCAGGCATGTCTCCTCCTCGATCCGAGGCGCTTCCGCGGTTTGCCTCAATTTTTGTATTTCGGGACCGGCTTCGACCATGATCGCCGCCGGTAACCTCTCCGGATATCGTCCTTTCGCGTTCGTCAGCCGACCTGTCGGGTCTGGGCCTCCCAGAACGGCCGGCGCAGTTCGCGCTTGAGGATTTTCCCGGCGCCCGAGAGCGGCAGTGGCGTTTCGCTGACGTCGGCGCTGCGCGGACACTTGTAGCCGGCAATCAACGTCTTGCAGAAGGCAATCAATTCATCTTCGGTCAATGTCGCGCCGCTCTTGGTCACGACCACGGCGTGAACCTGCTCGCCCCATTGCGCGCTCGGAATGCCGATGACCGCGCATTGCGCGACGGCGGGATGCTTGGCGATGGCGTTTTCGACCTCGACCGAATAGACATTCTCGCCGCCGGAGATGATCATGTCTTTCACGCGGTCGACGACGTAGATGAAGCCGTCCTTGTCCATGTAGCCGCCGTCGCCGGTGTGCATCCAGCCGTCGACGACCGCCTTCGCGGTTTCCTCGGGCCGCTCCCAGTACCCCATCATCACGACGTCGCCGCGCACGGTGATCTCGCCCACGGCACCGGTGGCGACCTGCTTGTCGTCGGCATCGACGATGCGGACTTCGCAACCGAGCGTGGCGCGGCCCGCGCCGCGATGGCGTCCCTTGGCGCGGCCGTCGCCGATATGATCGTTCCAATGCAGGAGCGTCGCGATCGGCGAGAGTTCGGTCATGCCGTAAGCCTGGGTCAGGCGCACGTTTGGCAAGGCCGCTGTCGTGCGATCCAGCAGTGCTTCGCTGATGGGCGATGCGCCATAGGTGATATCGCGCAAGGACGACATATCGTAGGACGTCAGCGCCGGATGATCGACCAGCATCTGGATCATGGTCGGAACCAGCAGTACGTCGGTGACGCGTTCGGTCTGGATCGCGGCCATCACGCCCTCGGGCGTAAAGCTCTGGACGATGACGTTGGAGCCGCCGCTAAGCAGCAGCGAATACATCGCCGCGCCATTGGCGAGATGGAACATCGGCGCCGCGTGAAGATAGATTGACGAGGCGGGAAACATGCCTTCGCCGAGCGCGTTCAGCGCATTCGCCATCAGGTTCTGGTGACTGAGCATCACGCCCTTGGAGCGTCCGGTGGTGCCACCGGTGTAGAAGATGCCAGCGAGGTCGCTGCCCTTGCGCATTGCGTCCGCAACGGGATTGCTGCGCGCGATCAGCGCTTCGTAGGTTTCCATGCCGGCAGGCGAAGCGGTGTCGTCGGCGAACACCTGTTTCATTTCGGGCAGGGCCTTGGCGAGCGTGTCCCCGGTTGCTGCGAAGGCGGCGTCGACGACGAGCACCTTCGCGCGGCAGTCGCGCAGCGCGTCCTCGTTCTCGAGCGGGCTCCAGCGGATGTTGAGGGGCACGATCACGGCGCCGCCCCATGCCGCCGCCAGATAGAGTTCGAGGTAGCGATCGGAGTTCAGCATCAGGAGGGCGACGCGATCGCCTTCGGCAACGCCGAGCGCATGAAGCCCGGATGCGAGCCGCGCCACCCGGTCACCGATCTCGGCCCAGCTCCGGCGCCGGTTCTGAAACACGGTGGCAAGTCCATGCGGATTGATTTGCAGCGCGCGCCGCAGACCATGCGTGACGTTCATGTTTTCCTCCAGGAATGTTAGCGTGTTGATCTTTTCCGAACGGGCTTCGTGGCCTTCTTTTCGGATGGTTTCTTGTCGGGTCGTTTGGCGATGTCGGCGGTCAGCCGGATCGCAAAATCGTCGGCGATCTGATCGGGCGACAATTCACCGCCGGGCTTGTACCAATGCCCGATCCAGTTCAGTGCGCCGAGAATGGCGAAGGCCGTCAACTTCACATCGCACGGTTTGATGGAGTGATCGGCGATGCCTTGCTTGATCGCGTTGCGGAACGCGCGATCGATGCGACGCTTGCCGGCGAGCGTGATCTTCTGATTGGGCTCGGAGAGATCGGCGACGTTGAAGCGCACAAGGCTGGCGCCGAAGTCACTCGCCATGGTGGCAGCATAAGCGTGCACCAGCATTCGCAGCGTAGCAAGCCCGTTTTCGTGGGCGGATTCGATCTCGGATATCCGGTCCTCGACGCGCTCCTGTCCCATGACCCAGCATTCGAACAGGATGTCTTCCTTGCTGCGGAAGTAATTGTAGAGCGCCGGCTTGGTGATGTTCAGTCGGTCCGCGACCTCGTTGAGGGTAGCGCGGTGATAGCCCTGCTCGAGAAAAAGCTGCACGGCGGTGCGCAGCACGGCCTCGCGCTTTTCGTCGCGGGCGCGGCGGCGACTTTCGAACGGCAGCCAGGGTGAGCTTTCCGGGGCAGGGGTGCGCGTATCCATTTGCAATCCTTCGACGGGCGTTGACTCCCGCACGTCTTGCGTATATTACCCAAGGGTAATAAAAAGTCCATAGGGTCATTTAAGGAGGTCGACAATGTCTTCACAGGCTTACGTTGCCGGAGTCGGCATGATTCCCTTCACCAAGCCGGGTGCGAGCGAGCCGTATCATGTGATGGGTAGCGAGGCGCTGCGGCGCGCGTTGAGTGACGCCGGCATCGACTATGCGGCCGTGCAGCAGGCCTACGTCGGCTATGTCTATGGCGACTCGACCTGCGGCCAGCGCGCGCTTTATCCGGTCGGCATGACCGGCATCCCCGTCGTCAACGTCAATAACAACTGCTCGACCGGATCGACCGCGCTGTTCTTGGCGCGACAGGCCATTCAATCAGGCGCGGCCGATTGCGTGTTGGCGCTGGGCTTCGAGCAGATGAAGCCGGGCGCTTTGGGCTCTGTGTATACAGACCGGCCGAGCGCGTTCGAGGATTTCGATGCCGCCGCCGACAAGCTGATCGATGCGCCCGGCATTCCTTTGGCGCTGCGTTATTTCGGCGGTGCCGGCCTCAGCCACATGAAGAAGTACGGTACACCGCTGAACGCATTCGCGAAGATCCGCGCCAAGGCCAGCCGCCATGCGAAGAACAATCCGCTGGCGCTGTTCCGCAAGGAAGTCACCGCTGACGACGTCATGAACGATCAGGTGATCTGGCCCGGCGTGATGACGCGGCTGATGGCGTGTCCGCCAACTTGCGGGGCTGCCGCCGCGATCCTGGTGTCCGAGAAGTTTGCGAAGCAACACGGTCTCCGTGCCGATGTTCGCATTCGCGCACAGGTGATGACCACCGACACGCCTTCGACCTTCGATGCCGGCGACATGATGCAGGTCGTCGGCTCCGATATGGCCAAGGCGGCGGCGAAGCAGGTGTACGAGGCGGCCGGCGTTGGCCCGGGCGATCTTGACGTCGTCGAACTGCACGACTGCTTCGCGCACAACGAACTCATCACCTATGAGGCGCTGGGTCTTTGTTCCGAAGGCGAAGCCGCGCGTTTCATCGACGACGGCGACAACACCTATGGCGGAAAGGTCGTCACCAATCCGTCCGGCGGTCTGCTGTCCAAAGGACATCCGTTGGGCGCCACCGGGTTGGCGCAATGCTATGAGCTGACGCGCCAGTTGCGCGGCACGGCGGAAGCTACCCAGGTCGATGGCGCGCGTCTGGCGCTTCAGCACAATCTCGGCCTCGGCGGCGCTTGCGTCGTTTCGCTGTACGAGCGCGTGTGAGGTCGGCGGATGGTCGATCAATCCGCCATCGGGCGCAGCTTCACGCCCGTCACCGCGCATGTCGAGCCCGGCCGGCTGCGCTATTTCTGCGAGACGATCGGGGAACGCAGCCCGATCTATCGCGATGCGCACGCGGCGCGGGCCGAGGGATATTCGGCGATTCCCGTACCGCCGACCTATCTTTTCTGCCTTGAAATGATGGACGCAGAGAACCCGTTCGAGTTTCTCACCGAACTCGATATCGATCTCGCACGGGTTCTGCATGGTGAGCAGGGCTTCACCTATCATGTGCCCGCGGTGGTCGGCGATACGTTGACATTCCGCTCCCGCGTCACCGACGTGACCGACAAGAAGGGCGGTGCGATGACGTTGATCGCCGTCGTCACCGAAGTCACGCGGCAGGATGGCGTCCATCTTGCCGATATGACGCGGACCATTGTGGTGCGAAATCCAAAGGCGGCATCAACGTGACACAAGCATCAGGCCGCTCGGTCGGCGATCGCGTGGTTCACAAGGCGTTCGCGCCGATCACGCGTCATACGCTCGCGCTCTATTGCGGAGCGTCGGGCGATCATAATCCTATCCATGTCGATCTCGATTTCGCGAAGAAGGCCGGATTTCCGGACGTCTTTACGCACGGAATGCTGGTGATGGCTTATCTCGGCCATGCGCTGACCGATGCGGTTCGCCCGAAGGATATCCGTGCTTTCTCGACGCGGTTCGCGGCCATCACGCAACTCGGAGCGCGCCTCACCTGCGAAGGCCACGTCACCGAGTTCATCGATCACAACGGCGAGCCGTGCATGAAGATCGCGCTGGTCGCCAAGGACGACGCCGGCGAAGCCAAGCTGCTCGGTGAAGCCATCGTCGCACGTTGATTTATCGCAATCGTTCAGGACATACCCATGAGAAAGCTTGAAGGAAAAGTCGCGCTGGTGACCGGTTCGGGTCGCGGTATCGGTCGGGCCATCGCGTTGAAGCTGGCGAGTGAAGGCGCGAGCGTCGTCGTCAACGACCTCGACGCCGCGCCCGGCGATGCGGTCGCGAATGAAATCAAGGCGGCCGGCGGTCGTGCGGTTGCCGTCAACGGCAGCGTCTCCGAAGCCGGCTTCGCCGATCGTTTCGTCGGCGCAGGGCTCGAATCTCTCGGCGGTCTGGACATTCTCGTCAACAACGCAGGCTACACCTGGGACGCGACGATCCAGAAGATGACCGACGAGCAGTTTCAGGCGATGCTGGACGTGCATCTGGTGGCGCCGTTCCGCATTCTGCGCGCGGCGGCGGAGCCGATCCGGGTGATGGCGAAGAAGGAAGCCGAAGCCGGCCGCGAGGTATTCCGCAAGGTGGTGAACATTTCCTCGATTGCGGGCCTCTACGGCAATGCGGGGCAGGCGAGTTATTCCTCGGCGAAGGCCTCGCTGGTCGGTCTCACCCGCACGCTGTGCAAGGAGTGGGGACGCTACAAGGTCAACGTCAATTGCGTCGCCTTCGGCCTGATCAATACCCGGCTGACGCAGCCGATCGAAGCGCAGCAGAAGACCATCGACGTCGCCGGGCGCGACATCAAGGTCGGCGTGCAGCCCCAGATGCTCGATGCCATGTCGCGGATGATTCCACTCGGTCGTGGCGGCACGCCGGAGGAAGCGGCCGATGCGGTGTACTTGTTCTGTAGCCCGGAATCCAACTACATCAGTGGACAGGTCATCGTCTGCGGCGGTGGCCTGATCATTTAGAGGACAACGCTGATGCAGTACCGCTCGCCCTGGATGACCGAGGAACTGGACGCTTTCCGCGACCAGTTCCGCAAGTTTCTCGCCAAGGACCTCGCGCCGCAGGCTGAAGCGTGGCGCAAACAGCGGCTGGTGGATCGCTCGGCGTGGCTGGCGCTCGGCCAGATGGGCGCGCTGCTGCCCAGTATCCCGGAAAGTTACGGCGGTCTTGGCGGCAGCATCGCATATGACGCAGTGGTGTTCGAGGATCTCGAACGCATCGTTCCAGAACTGACCAACGGGGTTACCGTCTCCAGCGGCATCGTCGCGCATTACATTGAACGGTACGGCTCGGAGGCGCAGAAGCAGCGTTGGCTGCCGGGAATGGCGCGCGGCGAATTGATTGGCGCGATTGCGATGACTGAGCCGGGCACTGGCTCCGACCTGCAAAGCGTTCGTACCTCGGCCAAACGCGATGGCGACAACTACGTCATCAACGGCCAGAAGACCTTCATCACCAACGGCCAGACCTGCGATCTCGTCATTGTGGTCGCGCGCACCGGGGGCGCAGGCGCGAAGGGTTTGTCGCTGATCGTGGTCGAAACCACCGACGCCAAGGGATTTCGGCGCGGCCGGAAGCTTGACAAGATCGGCTTGCCTGCGGCGGACACGTCCGAACTGTTCTTCGAGGATGTCATCGCACCGTGCGAAAATCTGCTCGGACCCGAGGAAGGGCAGGGCTTCGTGCAACTGATGCAGCAACTGCCGTGGGAGCGGCTGATCATCGCGATCGGGGCGGTATCGTCGATGGAGCGCGCCGTCGAACTGACGGCGGACTATACCAAGGAACGCAAGGCGTTCGGCAAGGCACTGCTCGACTTTCAGAACACCGCCTTCACGCTGGCCGAACGCAAGACCGAAGCGACGATCGCGCGCGTGTTTGTCGATTATTGCATTGGGCGGATGATTGCTGGCGATCTCGACGCCGTCACCGCCTCGATGGCGAAATGGTGGTGTTCGCAGAAGCAGGTCGAAACCATCGATGAATGCCTGCAACTGCACGGCGGATACGGCTACATGGAAGAATATCCGATCTCGCGCATGTTCGTCGATGCGCGGGTGCAGAAGATTTACGGCGGCGCCAACGAGATCATGAAACTGCTGATCGCACGATCGCTGTAGGAGGGAACGCATATGCCGATGGTTCTGACCGAGCGTCGCGGTGGGGTCGCCATTCTTACCCTCAACAATCCGGAGCAGTACAATGCGTTGGGCGGCAGTCTCCTGCCGGAACTGAATGCGGCGTTGGATTCTGCCCTGTCGGATAGTGCAGTGCGTGCGATTCTGTTGACCGGCGCGGGAAAGGGATTTTGCTCCGGTGCGCAGCTT
Source organism: Hyphomicrobiales bacterium (assembly GCA_017305555.1). Classification (GTDB taxonomy): domain Bacteria; phylum Pseudomonadota; class Alphaproteobacteria; order Rhizobiales; family Xanthobacteraceae; genus 62-47. Next base: position 24,764 of record JAFKKM010000063.1, on the reverse strand, counting down.
GGCGGCGATACGTTCGATGCTGGCGAGCGCGTTGCGTCGCGACTGCGTGATCTGGTTAGCCCACTGATTGAAAAGATGCGCGGCAGCGACAAGCCGATCGTCGTCGCCGTCAACGGGCCGGCTGCCGGCGCGGGCGTCGGCATCGCGCTCGCGGGTGACATCGTGATCGCCGCACGCTCGGCGCGTTTTGTGCTCAGTTTCGTTCGGCTCGGCGCCGCGCTGGATGCCGGCACGTCGCTATTCCTGCAACGCGCGATCGGGGTTGTGCGCGCTCGCGCGATGGCGCTGCTTGGCGAGCCGCTCACCGCCGAACAGGCCGCGCAATGGGGGCTGATCTGGAAGATGGTCGACGATGCGGTGCTGTTCGACGAGGCCTTTGCAGTCGCGCAAAAGTTCGCGGACGGGCCGCCCGTCAGTATTGGTCTGATCAAGGCGCAGGTCGAAGCCGCCTGGAGCGCGCCGTTGGCGGATGCGCTGGAGCGCGAGGCTGTGGCGCAAGGGCGCGCCTTCGTTACGGAAGACTTGCGCGAAGGCGCGGCGGCTTTCGTGGAGAAACGTCCCCCGCGCTTCAAGGGCCGCTAAGGTCGGCAGTAGACACGCTATCGGACAATGTCCGGGTGAGCCGGTTGGCAGATCACCATGGCTCGAGCGCGCGACGCACGTTGATCGGTACGAAGTTTGAGGGATCAGCGTCGAAGCTCAGCTCGCCGCGGCTTCGGGTCCCATGGGGCCGAACTTCCGAGGCTCGTTCTCACCTTCTCACCCCTGCGCGGTGCCAGTGTTGCGGCGTATTGTGGTGAAAACTTTTCGGACCAGGGCGGGACGAAGCAGCCATGTCATCAGCAGCAACATTGAAGCCCCTGCGGTTCCCCCTACAGCCAGCGGTATCAGAACCGGCATATCGCGAAGCACGGTGGCGGCGAGATAAGCAGCGGTGCCCGTCGCACACGCGGTAACGAGCGAAAGCGCGATGTCGCGCCACGGGACCGGAATGGGCGTTAGGCGCTCGCTGATGACGACGCAGGCTCCCAGGGCCATCGCAGACCCGCCTGCCAGCGCAACCGCGGCGCCAAGCTCGTCCAGATTCGGGATCAGGATGACCGATAGCGCAATGGTTGCGACCGACCCTAGCGAGGTGGCGATGATCAACAGCCACGGCCGCTTGTGTGCATGGATGACGGCACCATAGACCACGCTTGTCAGATTTGCGCACACCGCGGCGAACGCGACGGCGGGAAAGAGCAGACCTGTGCGTCCGTGATAGCTCTGCGGCAACAATAGTTCGGTGATCTCTCCGTTGAGAGCGACGAGCATGGCCGCGACCGGAAGACAAAGCTGCATCATCAGGGCCATGACTTGTGAGAGCAATTCGCCCGAAGCGGTCGGCCCTTCCTCGTCGAATCGGCTCATCACCTCGGGGAATGTGCCGACATTGATGGCATATCCGACGATGTCGATCGGCTGGCGTGCGAGGATATAAGCCGCGGCGAAAATAGCGACGGCCGTTGCGTCGTGAAAGGCATTTAGAAACAGACGCTCAGAACTGTTCATGCCGAACCCCACCAGCGCCACGACGACAAGTGGAAGGCCGAGCGAAAAAAGCTCGTGTGCGGTGAAGCGCGCCGGTCCGGCGGTCACGCGTCGCGATGCGACGACAAAGGCAATGACGCCCGCGATGAGCATACCGCCACTTGTGCCGAGCGATACCACCAGAAAGGTTTTTGGAAAAATCGCGATCGCGCCGATGGGAAAAGCCAGTTGCAGCAAGCCGCGCAAGCATTCGAGCAACGAGTAGGTCGAATGTCGCTGCTGCATCTGAAGCGTGGTCAACGCAAAGCGCCCGATGGCGCTGACGACCAGATAGGTGCAGACGGCGATGGAGAATTCGACCCAACGCACAGGCACGACAAAAACCGAAGCCGTCGCCGCGATCGCCAGGGCCAGTATTGTTGTAAAAAGCATGACCTTGCCGGCCAGAACGAGGCTGCCGCGGCTGATATTCCCCGTGCCGCCAAGCCTGAGCAATGCGATCCGCAGCCAGTTGGTGACGGCAGCGTCAGTCATTTCTCCGACCGTCACCACCAGTGTCAGAAGACCATATTCTTCCTGATTGATGAGACGAGTCACCACGATCAGCAAAAGCAACGCGGAAATTCGCGTGAACAGGATTGCTGGGCCGTAGATCAATGTGGAACGGAGAAACAAGGACGCTGATTCCCGGAAAATGAAAGCCAGCGACTTTTCAGGTCCGCGGCATGGGCAGTCTGATCACGAATGTATGAGCCGGAGCCTAAGGCAACGAGCGGCGTAGCTGTTGTCGTCGGCTTTCTACAAATCGGAGCATCGGATGTTAACCCCGTAACAGTAAAGAGATTGCCGTTCCGATGTATTCATTTATCTATCGTCGTGAGCGGACCGGAGCCTGTAACGGGCTTGAGATGAGCTGCGGCGTTTTTGCGCACCAACTCGTCACGGCTTGCAGGTAAGCCCCGTATCAGCCTGCGGTCGGCCCTTTGCCGACGTATCGAAACATCGGCTGCATCGCAGCCTGTCCCGGATCCAAGTCCTTAACAGGCGCTAAGGTTACCATGGTCTCTGAAATTCTTGGCAAAATAGCCGATAAGCTTCACCATATCGACTATGTCACCTGGGGCCTTATTCTCGGGACCGCGCTTGTCTCCGCGCTGGTCGTCTACTTCAAAAAGATAAAAGCGGAAGACAGGTCGGTCAGGGATTTCTTCAGCTTCATGTTCCCTCCGGAGGTTATTCTGCATCCGTCGGCGCGTGCCGACGTGATGTTCTGGGTCACCAAGCGGCTGATAATGCCATTTCTGCTCATTCCGGCCGGCATCACCTTCGTGACTGCGATGGGGTATGCGACAAATCGCGCCATAAGCTGGGCGTTCGGCGTCCAGGGACCGCTCATCGACGGGCCACCGGGGCCGATGACGCTGGTGATGTTCACGGCGACCATGCTGCTGGCCTACGACATCTCCTATTATCTCTATCATGTCGCGCAGCACCGCTACCCATTTCTGTGGGAGCTGCACAAGGTGCATCACTCCGCCGAGGTCATGGTCGGCATCACCAAGGATCGCGTGCATCCGCTCGACGACTTCATGAACCGTATCTGGGACGGAGTTATCCCGGGGATCTGCTTCGGCATCTGGAGCGTGCTCGCACTCAATCCCGTGGAAGTCGTGGTCTTCGGTTTGAATGTCTATGTCCTCCGCAACATCCTGATGATGGATTTCGTGCGGCATACTCACCTGCCGATTTCCTTCGACCCTCTCGACAACTTCGTTCTCTCTCCGCATTGGCACCAGATTCATCACAGCGTCGATCCGCGCCACTATGACAAGAATTTCGGCTTGCTGTTTTCATTCTGGGATCGATTGTTCGGCACGTCATTCGTGCCCACGCCCGGAGAAGAACTGAAATTCGGCCTCGTCGATCGGGATGTCAGGGACTACCAATCGCTGGCGGGCCTTTACATCCTGCCGCTCAGGAAAATGTGGCGTGTCATCGCCGGTCGCTTTCAGCGAAATCGCACGACGCTCAGCCCGCAAACCCCGGATGTGTCATCATCATGAATGCGCTCGCATCGGTTGGCGCCGTAAATGCCGAGTATCTCGAGATCGTCGAGTCCACCGAACGCCTGGCTGCGATCAAGGACCAATGGACGCGGCTGACGTCTGATTGCGATGCCCTCATTTTCCAGAGCCACGACTGGATTTCGGCGTGGTGGAAAACCATCGACGACCGGACGCAGACCGTGCTGCGCATCGGCCTGGTCTGGAACGACAACAGATTGGTTGCCGTCTTTCCTCTGGCGATCACCCGGCGCAAGGGGTTGCGCTTTCTGGAATGGGCGGCCGTCGCCTACACCGATTATGGCGATCTGCTTCGCGCGCCGGAATGCTCCGACGCAGCGCTGGACAAGTTGTGGGGTACGATTTGCGACGCTGGCGGATTCGACCTGGTCCTCATCACCCGGCTCTTGCCGGATGCAGCGGCATGGCAGGTCTTCAAACCCGGACAAGCGCACGGGGTCAAACTTCGTCCGAACCACAGATACGAGGTCAGTTCTCGCATCGCCGGTGATTGGAAAAGCGGCGCGGCATGGCTGGCAAGCCATCCCAAGAAGACCCGTCACAACTACCGCAGGGGCATCAGGATCCTCGAAGAGTCGGGAACCGTACAGTTCCGCCTGCTTGGAGCTGAGGAGCCGCTCGGCCCTGTCCTCGACCGGCTGTCGGAGCTCAAACGAAAGTGGCTCAAAAAGAACGCCGAGACATCAGATTTATTTGACGACGGAAAATCGACGCTTGCAGCGCTGGTCGATGTGCTGGCACGGGCCGGCATATTGCGACTGTTCGTTATCGAGCTGGATGGCACCCCGGTCGCCATTTCGGTCAACCTTGCCCAGCGCGATACGATGATGGCCTGGGTGACGACCTATGATCCGGACTTCGCGCGCGCGTCGCCCGGGATGGGTCTGATCTTCAGCTATGTGCAATGGTCGATCGATCACAACCTCGGTATGGTCGATCTGCTTTGCGGCGGCGAGGCGTTCAAGGACAAGCTCGCCACCGATGTGGTCACGCTGCGCTCCGTTATCGGCGCAGGCGCGGTGAGGGGATCGCTTGCGCTTCTCGCCGACGACGTGCGCCAGAAGTTCCAGCAGAGGCGCAATCGCGATGAGACACTGGCCGAGCCGGATTGATCGACGCGACCGTTGAGGTACGGCATCCGCGTCGGCCGGGACCCGCGGGGTGGTGTCATCGCATTGAGCGGCGCCGATGGTCGCGTCTTCGAGACGACCCGCCATGCCGACTTCGATTGGGTGGTGTGAGTGCCACCGAGCGTGGTCGATGCAGGGACGAGCGCCTCGGCACGCGCATCCACTTGCCATCTCGATCGATTTTTCCGGGCCGCGCGCTTGATCTTCATCGACACCGATGGAATGACTATAGCCCTAACAGGTCGACAAAACGACTGTGTCTGGGGAGAAGAAGCCTATGCGATCAACTTTACTTGCTTCGGTAACGGCTATCGCAGTTTTAACAGCAACTGCGGCATTCGCCGGCGATAAGCGATACGACGCTGGCGCCAGCGATACCGAGATTAAAATCGGGCAGACGATGCCCTACAGCGGCCCCGCCTCCGGCTATGGCGTGAATGGGAAGGTCGAGACGGCCTACTGGAGAATGATCAACAGTAAGGGCGGCATCAACGGGCGAAAAATCACGCTGCTATCGATGGATGACGGCTACAGCCCGCCGAAAACCTTGGAACAGACGCGCCGGCTCGTTGAGCAGGATGACGTATTGGCGATTATTGGCGCCCTTGGTACGCCAACGAATTCAGCAATTCATAAGTATCTGAGATCGAAGAAAGTCCCCCAACTCCTCATCACCTCGGGCGCGTCGAAATGGAACGATCCGAAAGATTTTCCATGGGCCACCCCATTCTATCCGCCATACGAGCAGGAAGCTCGTATCTACGGAAAGTACGTCGCAAAGGAAATGCCGTCGGCGAAGATCGCCGTCATCTATCAGAATGATGATTTCGGAAAGGACTATCTCAGGGGCTTCAAGGAAGGTCTCGGCGACAAGGCATCGTCGATCATAAAGGAAGCGAGCTATGAGGTCAGCGATCCGACGATCGACTCGCAGATCGTCAACCTCAAGGCATCTGGCGCCGATACCTTGCTGACGATCGCAACGCCAAAATTCGCTGCCCAGTCGATCCGTAAGGTGAATGCCCTCGGCTGGAAGCCGGCACACTTCATGGTTTCCGTGGGCGCGTCGATCGGCGGCGTCCTCGAACCGGCTGGACTCGATGCCTCCAAGGGTCTCATCAGCGCGTTCACGGCCAAGGTGATCGGGGATCCCGCATGGGATGAGGACAAGGGCGTCAAGGATTATCTTGCCTTCATGAAAGAGTGGTACCCCGACGGTAATCCGATCGATGGCAGCGTGCAGGTTGGATATACAGTTGCGCAGATGACGGAGTTTCTTCTGCGGGCTTGTGGTGACGATCTCACGCGCGAGAATCTCGTCAAGCAGGCCACCCACCTGACACACGTTTCGCTGCCGTTGTTCCTGCCGGGCGTGACAGTTTCAACGACACCGTCTGACTACTCCGCCTATCACATCTTCAAGATGGCGAAGTTTGACGGAAAGGCGTGGAAATTTTTCGGGGAAAATATTGATACGTCGGCAAAGTAATCGAGGCTTTGCCGGATATCCGTGCTCGTGTCGTTATCCAGCCGTACCCAGCTTCGACAGGTCGCCATGCTTCGCAAGGTGCGGCGATCTGTTGAGCCGATTTGTTGCGATATTTCGCCCGGTCGATGGCGTTACGGGATGAGATAGCTTCCGACAGCGGATCGTGCCCTGGATCGCTCGAATGAAAAACCCGCCTCGTGGAACGAGGCGGGTGGTGCTTAGGCGATCACAAACGATGTCCGCGGTGATGATGGTGGTGTCCGCGGTGGTGATGGTGCCGCCACTGATGATGCCGCCAATGATGGTGATGGCGGTGGAAGCGCGGTGGCCCCCAATATCGGTAAGGGCGATAAACGCGTCGGTTCGGGACGCAATGACCCCAGCGATTGACATGCCAACCCGGCCCACAGCGCCAGCCGACTTCGGTGATTGCATGAGGCGCGCTCGTGGCCGGCGCCGCGGGTAGCGCCTGCGCTGTAGATGCCATGCCAAGAAGGCCGGCGGCGAACAACGCCGATGCAAGAATCTTCATCTGTTCCTCCGTGCTGTTGGGTGTCCGGCATTGAAAAACGCCTTGCCTGAACGAGAAATGAAGCGGATCGCTCATTTTGGTCACATTTGCCGGGAGCGAGGAAGCAGATCTGTTGATCTCGAAGCGGAGGCGGATGGCCAGATGCTCGTTGCGGCGGATTGCGTGCTCGCATAGACGTTCGCTGCTCTCTATGATGGTCGCGACACAAGATAGAGATTTTCAGCAGGAGGATGCTTGCATGTTCATTGCGATGAACCGGTTTCAGGTCAAGCCGGGTTCCGAGCAGGCGTTCGAGACGCTGTGGGCCAATCGCGAATCTTATCTCGGCGATACTCCCGGCTTCGTCGAGTTTCATTTGGTGAAGGGGCCGGTCGCCGAGGATCATACGCTCTACGCATCGCATACCATTTGGGCGAATCGCGCCGCCTTCGAGGCATGGACGAAATCCGAGGCGTTTCGACGTGCTCATGCCCGCGCCGGCAACGCAACCGGCGAAAGCCTTTATCTCGGACATCCCAAGTTTGAAGGATTCGAGGTGTTGCAGACCGAGCGCAGGTCCGGCGGGTGAGGCGAAGGCTCCGATCTTCGTGGTGCGGCGCACGATGACCCCGGTTGCGTTTTCGGCCTAAACTGCCCTTGCAGACTGCGGCGGTACGCTGTCGGTTTGCAGATTGCAGCTCCGTTCCGCAGGAAGTCTCCCTTGAAAGCCGTTTACAGCGAACTCCACCGCAGCCACGATCCGCAATTCTTTCTGGTGCGTGGCGTGGTCAAGCGCACCACCGAACAGCCGGAGCGAGCCGATCGTCTGCTGACAGGCGTCAAGGCGGGCGGTCACACGCTGATCGCGCCGCAGGAATTCGGGCAGGGGCCGCGAGCGCGGGTGCACAGCGCGGATTATCTCGCCTTTCTCGCCGAGGCTTGGGATGAGTGGGTCGCGCTCGGCGACTCCGGCCCGGAGATGATCGCCAACATTCATCCGGTGCGCCACGCAGCGACCTATCCCACGCATATCACCGGCAAATTGGGCTGGCACACCGCGGATACCGCGTGCCCGATAGGCCCCGGTACCTGGAAAGGCGCGTGTGCCGCAACCGACGTCGCGGTCACTGCCGCACAACTGGTGATGGACGGAGAGCGGGCGAGCTACGCGCTGTGCCGGCCGCCGGGGCACCACGCCTTCGCCGACATGGCGGGCGGCTTCTGCTTCCTCAATAACTCCGCCATTGCCGCGGCGCATCTACGACAAAGGCATGAGCGCGTGGCGATCCTCGATGTCGACGTGCATCACGGCAACGGCACGCAGGGAATTTTCTACGAGCGCGGCGATGTGCTGACGATCTCGATTCACGCCGATCCCACGCGGTTCTATCCGTTCGTGTGGGGACACGCGCATGAGCGTGGCGCCGGTGCGGGGCTGGGCGCCAATCTCAACATTCCGCTGCCGCTCGGCACCGGCGACGATGGTTTCATCGCTGCGCTGGCGCGCGCCAAGGCGATGCTGGCGGCATTCGCGCCCGGCGCGTTGGTGGTCGCGCTCGGGCTCGATGCGTCAGAGCACGATCCGTTGGCGGGCCTTGCGGTGACCACCGATGGTTTTCACCGCATCGGCGCGGCCATTGCGTCGATCGGGCTGCCGACCGTCTTCGTGCAGGAGGGCGGCTATCTGTCGGATATTCTCGGCGCCAATCTCACCGCCGCTCTCGGCGGATTCGAGCAGAATTGCTGACCGGTCGCCAGACATTGAAACATACGAACAGCGAACGTGGAGTGCTGCAATGAGCCGTATTTCGATCAAGACCAAAGCCGATTTGCCGGCAGCCTTGCAGCCGCTGTGGGACCGTATGACGACCTATGGGCCGTTCGAAAACCAGGCCGGGGTGATGGCGCATCGGCCGCCGATCTTCGATCACACCTGGTCGATGCTGGTGGCGCTGGCCGATGAAGGGGCCATCAAAAAGCGCCATCTGGAATTGGCGCTGGTCACCGTCTCGCTGCTCAACCAGTGCACCTATTGCGTCTCGCATCACGCGCCGAAATTGGCGGTGCAGGGCGTCTCCGAGGAGGGCGCGGCGCGGCTGCTCGACTACAAGGACCATCCTGAACTCGACGATCTCGACAAGCTGATCGTCGAATATTCGATCGCGGTCACCACCAACTGGAATCGCACCCGCGATGAAATCTTCGATCGACTGAAGCAGCATTTCAGCGAAGCGCAGATCGTCGAATTGACCTGGCGCATCGCGCTGTGCGGTGCCTTCAATCGCCTCAACGACATCCTGCAACTCGATATCGAGCAGGGCATCACCGTGCGCGAGGCGGCGGAATAGCTATTTGGGACGGGCGAAAGTCGCGTCGTTTTCGCGCATGAAGCGGGCAAAGCGCGCATCGCCCGCGTATGCGATGTTGACCCGCATCGCTGGCGGCCTCGGCGTCGCATCTGGATTGAAAGCCGAGCCCGGTGCCAGCAGGATGCTCTGCGCGGCGCCGATCTTCGACAGATGCTTGTCGTCGATGTGGGGCGGCAGTTCGCACCACATGTAGAAGCCGCCGCCGGGATGGCCGAACACTGGCAGGCCGAGTTTCGCCAGGCTGTGATGCGCAGCCGCGGTGGCGACCTCGATGCGTCCGCCGAGACGTTTCAGATGACCGCGGTAACGCCCGCTGGTGATCAGGTCGTAGATGATCTGCTCGACGTAGCCGGAGCTATTAGCACGGGTGATCATCTTGAGATCAGCGAGCGCGCCGATCGTGTCCGCATCGGCGGCGATGTAGCCGGAGCGCAGGCTGGCCGACAGCGTCTTGGCGAAGGTGCCGACATAGATCACGCGGTCGAGCTGATCGAGCGCCGCCAATCGGGGGCTGCCGGCCGGCAGGATATCGGCGAAAGGATCGGTATCGACGATCCGCAGATGGTGCTGTGTTGCGACCTGCATCAGCCGGTAAGCCACCGGCAATGTGATAGAACAGCCGGTCGGATTGTGCGCGAGCGACTGCGTGAAGAACAATTTCGCGCCGGTGGTCGCGGCGAGACGTGCGAGCTCGTCGGGATCGGGGCCGTCTGCATTGCGCCGTATGCCGATCAGCTTCGCCTTGGCCAGCCGCAACTTGCCGAACAGCGGGTAATAGCCGGGATTGTCGACGAGGACCGCGTCTCCCGGTTCGACGAAATGCCGCACGATCATGTCGAGCGCATCGTTGGCGCCTTGCGTCAGCAACACCTGCGTTGGATCGACGTTGATGGAGCGCTCCGCCAGCATCAGCGCGATACGCTGGCGCAACGGCAGCAGGCCGTAGGGACTGCCGTAGCTTTCCGGCAGCTGGCGCTTGCCGGGGCGCGTCACCGGCCGCAGATGCGCGCCGACTTCGGAACCCTCCATCCAGGCCGCCGGCGGCCGGCCGTCGCCGATCCGTACTTCGTAGCGCTTGTCGAGTTGCTCGCGCAGCAGCCAGACGATGTCGACCGCCTCGATCTTGTCCGGCGATTTTTGCTCCGCGCGCTTGGGTCGATGCGCCGAGACATAGAAGCCGGAGCCGGGCCGGCTCTCCACTTGTCCCGATGCGACGAGGCGATCGTAAGCATCGACGGCGGTGTTTTTTGAGACGCCGAATGTTTTCGCCGCGACGCGGATCGACGGCAGCCGCTCGCCAGGCCGGATCAGGCCGCGTTCGATCCGGCCAGCGATGGCGTCGAAGATGCTTTCGACGCGGGATCGCGCACCGCGAATATCAGGTTGCTCAACTGTACCCATCGGCTTGCTGGTACGGGTGTCGTCCAAAATGCGCAAAGCGTTCCTTGTACTGTACCTGTCCGTGCGTACGGTTCAACCAACAGCGGCCGATAGACAGGCCTGACGACAGGGAAGGTGAGGAATGACGATCCCCGGGCATGGCCGCAATCGCAGCGCGCGTATCGCTGGCTTTCATCGCAAGACCCCGGCCGAGCGGCTCGATCTGGTGGCGGCATTCGCCGGGCTCGATCAGGCAACCGTCGATCATCTCGCCAACATGGGCAACCTGCCGGTGCAACTGGCCGACAAGATGATCGAGAACGTCATCGCCACGATGAACGTGCCGGTCGGCATTGCCACCAACCTGCGGATCGACGGCGAGGATGTTCTGGTGCCGATGGCGACCGAGGAATCCTCGGTGGTTGCGGCGGTCTGCAACGCCGCTCGGCAGAACTACGCCGGCGGATTCACGACGTCGGTGTCCGGCACCCTGATGATCGCGCAGGTACAGGCGGTCGGCGTGTCAGATCCGCACGCGGCGCGGCTGCGGCTGCTGGAGAGGCGCGACGAGATCAAGCGCATCTGCGACGACTGCGATCCGCTATTGGTCAAGCTCGGTGGCGGCTTCCGCGACCTCGAGGTACGGATTCTCGACACCCTCGGCGGCGTCATGCTGATCACGCATCTGATCGTGGATACCCGCGATGCAATGGGGGCGAATGCGGTCAACACCATGGCGGAAAAGATCGCGCCGCACATCGCGGCGTGGAGCGGCGGCAAGGTGTTTCTGCGCATCCTCTCCAATCTGGCGGACCGGCGACTGGCGCGCGCTCATGCGACATGGACGCTCGACGAGATCGGCGGCGCGAGCGTGCGCGACGGCATCATCAGCGCCTATCAGTTCGCCGAGGCCGATCCGTATCGTGCCGCGACGCATAACAAAGGCATCATGAACGGCATCAGCGCCGTGGTGCTGGCCACCGGCAACGACACCCGCGCGGTGGAAGCAGGCGCTCATGCCTTCGCGGCACGCAGCGGCCGTTACACGAGTCTCACGCGCTACGAGATCGATGCCGATGGCAATCTCTCAGGTTCGATCGAATTGCCGTTGGCGGTCGGCCTGATCGGCGGTGCCACCAAGATTCATCCGACCGCGCAGGCCTGTTTGAAAATCCTCGGCGTGGCCACGGCGGAACGGCTGGCCCGCATCATCGCGGCCGTCGGCCTCGCGCAGAATTTCTCGGCGCTGAAAGCGCTCGCCACCACCGGCATTCAGGCTGGGCACATGGGGTTGCACGCGCAGAACATAGCGATGATGGCCGGCGCTGTCGGTGAGGAGATCGATGCGGTCGCGAAGGCGTTGGTGGAACGCGGCACCGTCCGCATTGATGTCGCACAGGAGGTGTTGAGCGGCCTTCGCCGTTAGGCGGTGCCGTTCGTTCGACTGGACTTCAACAAGATCAAAAACGGGAGTGAGATGGAATGCTGAGATCGACGACTGGTTTTCTGGCGGGCGCTGCTGCCCTGATGCTGGCGATGGGGGCCGCGCAGGCGGAAATTCCCAACAATACGCTGAAGCTCGGTGTGCTGACCGACCTGAGCGGCTTCGCGGCGGACTCGACCGGGCCGGGATCGGTTGCCGCAGCCAAACTCGCGATCGAGGACTTTCATAAAGAGAAGCCCGATATCAAGATCGAACTGATCCAGGGCGATCATCAGAACAAGGCCGATATCGGTGGCACGCTGGCGCGCCGCTGGATCGACGTCGACAAGGTCGATGCGATCCTCGACGTGCCGTTCTCGTCCGTCGCGTTGGCCGTGCAGGAAGTCGTGCGCGGCAGCAAGGCGGCGTTTATCGCGTCCGGTCCGGGCACCTCGCTGCTCACCGGCGAGAAGTGTTCGCCGAACACCGTGCAGTGGAGCTACGATACATGGTCACTGGCGCACGGCACCGCGCTGGCGCTGCTGCGCGCCAAGAAGGACACCTGGTTCTTCGTCACGGCTGACTATGCGTTCGGGCATTCGCTTGAGCACGACGCGGCCGCCGTGGTGAAGGCGGAAGGCGGCAAGGTGCTCGGCAGCGTCCGTCACCCGACCGGTACGGCGGACTTCTCGTCGTTCCTCTTGCAGGCACAGGCCAGCAAGGCGAAGGTGGTCGCGCTTGCCAACGCGGTCGGCGACACCATCAACTCGGTAAAGCAGGCGTCAGAGTTCGGATTGCAGGCCGGTGGCCAGGAATTGGCGGCGCTGCTGATGCAGGTCACCGACGTCAATGCCATCGGGTTGAACACGGCCAAGGGTCTTTATCTCACCGAGGCGTTCTACTGGGACATGAACGACGGCACCCGCAAATTCTCCGATCGCTTCGCGGCGGTGATGGGCGGTAAGCGGCCGACCATGATTCAGGCCGGCGTCTATGCGGGCACGCTGCATTATCTGCGCGCCGCCGCAGCAGCCAACACGTCGGACGGTCCGGCGATCATCGCGAAGATGAAGGAGATGCCGTCCGACGATCCGCTGTTCGGCAAGGGCACAGTGCGTGAGGATGGCCGTCACATCCACAACATGTACCTGTTCCAGGTGAAGTCGCCGGCGGAATCCAAGGGGCCATGGGATTACTACAAGCTGGTGCAGACCATTCCTGCCGCCGAAGCGTTTCGTCCGCTCAAGGACGGCAATTGCCCGATGATCAAGAAATAAGACGCGATCGATTTTTCGCGTTTACGAAAGCAAGCGGCTGGCCGGATTCGGTCAGCCGCTTTTTTGTGTCCGGCGTTCCCGCGTCGTGGACAGAGTCGCGCCTTTCGGAACCGCTTTCGACGGCGCGCGCAAGATTCCTGCTGTTCGCGCGCATCGGATGAGAACAACTCGAACGTTGCATCGACGATTGAGAAAATATCAATCTCGTTGATTTTGCTCAAGAAAATTCCGATTTTAGATTGAGGTCCATTCACACACCAACAGCGGTGAATGCGGCCATTTCGTCTTCGACGGTGGCGCGTGTCCGATGATCCGCGCCGCGCCAAAGCGGATCGAGCAGCGCCGAAGGGCACCGGGATAGAGTGCGATGACCAAGATGGAATTCTCGGGCCCTGGCCTGAGCAGCGATCAATGGGAACGGATCAATGACCTCGCGGTCTCGCTGCAGCCGGCGCAGGCGCTGTGGCTCAGCGGTTACTTCGCGGGCGTCGGCTCAACGGCGCGCGGCCCCAGTGGCTTCGATCAGGTCGCGGTGCTCGAACGCGCGAAACCGGAGCAGCCGTTGGCTCCGGCAGTTGAGGCGCGAACGCTGACAGTTCTCTACGGCACCGAGACCGGCAACAGTCGCGGTCTCGCCAAGACCGTCGCCGAAGCCGCGAAGCAGCAGGGCATCGTGGCAACGGTGTCGGACATGGCCGACTACAAGACGCGCAAGCTGAAGGACGAGCAGGATCTGCTGGTGATCACCAGCACGCATGGTGAAGGCGATCCACCACAGTCGGCCGTCGCATTCTTCGAATTCCTCGAAGGCCGCAAGGCGCCGAAGCTGCCGGACCTGCGATTTGCTGTGCTCGCTTTGGGCGACTCGACCTACGAGAAATATTGCGAGGGCGGCAAGCGGATCGATCGCCGCCTGGAAGAACTCGGCGCGATGCGGCTTGATGCGCGTGTCGATTGCGACGTCGATTTCGACGAAGCCGCGCCGGCCTGGATCAAGGCTGTCGTCGCGAAGCTCGCGCCGCAGGACTCGACGGCGACGCTTACGCCGGTAACCACGCGCGCGTCCACTATCGCGCCGGCCACGACCTCCGCCTTCGACAAGCAGAATCCGTTTGTGGCGACGGTCATCGATAACATCGTGCTGACCGGGCGCGGGTCGAGCAAGGAAACGCGCCACATCGAACTGTCGCTGGAAGGCTCGGGATTGGTGTACGAGCCGGGTGATGCGCTCGGCGTCGTTCCGCGTAACGACCCGGCGGTGGTCGTAGCGGTTTTGGAAAGCCTCAACCTTGCGGCGGATGCACCGGTCAGCGTCAAGGAGAAGCAGCTCACGCTTGGGGACGCGTTGTCGTCCGCATTCGAGGTGAGCGCGGTGACGCCGCGCTTTATCGATCACTGGGCGGAGCTGAGCGGTGCGGCCGCGCTGGCGCGGTTGCGCGGGCCGGAGCAGACGGAGGCGCGTTCGGCCTTCATGCGCGAGCATCACGTCGTCGATATCATTCGCCAGTTTCCGGTGAAGGGCATCGCTGCGGATGCGCTGCTGCGCGGGCTGCGGCCGTTGCAGCCACGGCTCTATTCGATTTCGTCGAGCCTTGCGGCCGTTCCGGACGAAGCACATCTCACCGTCGGCACGGTGCGCTACGATCTCGACGGAAAGCCGCGCGCCGGCGTTGCTTCCAGCTATCTGGCGGAGCACGCTGCGCCGGACGCCGTCGTTCCGGTCTATATCCAAAGCAATCCGCATTTTCGCCTGCCGCAAGACGATGCCGCGATCCTGATGATCGGCGCCGGCACAGGCGTTGCGCCGTATCGTGCCTTCATGCAGGAGCGCGAGGCGCGTGCTGCGTCCGGGCGGTCGTGGCTGGTGTTCGGGGAGCGAAACTTCCGCAGCGATTTCCTCTACCAGACCGAATGGCAGGGGCTGCTGAAGGACAAGGTGCTGACCCGGATGGATGTGGCTTTCTCGCGCGATCGGACACCGAAGGCCTACGTGCAGGATCGCCTGCGCCAGAACAGCCGCGATGTCTATGCGTGGTTGGAGGAAGGCGCGCACATCTATGTCTGTGGCGATGCCGCGCATCTGGCGCCAGACGTCCATGCGACGTTGCTCGATATCATCGTGCAAGAAAGCGGCCGCGATGCCGCTGCGGCAGCCGATTATCTCGCGGCATTGCAGCGCGACCACCGCTATCAGCGCGACGTTTACTGAGGCTCCGATATGACCGACACACCGACGCTGGATCGCAGCCGCGACCTCTCGCAACCATTGGACAAGCTCGGCCCGGACGAGACGCTGAAGGCCAACAGCCGGCAACTGCGCGGCACCATCAACGAGAGCCTGTTCGATCCGATCACCGGCGCGGTCACCACTAACGATACCAAGCTGATGAAGTTTCACGGTATCTATCAGCAGGACGACCGCGACATTCGCGACGAACGACGCCGTCAGAAACTGGAAGCAGCATTCAGTTTCATGGCGCGGGTGCGCTTACCGGGCGGCGTACTGAGCGCGAGCCAATGGCTCAAGCTCGACGCGCTGGCGCACGATTATGCCGGCAATACGCTGCGGCTGACGACGCGGCAGACGTTTCAGTTTCACCGCGTTCTCAAGACCGATCTGCGCGCCCTGATGCAGGGCTTGCGCGACGTGCTGCTGGATACGCGTGCGGCGTGCGGCGACGATACCCGCGGCGTGATGGCGTCGATCAATCCGCATCTGTCGGCGATCCATGCCGAGGTCTATGCGCTGGCGAAGCAGGCCAGCGATCATGCGATCCCGAAGACCGGCGCTTATAACGAGATCTGGTACCAGCAGGAATCAGGCGAGGTGAAGGAGCCCGAGGAGCCGTTCTACGGGCGCACTTACATGCCGCGCAAATTCAAGATCGGTTTCGTCGTTCCGCCGAGCAACGATATCGATGTCTATGCGCAGGATCTTGGTTTCATCGCCATCGTGTCGCGCGGCAAGCTGAAGGGTTTCAACGTCGCCATCGGCGGCGGCATGGGGCGCACCGATCAGGCGCCTGAAACCTATCCGCGGCTGGCCGATGTGATCGGTTTCATCCCGGTCGAACAATTGATCCCGACCATCGACGCGGTGATGTCGGTGCAGCGCGACTACGGCGACCGTGTCAATCGGCTTCATGCCCGCTTCAAGTACACCATCGACGACAAGGGGCTGGACTGGATCAAGGCCGAGATCGAGCGCCGGCTGGGTCAGCCGCTAGCTGCCGCGAAGCCATTCGAGTTCACCTCAAACGGCGACATATTGGGGTGGGTGCAGGGTGACGATGGCCGTCATCACTTCACGGTCTTTATCGAGAACGGCCGCGTCATCAACACGCCGGCGCTGCGGCTGATGGACGGCCTGCGCGCCATCGCGCAGGTTCACAAGGGGACGTTCCGCGTCACTCCGAACCAGAGCCTGACCATCGCCGAGATCGCGCCCGAGGATCGGCTCATCATTGCCAAGCTGCTCGATGAGTACGGTCTGGCGGGATTGAATGTCGGCAGCGCGCTGCGGCTCAACTCGATGGCCTGTGTGGCGTTGCCGACCTGCGCCCTGGCGATGGCTGAAAGCGAGCGCTATCTGCCGACGCTGTTGTCCAAGATCGAGCCGATCCTCGACGCGCACGGCCTGCGCGACGAGCCGATCACCATTCGCATGACCGGTTGCCCGAACGGCTGCGCGCGCCCCTACATCGCTGAGATCGCGCTGACCGGCCGCGCGCCGGGCAAATACAATCTCTATTTCGGCGGTGGCTTCCACGGCCAGCGGCTCAACAAGATGTACCTCGAAAACGTCGGCGAGCCGGTCATCCTCGAGGCACTGGAGAAGGTGCTGGGCCACTATGCCAAGGCGCGACAGCCCAAGGAGCATTTCGGCGATTTCGCCATCCGCGCCGGCTATGTCGCGAAGGTGACGGAAGGGCGCCACTTCAACGACTGAGCGGAACGGCCCGGAACCGGGCAGAAAGAGCGGGGCGGCCGGGTTTCGATGCCCGCGCCGCCCCGGTTTCTTTTGTCCCCGAAAGCCTTTACACAGGCGGCGCAAACCGAGCGGAACCGGGTCTGCGGAACCGGTCGCCGGCGCGACATGTGACGACAAATCAGGACCGAAGACGATGCCGAAACCCAGGGATCCCCACACCGTGGCCGTCGCGAACGGAATCGCGACCGATCCCGCCTTCCGTTCGGTGACGCCGCCGATCTACCTGTCGAGCACCTTCGCGTTCCCTGCCTACGAGAAGGCCGGTCCCTATGATTACACGCGCACCGCCAATCCGAGCCGCGACCTGCTGGCGGACACCATCGCCAAGCTCGAGGGCGGGGCGGGCGCCGTGGTGGTGTGCTCTGGCATGGCGGCCATCGACGTGGTGCTGGCGCGCGCGCCGCGCGGTGGGCTCGTGATCGCGCCGCACGATTGCTATGGCGGCACGCATCGGCTTTTGGCGGCCCGCGAACAATGCGGGCAGATCGAACTCGCGCTGGTCGACCTGGGGGACCCGACGGCACTGGCGGCGGCGATGGCGCGCCGCCCGGCGCTGATCCTGATCGAGACACCCAGCAATCCCTTGATGCGCGTAACCGACATCAAGGCCATCGTGGCGCAGGCCAAGGCGGTCGGCGCCAAGGTGGCGGTCGACAACACCTTCCTGTCGCCGGCACTGCAACGGCAGATCGCGCTGGGTGCCGATTTCGTCGTGCATTCCACCACCAAGTTTCTCAACGGCCATTCCGACGTGGTCGGCGGTGCGGTGATCGCCGCCGCCAAGGAGGACGTCGAGGCGCTGGCGGACTGGGTCAACACCGTCGGCGTCACCGGCGCGCCGTTCGATTCTTACCTGACCTTGCGCGGCGTGCGGACGCTGTTCGCGCGCGTCGAGCGGCAGCAGGCCAATGCCGGAGCTATCGCGGTATTCCTGGACAAGCATCCGTTGGTGCGTGCGGTGTATTATCCCGGCCTGCCATCGCATCCCGGGCACGCGCTGGCGAAGGTTCAGCAAGCCGGCTTCGGCGCGATGCTGAGTTTCGAACTGAAGGGCGGCACCGAGGCGGTGCGGGCCTTTGTCGAGGCCATCGAGGTTTTCACGCTGGCGGAATCGCTGGGCGGCGTGGAGAGCCTGATCGCGCACCCGGCCACCATGACGCATGTGAAAATGGGCGCGGAGGCGCGGCGCGTCGCCGGCATCAGCGACAGCTTGCTGCGGCTGTCGGTGGGAATGGAGGCCCAGACCGATCTGATCGCCGGGCTGGAAGCCGGTTTCGCGGCGATCAAGGGATAACGGCGGGAACCACCCATTCCGCCGCGATGCTTGACGAAGGGCGTGTGTTCCCCGCAAAAACGCTCACCATGACCCATCCGCATTCCGGCTTTCACGGCGTTTTCCCCTATCTCGTCTCGCCCATCGATGCGGCGGGCAGCATTCGCACCGATGTGCTCGGGCGGCTGTGTGACGATCTCATCAAGGCCGGCGTCCACGGGCTGACGCCGCTCGGCTCGACCGGGGAGTTTGCCTATCTCGACAGCAAGCAGCGCGCCACCGTGGCGCGGACCACTATTGAGGCGGCGCAGCGCCGGGTGCCGGTGATCGTCGGCGTCGCTTCGACGGCGATCGCGGACGCGGTGGCGCAGGCCCGGGCCTATCAGCAGATGGGTGCCGATGGCATCCTCGCCATTCTCGAAGCGTATTTTCCGCTCAAGGATGCGCAAGTCGAAGCGTATTTCCGCGCCATCGCCGACGCGGTCGATATTCCGGTGGTGATCTACACCAATCCGAATTTTCAGCGCTCCGATCTCACGCTCGATGTTATCGCGCGTCTGGCCGAGCATCCTCGTATCGTCGGAATCAAGGACGCGTCCACCAACACCGGCCGTTTGCTGTCGATCATGAACCGCTGCGGCGACAAGATTCATGTGTTCGCCGCGTCGGCGCACATTCCGGCGGCAGTGATGCTGATCGGCGGGCGCGGCTGGATGGCGGGGCCGGCCTGCGTCGCGCCGCGCGACAGCGTCAAGCTCTATGATCTGTGCAAGGCCGGACGCTGGGACGAAGCATTGGTGTTGCAGCGTCGGATGTGGCGGCTGAATGAGGCGTTCGCGAAGTACAATCTCGCCGCCTGTATCAAGGCCGGCCTGAGCATCCAGGGTTACGACGTCGGCGATCCCATCCCGCCGCAATCGCCGCTGACGGCTGACGAGCGCAAGGTGATCGAAGCCGTGCTGTCCGACATCGCATAACCGCCGCCGCCAACCGGGCGCGTCACGGCCGGTTCACTGTCTCGAATAACCTTGCGCGTTTCGCGCTCTCCATCGATCGAAGGTTTTCTCGCATGAACATTCTGCCAGCCAACATGCGCTTCGGCGCCGGTCAGCCCGTCAAGCGTCTGGAGGACCAGCGGCTCCTGACGGGACATGGCAAATATCTCGACGACAAGCCGGCGGACGGCGCGCTGTGGCTCGTGTTGTTGCGCTCGCCGCACGCCCATGCCCGCATCCTGTCGGTCGACAGCGCGGCCGCGCGAACGATGCCGGGTGTCGAAGCCGTCTTCACTGGCGCGGATCTTGTCGCCGATAATGTCGGCAGCATTCCGACGCTGCCGATCTTCAAGCGCCCTGACGGCTCCGACATGCTGCTGCCGCCGCGCTACCTGCTGGCGCATGAGGTCGTGCGCTTCACCGGCGAGCCAGTGGCTGCGGTGGTCGCGACGACGCCGGATGCGGCGCGGCTGGCGATGGAGACCATTGTCGTCGATTACGACGTGTTGCCGTCGGTGGTCGATCCGGTCGCCGCGATCGCACCCGATGCGCCGCGTGCGTGGCAGGAGGCACCGGACAATATCGTCGCGGCGATGAGCTACGGCGATGCCGCCAAGGTCGAGAAGGTGTTCGCGACGGCGAAGCATGTCGTGAAGCTCGATGTTGCCAGTCAGCGGCTGGTGCCGTCGGCGATGGAGCCGCGCGGCACTATCGCAGAGATCGAGAAATCATCAGGGCGGCTGGTCGTGCATGTGCAATCGCAGACGCCGACGTCGACGCGCGATATTCTCGCCGATGCGATCCTGAAGCGGCCGAAGGAGAGCATTCACGTCAAGGTCGGCGACATGGGCGGCGGCTTCGGACAGAAGACCGGGCTTTACCCGGAGGACGGCCTTGTCGCCTATGCGGCGGTGAAGCTTAATCGCAAGGTGCGCTGGCGCGGTGATCGCACCGACGAATTCGTCGGCGGCACCCATGGCCGCGATCTCACCTCGACGGCCGAATTCGCGCTGAACGCGAAGGGGCGCGTGCTGGCCTATCGTGTACGCTCGCTCGGCGGCACCGGCGCGTATCTCGCCGGCGCGGGTGTCATCATTCCGCTGGTGCTCGGGCCGTTCGTTGCCACCGGCGTTTACGATCTTCCGCTGGTACATTTCGACGTCAAGGCGGTGATGACGAATACCGCACCGGTCGGTGCTTATCGCGGTGCCGGTCGGCCGGAAGCGGTGTTCGTCGTCGAGCGCTTGATGGATGCCGCCGCGCGACAACTCAACATGGACCCGCGCCAGATCCGCAAGGTCAATTTCATCCAGTCCGACCAACTACCTTACACCAACGCTGCCGGCCAAGTGTACGACAGCGGCGCTTTCGCGCACATGCTTGAGCGTGCGTCGGAGCAGGCGGATTGGGATGGGTTCGTCGCGCGCAAGAAAGCCGCGAAGAAAAAAGGGCTGCTCTATGGCCGTGGCCTGACCAGCTACATTGAGTGGACCGGCGGTCGTGCGCATAGCGAGAAGGTCAGCCTGCACGCGACGGCCGAAGGTCGTGTTGTGCTGCATTCCGGCACGCAGGCGATGGGGCAGGGGCTTGAGACGAGTTATTCGCAGATGATCGCGTCGTCGCTCGGCATTCCGATCGACAAGATCGACGTGGTGCAAGGCGATACCGATCTGGCGCAAGGGTTCGGCAGCGTCGGCTCACGCTCGCTGTTTGTCGGCGGCACCGCGGTTGCGGTGTCGTCAGCAGACTTGATCGCCAAGGCCCGCGAGAAGGCGTCGCATCTGCTGGAAGCCGGGGTCGAGGACATCGAGTATGGCGACGGCTGGCTCACCGTGGTGGGCACCGACCGTCGCATCGGCTTGTTCGACATCGCGAAGGCGGAACAGAATGCGCGGCTCAGCGTCGACAGCACCGGTGAGGTCGACGGGCCGAGCTGGCCCAACGGCGTTCATATTTGCGAGGTCGAGATCGACCCGGAGACCGGTATGACCCGCGTGGTGCGCTATTCGACGGTCGATGACGTCGGTGTCGCGGTCAATCCGATGCTGGTCGCCGGCCAAGTGCATGGCGGCGTGGCGCAGGGCATCGGTCAGGCGCTGTATGAGACCGTCGCCTACGATCAGGAGGGCCAGCTTCTTACCGCGAGCTATCAGGATTACTGCATCCCCCGCGCCAGCGATATTCCGGCGATCGAAGTGACGCTCGACGGTTCCGCGCCGTGCCGGACCAATCCGCTTGGCGCCAAGGGCTGTGGTGAATCCGGCGCGATCGGCGGGCCGCCCTGCATCACCAATGGTGTGATGGACGCGCTGGCGCCGCTCGGCATCACGACGCTCGATACGCCGTTGTCGCCGGTGAAGATCTGGCAGGCGATCCGGGATGCGGAGAAGCGCGCCGCGAACGCTTGAGAGAGCGGTAGAACTTCACCGTAAGCCGCCAAACGTGGCGTTTGCCGCCGTTTGAGGTATGCTCGAAGGTGCTTGCTGCGTGTCTCGCGACGCGCCAGCTTGGCGCTTTTTAATGGCGACATGACAGGAGACATTGATGCGTCGGCTTCTCACCGTCCTGGCGGCTTTGGCGACACTGAGCCTGACCAATTGCGGTTATAACGCGATCCAGAGTCAGGACGAGCAGATCAAATCGAGCTGGTCGGAGGTCGTGAATCAGTATCAGCGTCGCGCCGATCTCGTGCCCAACCTCGTCAATTCGGTAAAGGGCTTCGCGCAACAGGAGAAGGACGTACTGCTCGGCGTTACCAATGCGCGCGCCAAGGTCGGCAGCATTCAGGTCTCGCCTGAAACGCTCAATGATCCGGCGGCGTTCAACAAGTTCCAGCAAGCGCAGGGTGAACTCTCCAGCGCGCTGTCGCGCCTGCTGGTGGTGACGGAGAACTATCCGCAACTGAAATCGGATGCGCTGTTTCGCGATTTGATGTCGCAGCTCGAAGGCACTGAGAACCGCATCACCGTGGCGCGTAACCGCTACATCAAGTCCGTACAGGAATATAACGTCACGGTGCGCTCGTTTCCGTCGAACCTGACGGCGATGATGTTCGGTTACAAGGAAAAGCCGAATTTCACCGTTGATAACGAGAAGGCGATCTCGACCGCGCCGAAGGTTGATTTCAATCCGACGCCAGCACCAGCG
This sequence comes from Hyphomicrobiales bacterium, assembly GCA_017305555.1. Classification (GTDB taxonomy): domain Bacteria; phylum Pseudomonadota; class Alphaproteobacteria; order Rhizobiales; family Xanthobacteraceae; genus 62-47. The sequence goes on along the minus strand of JAFKKM010000063.1, from coordinate 2,165 downwards.
CCTGCTCCGACGCCTGCGCCGGCCAAATAAGCCGGCGGATCGCGCATGACAGCGATCAAAACGGTTGCGGCGGTCCTGCTGGCATGGATGTTGTGCTGGGCCGTCGTCGCGGTTGCCGATGTCGCCGTCCCTCCGCTCACCGGCCGCGTCGTCGATCAGACCGGGACGCTGACATCGGAGCAGATCGCGACCCTCGACGGCACGCTGCAAGCGTTTGAGCAGCGCAAGGGCAGCCAGATCGCCGTGCTGATCGTGCCGACCACCGAGCCGGAAACCATCGAGCAGTTCTCGATCCGGGTCGCGGAAGCGTGGAAGATCGGACGTAAGAAGATTGACGATGGCGCGATCCTGGTCGTCGCCAAGGACGATCGGCGGCTGCGCATCGAGGTCGGCTACGGCCTCGAAGGCGCGCTGACCGACGTGACATCGAAGCGCATCATCGATGAAATCATCACGCCGAAATTCCGTCAGGGCGATTTTGCCGGCGGCATTTCCGCTGGCGTCGACCGCATCATCGGTGTGATCGATGGCGAACCGTTGCCGGAACCCAAGCGCCAGCAGCAAGGCGCGAATATTTTCGATAGCCTCGAATCCGTTGGTCCGGTCGCGTTCTTCGCCGTGCTGGTGTTCGGCGGCATCTTCCGCGCGATGTTTGGACGGCTGCTCGGCGCTGCTGTCACCGGCGGCCTGGTCGGGCTGGTGATCTGGTTCCTCGCCGGGGCGCTGGCGGTTGCGGCGATTATCGGTGCGATCGCCTTCGTCTTTACATTGGTCGGTGACAGCGTTGTGTCGTCCGGCGGTGGACGAGGCGGCTGGTCGGGCGGCAGCGGCGGCGGCTGGTCCGGTGGGTCGAGCGGTGGCGGTTTCAGCGGCGGGGGCGGCAGCTTCGGCGGCGGCGGCGCATCGGGGAGATGGTGACGATGGGCATCGCACGGATCGGCAAGCACCTCCTCGCCAATCGCTCGCGCGTCAACCGGGCGTTTCCGAAGGCGTCGCTGGACGCGATCGAGCAGGCCATCAAGGCGAGCGAGGCGACTCACGCCGGGCAGATTCGATTTGTTGTCGAAGGCGCGCTCGATGGCCGTCCGCTGTTTCGCGATCAGTCGGCACGGGAGCGGGCGCTCGACCTTTTTTCACGGCTGCGCATCTGGGATACCGCGCACAACAGCGGTGTGTTGATTTACGTGCTGCTGGCGGATCGCAATGTCGAAATCATCGCCGACCGCGGCATCGATGCGGCGGTCGGTCATGCCGTCTGGCAACAAATCTGCACGGCAATGGAGATCGAGTTCGGCAAAGGCCATTTCGAGCAGGGCGTGATCGCCGGCGTCCAGGCGGTCACCAAGCATCTCGCGACGCATTTCCCGAAAGGTCGCGGTGGCCGCAACGAACTGCCGGATGCACCGCTGGTGCTGTAGTGTTTTCGTCGCTTGATCCTGCGCGGATTCGATCCGCGCAAGATCACATCGCGATGGCATTACGCCTTGGTGGAGGGCCGTTCGGCGATGCGCTTGAACCATCCGGCGATATTGGTGTTGGCTTCGTCGAGCGGCTGGCCCACTTGCCCGCCGAAGTCGAGCCAGCAATACAGCATCATGTCCGCGAGCGTGAAGCGCGAGCCGCAGACATACTGCTTGCCTTGCATCTGACCATCGAGCCAGCGGAGACGATCGGCTGCGATCTTCTTCAGGCCGGGCGCAGCTTCCGGCACGCAGACGATGCGGTTCTGGAACAGTTTCAGTCCCTCACTGAAACGAAAGCCGTTGGTCAGCGGTTCGCAGATGTTGAGGTCGATGCGGCGCGTCCACATCCGGCATTCGGCGCGCTCCTCGGCCGTGGTTCCGATCATCGCCGGCGCGGGATGTTTTTCCTCAAGGTATTCGCAAATCACGGTGACTTCGGCGAGATAGCTGCCGTTGTCGAGTTCGAGCGTCGGCATCTGGCCGTGCGGATTGCGCGCGAGATGCGCCGGCTGACGGTTCTCGCCCCCTCGCAGATCGACGGTCTGGGTCGGAATGCTCAGACCCTTTTCAGCAATGAACATGCGCACGAGACGCGGATTGGGTCCGATGGAATCGTAGAGTTTCATGCTTCCCCCTGATGAGGCGCCGTGCGAGGCGTGTGCCGGCGTCATGTTTGCAACGTGGCTCGGCGGTGCCGTGGCC